>NZ_JAXHPF010000009.1:0-99722 GCF_034187745.1 Acinetobacter faecalis | reverse complement strand
TTGACGTAAATAGCGCTCATAAGATGTTGCATATATTTTATTCTCATTAGCAATATCTTGAATCCAATCTTGGCTATGTTCAGCTTCTTCGCTAACGACTGACACCCCCAATTGCATACTACAATTTACTTTGGACTCTACATAACGAGTGATAATGCTAGTATCATCTTCGTAATCAAATAGCCCTGATGCTGCCATTACCTTTTTTTCAATAAACTCAACTTCATAAGGACCTTCTTTAGTTAAGCATAGATCTATGGCTGTTTTAGCTACCCTATATTGCTGTTCATTAAGCATAATAATTTTCTATCCAATTGCTAAAGTCTTTAGTATTTTCATCAAATAAGCCTGTAGAAATAGCAGCCTGCTTGAACATATTCCTATCCATGTTCTTTGCTTCCATCATTTCTGCAAAACTTAAAAATTTTTCATAGAGTTTTTCAGAATCTACCGTGTCCTGTAAAACAACTTGTTTGGGATTTACAGCCATATCGGAATAAATACTTTGTACGGGAAGACTACTTTCCAAAATTTCCATAAATGTTTGAAAGTTTTTAAGTTGTATAGAAGTCATAGACTGTACTAAGTTTTGGTATATCGGATAGTTTTTATTAATCTTATAACCAATAAAATCACCAGAAAAACGGTTCCATGCCGATTCATCTGTGGCTAGACTTTTATTAATACGTTTAGTCGATAGCTTTACACTTGCCGTTGATATTTTCCCTATCACCTGCTTTAAGCGATCTAATACCTCATAAGGTGGTACAGCCTTAGACTTCTTAATATCAATCGTCCATAATTGATCAATCTTTTTATCAAAATTAATTTCAACACGCGCATACTTTGTATTTTCAGATTTAGAAATTACACGAAACCAATCTCCCCATACCATTAATCTATCATTACGATAAACATAAGCACCTTGCGAGTTGAGTAAGTCACTTTTTTCTTTGAACAATTCGTACTCATCTTTAGACATTTTAGAGTAATGTGGCAAAATATACGCCTGCATTGCAACTTCAGTATCTTCAATAAATACTTTTTCTTTCGGATGCTTTAAAGTAAAACTATTCGATATACAAAATGGATTAAAAGCTTCAATAGGCAAGTTATTTAAGCTAATCGATAATTTATGTGCCTTTGCTTTACCTTCCATAAACTTATGGAAGACTAGCCCCAAGTGGTCTCTTAATTTTGACAATGTTTGATTAATATAGCGCTGTATAACCTTTTCATCTTCATGAAAAGAAATCCGATCTATATTTTCCCACATAACAATGGTGCCATGTTCTTTAATTTTATTCAGATATTCTTCATCTAAATCAATATCATTAATATCAATGATTTTTAATAACCATTGGTCCTCTTGCACAATGTAGTCTAAGTCCCATTGTGCTGCGCAAAGCTGATTATTTTTGGAAGTAATAACGGTTATCTTACGTGCTTGTGAAAAGGAGGCTGTTTTTAAACCTAAACCAAATCTTCCTAGATCTTCATCTTTTCTTGTTTCTACAGGTGATTTTGCAGCAAACTTTAATGCTAAATGAAGCTCGTCACTAGACATTCCTGTGCCATTATCAACAATTAAAAATCGTAAGAGTGGTTTTGTTAAAAAAAACAGTTCAACTTTTGTGGCAGAGGCTGCAATACTATTATCAATAATATCCGCAACGGCTGTGTCTAATGTATAACCAATATCTCGCATCGATTGCAAAATAGATGCCGCACTCGGCATCAAAAGTTTTGTATTACCCATATCATCAGCATGTCAACATTTAATTTAAATATAGCAATTATTTAGGTTTAATTTAAGCAATATTCCACTAAAATATAGAGTGATGTATTATGAATTCTAGTACATAAAAAATACATCAGCTTTGTTTCCTGTATCGCTTGTATGATTCCAAATCAGCTAGTAATCTCGATATCATCTTACCTAGATACAATATTTTGATTTTTATTTGTGTATGTTTTTGGCATTTTCATCAATGCAAATCTTTTAAATGGCCTAAAACCAATAGTCAGTTTTAGCATGAAAAATTTAGATCGTGATATAATGAATCAAATAAAACTTATCTAACAACATTAGAAAAGTTGTAGTTGTATTTAGTGAGAATGTACCATTAATAATGAGCTAAACTTTAATTGGTCACTCAAAAAGTTTAAGGAATGTATTCAAAGTCCGAATAGTATGCACTATCTTGAACTCTAAATATCAAATATTAAAAATTTGAGACATAAACTTTGCCCTCCCCTCTAAACTTAAACACAATTGATCTAATATTAAATCATATGGTACTAGCCATAATTCAGGTCCACTCGCTGTATTCGGCAAAAATATCAAGCCTTCGATTGCCTTTGTAAAATTATCTTGTTTTGGATAAATCAAAACAACTTTTTTTGAATATTGTAGATATGTATGACTGTAAGCATACATTTGATAAACATCTCTCTCACTTAACCCGAATTTCTTGTTATTTTCATCTAACCGTTTCCATTTTGCATCTAAAACAAGTTCATTTATTTTATTTTTTTTAATAAGAAAATCTGGCTTTAATCTACAGTAATTTTTTTCATCTTTTTCTAACAAATATTTCTCATTATCCTGCATATGTAATGAAAAATCATTTTTCAACAAATCCTTAAGCTTATGTCCAATATATTGCTCAAATACTTTTTCCATTGGAAATAATAAGCTATACCCTCTATCCCGCCCTAAAATAGCCATTGGATTTTTCTGCTTTAAAATTAGTTGGCACCAAGGCTTTATAGCCTGGTAATGGGCAACAAGTCGCCCAGAACGCCATTTTTTTAAATCTGAATCTAACTGCTTACTGAATGGAATGTCTTGCATTAAATGAGAAAAAATCAATGCATTTTTTTTGTTATGTGAATCCCGTGTTTTCTTTAAAATAAATTCAATTGCAGTCTTCAGCAATCTATTTTCAGCATTATTCAAACCTAGAACATCATGGTGAATAGGGAATATATGTAATTTTCCTGCACTATTTCTTACATGTTTTTTTAAATTCAATTTCCCCCTCAAATAAAGCTGTTCATCTTCAATATTTAAATAATCTTGGCAAATACCTTTTTGCAATAGTTTCCCTAATTCAATAAGAAAAACACGTGCCAAATACTCACTTAAAGGACCTTTATAGGATTTTAAAGATGCTTCATCTACTTTTCGATATTTAATATTTTGAGCCACTAGAATCATCTGAAGTAATTTTTCTTTTAATTGATTCAGATCATCTAAGTGAGCGATTTTTGGCAACAACTCAAGTACAGTACCTGCAGGAGTTTCAATAACGCCCACAAAGTTTTGAACACGTAAGGTTGTACGAGAACTTAATAGGAAAATCTTTTTTTTAGTTTCAACCTCAGAAATATCCTGATGCATTAGCTCGTAAAGATAATCGAAATCCTGTTGGGAAATTTCAGCCTCATCCAACTTATCCAAATTCTGTATTTTTGGATGCTTCGCAATTTTTAAAGTTGCATATTCACGTACAATAATATGCTGTTTCATTATTGCTTTGATTCCGCTAATTCTATATCTGTATAGATCCCAACATAATTATGCGGATTGTCAAAAGCTTCTGCATCAATACTCCAAACCTCTTCTGGTGTTACTGATTTATCTTGGAACAAATATAAAGATTTACCTTTCAATTCAGTTTTTTGGATAAATGAATTACCACCAAGCACTAAATCTATTTTTTCCCAATCAGAGTAAAAGTACTCTTGTAGCAATGGCAAAATTTGATTTTTTAATATATCAGCTAGCTTTTGAAAAGTTTGGTTCTCTTTGTCTAATAGTGAAGTGAAATATGCATGGCCAATGCAATAATCTCTACCAATCAGATACTCAATACGCTCATTTATGGCTTCTAAAAGGAGCTGAATTTCAATCCCATCAATCTCAATGCCTTCGAAGAGTTGAGGGTTTGGTAAAAGTTCTTCAAATTTAAAACGACGACGCATTGCAACATCTAAAGCCGTTAGAGAACGATCAGAACTGTTCATGGTACCAATAATATATAGATTATTTGGCACACCAAAATCTTCCTGTGTATATGGAAGCCTAACAGTCAGTTGTTCTGCATTTCCCAACCGTTTGGATGGCTCCAATAATGTAATTAGTTCTCCAAAGATTTTTGAGACATTACCACGGTTGATTTCATCAATAATGAGCACATAGTTTTGATTTGGATTATCTTGTGCTTTTTTTGCTATAATTTTAAAGATACCATCCTTGATTTTATATTCTGTTTGTTTCGTTTCACGATTTGTCGTAACGCTAATACCTTCCACAAACTCTTCATAGCTAAAACTTTGATGAAATGTTACTAATCCTAGTTGTCCATTTCCTATTAATTGAATAGATCTAGCTTTAACATTCGAGCGTATAGAAGAAGCATGGCCATCAATAGTTTTAACTGCTCTATTTATTGACTCATAAGTTTTTCCCGTACCGGCAGGGCCTACAAATATAGTATTCAGGTTCATTAAACTTTGCTCTCTCAATTCTCGATTAATCATTTCTAAAACTATATTTTTTTGTGCTTCGGATGATTTTATAAAAACTTCTCTAAATTTTTCAAATGTTAAATTAGAATGTGTTATATCTTTTTTTAGATCATTTATATCTTTAATTAATTTATAATTATTTCCATTCTTTTCAAAAATTTCAGCTTGTATTAATCGACCAAAAAATTGTCTGATATAAGTCTTATTTGAATCATTATTTTTAAAATTATTAACTTTTTTTAAGTAAGATTCAAAATTAAAAATACCACTATCCAAATTATCAATAATTTCAACCAATGGATGAATAATTTTATTTTCAATAATTAATTCAAAATTACAAGCATATTTATACATATATTCACTATATGATAGAGATCCTGTTAAAAAGTCTTGAGCTGCTTGTCCTAAATGATAATTACCGCTTTCATCAATATAAAAGATTCCTAATTCAATAGCATTTGTATAATACGAACTCCAAACATTAGAAGGATTAGTCCCCTTGATACCTGCTTCTTTAACTAACTCATTAGTTAATATATATTCTTTTTGAGAAATTTTTGAATGATCTTGTGCTAGCTGATTAAAACAGTTGATATATGCTTTAAATGTTCTATCCGATACTGTTATAGATTTATCAATATAAAAACTACCATTCTCTTTCACAGTATAACTCATAAAAAAACCTTATTAATCAATAATAAGGTTTTTTAAAATCAAGTCAAATTATTTTCTTATTCAACATTAACACGCCCTGCCCATTGTAGAGCCATTGCTTTTGCCATTCCTTTAAATGTTTTGCTTCTTAAATTACGGCGTTCTTCTGGTGTTTTAGCCTTAACAAGCGCTTCTGCATACCATTTAGGCATAGACTTACCACTTGAGAATGTTACGCGCTCGCCCTTACCTACTATTTCTGTCGGCTCAAGTAATGGCAAACCTTTAATCCATAAACATGTGGTTTTAGTCGCTTCATCACCAAACATATAAGGCTGAACAATCTGCGTAGCTTTACCAATATGTGAACTAATCACCCCAACAGGGTTTTCAATTGCAATTTTTGGAATATCCACTTCCCAAAGCGCCTTAAAGAAAGCAATAGCTTCATCACGATCTTGTGCACGATTTGGGAACTTTGGATGTGGTCTTCGTTCCTCTTTTGGCAGATGCTTATCTTCAGGATGATAATACCATTGAGCGCCACTCACAGCTAAATACGTACATGGCGGATGCGCAATCATCATATCCCATTGTGGCACATATGCAGATTCACCATTTTGTAGCTCACCACCTTTGTGCTTAATAATCTCAAATACGTCAATATTAAAATGCCATTCAGGATGACCACCACTACATGGTAATAAATCACAACTGAAAGCATTATGTCCTAATGCTCTTAACTCAGTAGTAATAGCTTGACTTTCTTCACAAGCAACCAAGATATTCAACTTCTTAACCGCAACGTGCTTTTCTGTTTCAAGATCTTGTGGCACATCTAATTCAAGCGCTGTTTGTTTTAAATCACTTGTCAACACAGGCAAACTTTGAATCATGGTTTCACTCATATTAAGTTTAGCTATTTTTGGAACATCTTCTTTGACATTGCTCAAAACTTTCTTCGCCTTAGATCTAATTTTAGATTTAAAAATAGTATCACCAACATTTTGTAGAACATCTGCCACACCTAATGCAATTTTTTCTGCCATTAAAGGTGGTACAGCGTTACCTATCATTTTGTAACAATACCCCATGCTACCTATGAATTCGTAATCCATCGGGAATGATTGCAATAACCCTGCCTCACGAATGGTGATGGATCGAGCTTGATCAGCATCTGGATGAATAAACATCAAACCATCTTTATATAAATGCGCCACAATTGTTGGTGATGGCTGATCCCACTCTAAATTACGGTACTTCGCATGATTCGATTTCTTACCTTTTAATTGATTGTAAAATTCAATTTTCTGATCATTTGGTAATTTATTCATACCCTTTTTTACCCATTGGGTAAAAATTTGGATATCACTAATATTATGAAATCTTGGCGTATGTAAACATAGGGATGTATTGTCACCTATATGCGAAATATTTTTACCATTTTCTTTTTTCGGCTCAGTTAATGGTAGAAATTTAGGTAAATCTGCTATAGCCTCCGCAACGGTTTTAACTACGGTTGTTTTGTGACTATCGATAGCACTATAGACATTATCTAAATCAATATTTAAGTCCTTACGCACTCCAACAATAATTATTCGATTCCGTTTTTGAGGAACACCAAACTCAGTTGCTGTATATGAAGCTTGTCTTAAGGTATTTGGTGATTTGATCTGATATCCAATCGCCTCAAACGCCTCGTAAATACGTTCGATAACAAGTTTATCACCAGGCTTTGCAGTCAAGATCCCAGGCACATTTTCAAAGACAAAGAGCTTTGGCTTAAACTCATCTACAACTTTTACAAAGCTTTCAAAAAGATAATTACGATAATCATCTTTCATCCCATTTTTATCTTGAGCTCGACCTGCTATTGAATATGCTTGGCATGGCGGACCGCCCACAACAATATCTACATTTTGGTTTCCAACTAAACCACGTAAACCATTTTGCTTTATATCAGCATTATTCGTAGATCCAAATTGCTGCTCAGACTGTTCCGACCAACCACCAAATATAAGTTCTTCAGTTTTTTGGATATCAAAGTGCACAACTGATTTTTCAGCAGTTTCCTTATCATAATTCCATTTTTGTACAAGGCGATGGCGTAAAGTTTGCACCATCGGTAGCTCCCACTCTACATGAGCAAGCCCTTCGAAAAGGCCTGATTGAGTAAAACCTTCGGATAGACCACCACAGCCTGCAAATAAGTCGATATACGTAAATTTACTCATGTCATGCAAAACAGCCAAAAAATCGATTCACATTATAGCAAGCTCGATATAAAAAATCTGGCTATTTCTATATCCTTCAAGCAATAACCAAATTTAAGCGACACTCTATGTCTTACTTACAAAAGATATAATTTTCAAAAAGTTACAACTTTCTATCTAGATTTTTAATACTTATATTTAAGTTTTACATTTCTAAAACCACTCTTAAAACTCAAAATCATTTGACCGATCATTCTGTTTAAATGGCATTGGCTTAGAAGATTGATTTCTTTGTAATGCTCTCCATTGCATATCCTCAATTGTTGCCTTTATGGATTTGGTTGCTTTCTCTGTATAGGATTGAATATCCATCCCACGCACAGAATTATCAGTTTGAATGATTCGTTCTATGATTTTGAGCTCTTCCCTATCCAACTTAGGAATCAGCGCTAGAATCGCCTTATATTTCACTTCAGTGTGTTGTTTGAAAGCAATCTTATCTTTTCTTACATAATCCTGTGCCTGAAGCTGAGTCATAGTCTCAATTTCACTTATATCACTATGCTCATATCTAAAGGCATGTGCAAAATCCCGTCTTAAACCAGTTTGATCATAGTCTCTAAAATATTGATTGATTGCCTTTAATTCATTTTCGTGAGAAATACGTTCTCGTATTCGTTGTTGTTCTTCACGTTTACGCTTTTTGTCTGCCTCTATTTTTTCTTTCTTCATATTATTTTGGTAGTTCAATATAGGTAATAGATAAATCGATTTAAATTCTTCAAGTTCATTAAAGGTGATTGATGGTTGGGATGCTTGATTAGGCTTGAAGAATGAAAAAAGGGAAGGTTTTTTCATTTGTGGTTCAACATCATGTTGCTGTAGTAATAGTGCTGCTTTTTCAAATTCCTCTAGCTTTTTCACTAAATTATATTGCTCTACCAATTTAGATTGACCACTAATAAAATCTTCATCAGCATATTTTTCAAGAAATTCCTTATAAACTTTTTGGAATTCGCAATAGGTTGCATAACTGCGTATTACATCTCCCCCTTCCTTATCTAATTCTGCTATCTCGTCTAGTTTGGCGCTAATTTCTTGCTCAATTTGATTATGCTCACTGATTAAGTCATTAATGACAATGCATTCATTGCTTCTGCCTTGACGTCTAAGTACGGTTGTTGCTGGTCCTTCATGATAGTGTGCTTTACGGCTTGATTCCTGTTCTCTAAGACTCCGATGATCCACCGTGACTTGATGGCCTGCCTGCTTCAAATGATGATTGGTTATTTCAGCAAAGCGCTTGCGCCAGGCTCGTACTTCATCACCATAGATCTCATCTAACTCTCGAGTTTTTGCACCTAATCCTTTAGGTGTTGCTTCTCGTGTAGTAAGTAATATGTGCGCATGGTAGTTACGCTCATCCATCTCGTCTTTATGCGGTGCATGGATACATGCATCTACAGCGACTTTGTGCCTCTCAACAATTTGCAGACATAGATCTTCAAGCATCAATTGACGTTGCTGTTTATTCAATTCACACGGGAAAGCTATTTCAAATTCCCTAGCAACTGTGGAATTTTTTCGTTTTTCGCTATGTTCAGCCAAATTCCATAAATACTCACGATTTCTTAAATTTTTATCCGCTTTTGGGGGAGTATAAACTTGACTAAATTCAACCCCTGATTTTCTTCGATAGTCGTGACATAAACCATAGTAATCATCCTTTAACTTTGTTGCACTCCGGTACGCTGCTGCAGCGACAGCAGAACGTCCTTGAGAGCGTGAAATCGTCTTCACTGTAAAATGATAAATTGCCATAACACCACCTAATTAAACGGCTTTTTTTTAGCTAACTTTGTTAGCTGGGGTACAGGGACCTCCCTGTCGCAACGGGCAAATCTCGAAGAGTTTGCATAAGTGCGCCATTCACTAAAGTTCATGGAAAACCCACCACGGTTAGCTTAAGGTTTTGCTAATTTTGATCACAAGCGAAGACAGCTAAACTTCAAAAAAGTGGTTTATACAGCTAAGTCTTTTTTTTGATGTTTCTCATCAAATTTATTTTTATTTTTTACATCGGGATAAGCTAAAAAAAGTCAAATTACAGGAAAACTGATATGCACCCACAAAATATTCAAGATAAGTTGTCTGAGTTAGAACAGAAGAAACAAATGAAGCAAAAGCAATTAGATCAGCTTCAACATCGTCAGCAAGCATTAGAGAATCAGCTCGATAAAAAACGTAGGAGTGATGAAACCCGCTTAAAGATCTTATTGGGTTCGTATTTAATCAAACAGCTCAAAAAAAACTCAAAAAGGTTAGATCTCGTTGAGAAGCATAAACAAAATCTAATTAACTATTGCCAGTTGAACAAGAACCTAAAGGCTGGACAAGTTGATAGTCAGTTAATTGAATTATTTTTTGAAAAACTTAAGTGATCTTATGGGATGAAGGGACGCTTTCAAGAACTCAATTTGTTTAAAACAACGATAGCCCAAATTGAGCTGAATGACTCGCTCAGTTTGGACCACTCCATTGGGTCAATTTGAGCTGTTCTTCTTTATAAATAAAATAAACAATAAAATAACTAAATATATCTAGGGCATTACCATTTTTTGATTTTTCACATTTTTTATAAAAACTTCAATTCAAGGCCTTGACCTACCTAACATTGCGGGATAATCTTATTTCAACACAGCAAAATCTGTGTTCAGGCGTGAGAACCTGTTAGAATCTAGGTGCAATAAAATGTCGCACTTGCGGCTATTTTTTTGCCTACTGTTAAGCAGTCCTATGGTGGCTTAGCAGGGCAGCTTCGGCTGGCTGATCCTAGATTCAGTATTCTCACCCCTGTTAAGTTGCCTCCATTACCGTGAGAAGTGATGGAGATAATTAAATACTTATCTAGGATTACTGCTATGAATAACAAATTCAATGGTGCAACCCCTTGCACGCCAAAAAAACTTGCTAAACAACTTCTTATTGAAAGCGCAAAAATTCTATCGCATACACAGCGCCAAGCCTTACTTGATATTTTCAAGACTTTAGACCAAGCTGAAAATAACACTCAAGACAACACTCCGTCCGATTTCGAATCGGAACAACCACTTAAATTGCATCAGCAAAATCCACATCATCAATATCACGATGAACTCAACCAAGAATTCTGGTCTGGGCAATATTTTGATATTGATACTCAAGAATATCCTGCAGATTGGCTACGCCGAACCCAACAACGTCCACGTCACAAATTGTCTGAACCTGCTTACTAAGCTTTAAGTGAGCACTTCTCATGACTAAAAAAACAAAATTATTAGTCCAAGGCGACTATCCGTTAATTGCCTCTCCTACGCTTGCCCAAGCGTATGGAGTAGCATCCGCAATCTTCTTACAAAAACTACATTACTGTTTGCAAAGCAATGATGCTCAACTCTTTCAACAACAAAAATTCTTTTACCACAGCTATGAACAATGGGCTGAAACCTTAGGTACATACAGTCCATCTACAATCAAACGCATAGTCTCTAAGTTAAAGAAAGTCGGTATTTTGGTAGTCAAAAAGCTATCTCAAAATAAATGGATTCAAACCAACTTCTATGCAATCAACTATCGAAAGCTCAGCTCTCTGCTAAAAAACTCTATTCAATCAGTTGAGCCTGAGACAGTAAATCAGGAAAACGTCCAAGCGATTTCTGCCCAACCATCGCACAACGTGGTCAAGCAGCCATCTACCGTAAAGGTAACGATTGGAATTCCTTCTAAAAGACTAGCTCAACCTAACCATACAGAAGGTCTACCCGCCCCTTTAACACCTATGGCATCACCTTTGGTACTAGAAGCAATGTCTAGTGAAAAGCGAAGCTTATATCATCAACTTTTACAGCTAAAAGTGGATATTCACTATGATGATGCCCGACTAGATGAATGGCTGAAAAACAAGAAATTTATTGTTCACAAAGCTGCCTATCTCAAAGACCAACTCGGACATTTAAAAATGCGCTGGTATAGCCCTGAACAATTAGGTTTAGATTTAAATTAACGCAATACTCCTTACCTTTTCCAATCATGCTGACTCAGTAATGATAAAAGTTTGAAGGTATGTATTTGAATTTCTAATGAGACAATAATGATGAATAACCAACCTTATAAAGCAGTCATCTTTGATGTATTTGGCACACTAATAGAAATTAAAAACAGCCAATCTCCTTATAAAAAGATGATGAAATGGCTTAAACAGCAAGGCCGTAAGCCTCAGCCTAATGATGCTGCAATGATCATGTCACTGGACGGTGATTTTGAAACAATCGCTTCTTATTTTGGGTATCAACTTCCTGTTTCCCTACTAGCAGAAATGAATACCGCTCTTCAACATGACTTAGAGCATATGCATGCGTTTGAAGATTCAATTCCAATGCTGATTGAGCTTAAAAAATTAGGCTACAAATTGGCGATTTGTTCTAACGCGGCTACGCCTTATGGCATTCAAGCACAGCACCTACTTCCACCTTTAGATGCTTATGCATGGAGTTTTAAGGTAGGTTTCAATAAACCTGATCCAACGATATATCAACATTTTCTAAATCAATTAGAGTGCCAACCCAATGAAGTATTGTTCATTGGCGATACCCAAATCGCTGATGTGGATGGACCACAAAAATTAGGAATGGCGGCTCGACTCATTGATCGTAAAAATGGTGAGAATCTTTTTGATGTACTCAAACCCTTTTTTAAAAATAAAAATCATTTTTTAAGCTGATTCTTAAGATACCAAATTTGGTACTTAACTCATGATATTAAGGATTTAAGTACCAAATTTTGTACCTAACAAATTGGATTAAATTATTAATTCAGCAAGCATAAATATGATTTTTTTATTTCATAAATTTTTTAAATAACCATTTTTTTGAAGTTTTAAACGAAACTAGTTTTTAAAAAATGTCATGTGCTAAGTTTTCCACATGGCGATTTGTGACTAGGGAAATTTATGCCTAGCCGTGAATAATTTTTAGATCAGCTCAACTGGCTAAGTAATTTTATGCAAAACGAAATTTTAGATGTTCTTTTAGAACTAGGGCTTACAGCTATCGATTGGGTTGATGCTTCAGTGTTCTCAAAGCTTACAGGCATTGAAGAACAAAAACTGACACATCGGCGAAAAAATTGGCCACAAGATCTAGTTTGGACAAAACAAGATGGAAATATTTACTACTCACTTAGAGGTTATAACCAATGGTTGACAGAACAAACTCAAAAACGTTACCAACCGGCGTTAGAATTAGGGAGGATGCACTCGAAATCAACTTCACCTCTAAAAAGCAGCGCTACTACATTACACTCCCACACCCGCCGACTGCGGAAGGTATCCGTACAGCCGCTAAAATTAGAAGTGACCTCATAAATAAAGCCAAATGGGGGATTTTAACTGAGAATGATATAGCTCAAGCAAAAGGTATTGATGCCACTGAAACTGAATTGGTAGATGGTCAACAAATCTTATTTCAGGAGGTTGCACAAAAATTTTTAAAGTTTTCGATTGCCAATAAAGATTCAAAAAATGGCTATCGCAAAATTTTAGAATGTCATTGGATGCCTTATTTTGCATTAACACCAATAGCCAATATCACGACTGAAGATATTGAGGAAGTCATTATCGATCGTGATTTTCAAACAGCGAAAACATTTAATAACTGTGCAACTCCGCTACGCGGGGTATTTGAATTGGCTGTTAAGCATAATCAGATTTCTGCAAATCCTATGCATAAAATTAAGAATCGTAAGGTTCAGGTGGAAACACCTGACCTCTTCACACGTAAGGAGATGGAAGCCTTACTAGCTTGGCTCGACGAAAGCTTACATGATGAGGATAAATTTTATCGCTGGTATTTCGAATTTGCCTTTTGGACAGGTTGTAGACCTTCAGAAATGATTGCTCTCAGAGAAAGTGATATCGATTGGTTCAATGGCACATTCAAAGTTAACAAAAGCCGTGTACGTGGTTTAGAAAAGAAAGTGACAAAAACTCATACTTCTCGAGAAGTATATCTGAATGAACGATCAACTCTGGCTTTGAAAGCTTTGCTTCAATTTAAAAAGGATCAAGGCTACCAAACAGACTATGTAATGCTATGTCCCAAGACGAAGGAACCATTCTTTAATGAAAAGCCGCCTAGGGAGCGTCTTTTAGAAGCAATGAAATCGTGTTCTATACGGCATCGCCCTGCTTACAATGCACGGCACACGTATGCAACAATGCTACTCATGGATGGGGTAAATCCAATGTTTGTCGCTGATCAACTTGGGCATAGCCTACAAATGCTCATCAAGCGCTATACTAAATGGTTGCATGGGGATAAAAATAAGCAAGAAATTGCGAAACTTAGCGTAGCACGTACAGCCTAAAAACTTTGAAATCAAAAGCTCATGGAATGAAAAATGTGGCAAATATGTGGCAATAAAAAAGCCACTTAATATAAGTGGCTGATTTATAACAAGAATTTTGGTGGAGATGGCGGGAGTTGAACCCGCGTCCGCCAGCATTACGCTCGAGAATACTACATGCTTAGATATCGTCTATTGATTTAACCCTTTGCGACCCGACGAACAGGGTGCTAAGGCGATCCTCTAAATTTAGTACAAAGCCCCGAGGCGTGGCTTTAATACGGACTTGTGTGCGTTCGCTTCAGTCGGACTCTCTAACCACAAGTATTCGGAGAGGCGGACAAGCTGCCCTTAGGCAGCTAGAGCGTATGATTCGTCGTTTGCGACTAAAAAATGCAAATTTGATTTACGAGAGAAAATGCGCTCTCGGCATGCATCTATGAGTTTCATCACCAGCGTCGAAGCCAGAAACATCCCCAAAGTACATAGTAATCATAGCATAAAACTCTAAAATCAGTGCTTGTTTTTCACTCATTTACACAACTAGATGCGTTTATTTACAAATTTGCGCTAATATTCAAAGCTTCAAATCTTAAAAACATATTTATATGAGCTATTTACTTGCACTCGATCAAGGAACGACATCCAGTCGTGCAATTATATTTAATGAACACGGCATTGTTCAGGCGACAGCTCAACGTGAAACACACATTCAAACACCACATTCGGGTTGGGTGGAACAAGATGCTCAAGAAATTTGGTCATCTCAAATTGCAGTTGTTCAACAAGCACTTGCCAATGCCCGAATTTTAGCAAAAGACATTAAAGCAATTGGCTTAACCAACCAACGTGAAACAACAGTGGTATGGGACAAACGCACAGGTAAACCTTTAGCGCCTGCTATTATTTGGCAAGATCGCAGAGCTACAGATTGGTGTAATCATCTTATTCAAAAAGATTTAAACCAACTTATACAAACAAAAACAGGCTTAAGAATTGACCCGTATTTCAGTGCAGGAAAACTGGTTTGGCTTTTAAAAAATGTAGACTGTCTAAAAGATTTAGCCCAACAAGGACATGTTGCCTTTGGCACAATTGATAGCTGGTTAATTTGGAATTTAACCCAAGGTTCAGAACATGTAATTGAAGCAAGCAATGCATCCAGAACCATGTTAATGAATTTACAAAACCAATCTTGGGATGAAGAATTACTCGAATTATTTGATATTCCAAAGTCGGTTTTACCTAAAATTATTCAATCTGACCATTATGTTGCAGACACAGCCGAAGGTCTATTAGGTGCAACCATTCCTATTACAGGTATTTTGGGAGATCAACAATCTGCCCTATTTGGTCAATCTTGCTTTGAAGCAGGAACAGCAAAAAACACCTATGGCACAGGTTGTTTCATGCTGTTTAATACAGGACATGAAGTTCAATATAGCCAAAATAAATTACTTTCTACTCTCGCTTGGCAAGCTCAAGGGCAAACTTCATATGCACTTGAAGGTAGCGTGTTTATGGCAGGTGCAATTGTTCAATGGCTTAGAGATAGCTTAGGTATTATTCAAAAAAGTTGTGATATCGAAAAACTCGCATCTACAGTTGAGCATACAGATGGCGTAGTACTTGTTCCTGCATTTACAGGTTTAGGCGCTCCGCATTGGGACAGTGATGCTCGCGCACTACTATGTGGAATGTCGCGTGGCACAACCAAAGCACATATTGCCCGTGCAGCTTTAGAAGCGATTGCATTTCAAGTTTCAGATGTTTTAAGTGCAATGCAGTCTGACATTGATCAACCACTTAAAGAGCTTCGGGTAGATGGTGGCGCAAGCCAAAATGATATGCTCATGCAGTTTCAAGCAGATATTTTAAATGTGCCTGTATTACGTCCTAAAATGTTGGAATCTACGGCCTGGGGAGCGGCTGCTATGGCTGGTTTAAAAGCAGGTGTTTTCACAGATTTATCAGATATTTCTGAATCTTGGAAACTTGATCGTTGCTTTGAACCCAATATGCAGCAAGATAAACGTGACAAGCATTTAGATCATTGGAAAACTGCGCTAAAACGTGCCAAATCTAATCTCTAATGATTAATTAAAAAGTAGATCTCTGCCCTTTTTATTTATATAGAAATGACAGAGATCTAGGTAATTTACTTAATGCGCATGTCCACCACCCGATGCACCTATTTTAGGTTTTGGGCATAGCCAAATAATCAAGCCTGCAAAAATAAAGACCATCGACAAAATAAGAAATACATGATTTGCAGACAATGTACTGGCTTCTTTATCTACAATGCTAGAAATATAACCTAATGCACTTTGCGCACTAAAACCTGTTTGCATTAAGGTATTTTGTGTTTCTTCTACGTGTAAGTTACCCACCAATTCACTGCGAGAAACTTTGGAGTGATCATCCCAAAGTGTTACGACAAGCGAAGCACCAATTGCACCTGCCATGGTTCTCAGGAAATTCATTAAACCCGCTGCCGATGCCATTTCATGTGGTAAAACTGCTGCAAGCGCCATATTGGTAAGTGGAATAAAGAAGAACGGCACAGCAAAACCTTGAATAATTTGCGGTAAAGCCAATGCCATAAAGTCTGCATCTGTTGTCCAAAATGCACGCATTAACGTGACAAAACCAAGCAACATTAATCCAAAACATGCCAAAGCACGCTGATCGTATTTAGTTGCGAGCATGGCAACAATTGGCGACATAAGCAAACTACCAAAGCCCATTGTCGCAGTTAAATAACCCGCCCATGTTGCGGTATAACCTAAGTTAATTTGTAACCACTGCGGAATAAGTACAATACTGCCAAAGAAAGCACCAAATCCAAATGCGAGTGCCAATACCGAAATGGTAAAACCCCGATACCTAAAAATTTGTACATTCACAATAGGATGCCGTTCGGTCAGCTCCCAGATCGTGAAAATGATTAACCCAACAAACGCTGTTATCGCAAGAACTGAAATAGCAGGATGATTAAACCAATCATATTCATGCCCTAAATCGAGCATGAGCTGTAAAGCACCAATCCATAAAATGAGCAGGAATAATCCGCCCATATCAATTTTAAGTTTATCCGTTGGTGTTTCGGCAGTTTTTAATAGGCGCATTGCAGCAAATGCACAGAATAATCCGACAGGAATATTAATAAAGAAAATCCAATGCCAAGAGAAGTTATCGCTAATTGTACCGCCTAAAATTGGACCTAAAATTGGACCAATGACGGTGGTCATTGCCCACATGCCCATTGCCTGAGATTGCTTTTCTGGCGGAAAAATTCGCATAAGCAACATTTGGCTAAGTGGCATAATTGGACCACCAAATATCCCTTGTCCAATTCGGCAAAACACCAACATTTCTAAGCTAGTTGAAAAACCACATAAAATAGAAAAAATGGTGAAACCAAGTAAGCCAACACAAAAGGTACGAACTGCGCCAAAACGCCCTGCTAACCATCCTGTTAATGGAACACAAATGGCTTCGGCAACCGCATAAGACGTAATAACCCAAGTCCCTTGCGAAGGAGAAACTGCAAGGCTTCCTGTAATGTGAGGTAAAGATACGTTAGCAATGGTCATGTCTAACACGACCATAAAATTTGCCAAGGCCAATACAAATGCAGCGAGTATTAAGCGACCACCTTTAAGATCGCTCATTGCAGTATCGTATTTCATAAGCGATTACTTCGACTTCAAATCGACTTTAGCTTCCATCGACAAGCCAACACGAAGTGGATGTTTTGCTAATTCTTTAGAATCTAACTGAATACGAACAGGTAAACGCTGAACCACTTTAATCCAGTTTCCTGTCGCATTTTGTGCAGGAATAAGAGCAAAGGCTGCACCGGTCCCGCCAGAGAAACCAACAATTGTTCCTGTGTATTCAACAGAATTGCCATATAAATCTGAAGTTAAAGTGACCTTTTGACCTGCACGTACTTTTTCTAATTGGCTTTCTTTAAAGTTTGCATCTACATATAACTGATTTTCAGGAACAATCATCATTAAAGTTGTTCCTGGCGAAACTCTCTGTCCAACTTGAATATTACGACGTGTGACTACACCATCTAAGGGTGCTTTAATTTGTGTACGTTCTAAATCAAGTAATGCTTGTTTTAATTTTGCTTGTGCAACCAAAACATCTGGTGTGCTTTGTTCATTTGCGCCACGAATTAATGCTTCATTTGCTTCTAAATTACTTTGCGCTGCTTTTTGGCTCGACTTTGCTTGTGCCAAACCTGCTTGAGCAACATCAAATGCTGCTTTTGCTGTGTTCACAGATGCTTTAGATGTACTTAATTCTTCTTTAGAAATAGCACCAGAACTACTTAATTGCACACGGCGATTATAATCATCCTGCGCTTTAGCCAAATCTGCTTTTGCTTTAGCCACTTGTGCAGCAGCACTTTGAATTGCATCGCTACTCACATAAATTTGTGAGCTTAAAGAGCTACTATTTGCTTGTGTTTGTTTGAATTGACGTTGTGCTTTAAGTAATTCTGCTTGAGCTTGAGCCACTGCAATTTCAGCATCGCGCGGATCTATTTGAACCAACAAATCGCCTTTTTTGACTTGTTTGGTATCACTTGTAAATACTTCCGCAACTTGTCCTGTCACCATAGATGTAATAGATGCCGTTTCAGCACCCACATAAGCATTATCTGTCGTAACAGTATTATTAAATACAAATTTCCAAATTAAAAATAAAACCAAAGCAATGAATAAAAGGATTGCAACCAAACTCAGCGCTTTTTTTCGTTTCGCTTTTAATTGCTGATCTGTTGCTTCATTTGAATTTGGTGTTTCTGGCAACGTAGCTTGAGCATCTGTCATCGATTATTCCTAAGTTCAATAAACTTGGTCATCAGGCATCCCCTTGTTAAACAAGGAATGGACTTTTATGTCCTCGCTGAGGTGTCGATGAGAAAGTCTTAATTTTTTTAATCATCATATTTTATATAAGAATGAATTATATTTTGAGTGTAGAAATATAATTCATTCTTGATTTTTCTTAATTTCATTATATTTTTCAAAATCATACAAAATGTATGATTTTTATATTTTTGAGTATTTAAACTTTAAATTAATAAGCATAAGAAGCAATTGCTGTTGCGATTGGCTTATTTTCATCATTAATTAAAGTCATTCGCATGGTGCAACCTTTACGACCTAAACGTAAGGTTTCCGCACGAGCCGTAAAATACTGCCCACGACCTGGTGCCAAATAATCTACACGCATATCGACTGTTGCTAAGCGAGATACTTTTTTACCCGTTTCAGCAAATTCATCGGAGGGTGCTTTTTTATAAAGCTCCCCCATAGCCGTAATACCACCAATACTATCTAAAATAGTCGCTGCTACACCGCCATGTAAAATTTGAAAAGCAACATTACCAATTAAGTCTTTTTGCATTTCAACATGGGCTTCAATTTCACCATCGACAACACGCATGGTCATGCCACAAAATTTATAAAACGGTGAACCATTAAAAGCCTGACACAACTGATCTAGAACAACATTAATGTCTAAATTTTCATCTGCTTCAATATTTCCTGTCCAACTTTTTTCCGTTTCTTTCATCGTTTACTCAAATTACTAAAATTAAATAAAAAAATAAGATGTATCGCGCACAACCTCATTTAAGAGACTACAATAGACGAAGTTTAATACTGATCAATGAGATTGTTATGACTTATACGTTCAATCGTCCTGCATTTCCAGCTACTCGTATGCGTCGCATTCGTAAAAATGACCAATTGCGCTCAATGGTTCGAGAAACCCATTTAACCGCAGATCATCTCATTTATCCTGTATTTGTTTTGCCGGGTCAAAACCAAACTCAAGATATTCCAAGCATGCCAAATGTTCAGCGTTTATCTGCTGATTTATTGCTAAAAAAATCTGAAAAATTATTAGAACTTGGCGTATCTAAACTTGCGCTATTTCCTGTTACACCACAAGAAGACAAAAGTTTAACCGCTGAAGCAGCGTGGCGTGAAGATGGTTTAGTTCAACAAACTGTACGTTTATTGAAAAAAGAATTACCAGAAATGGTGCTCATTACAGATGGTGCACTCGATCCATATACAACACATGGTCAAGACGGCATTATTGATGACACAGGCTATGTGTTAAATGATGAAACAATTGAATGCTTAATTAAACAAGCATTAAGTCATGCTGAAGCGGGTGCAGATGTTGTTGCACCAAGTGACATGATGGATGGTCGTATTGGCGCAATTCGTCAAGCTTTAGAAGCCAATGGTCATATTTATACAAATATCATGGCGTATTCTGCGAAATATGCATCTAGCTTTTATGGTCCATTCCGTGATGCTGTAGGTTCATCTAGCAACCTAAAAGGCGGTAACAAATACAATTACCAAATGGATATTGGCAACCGTGCTGAAGCTTTGCATGAAATTGCACTCGATATTCAAGAAGGTGCAGATATGGTAATTGTAAAACCAGGTATGCCTTACTTAGATATTGTACGTGAAGTAAAAGATACTTTTGGTGTACCAACTTTTGTGTATCAAGTAAGTGGCGAATACGCAATGCTCGCAGGTGCAATTCAAAATGGTTGGTTATCTAATAGCGTAATTATTGAATCTTTAATGTCTTGCCGTCGTGCGGGTGCAGATGGTATTTGGACTTACTTTGCAGAAGAAGCTGCAATGATGTTAAAAGAAATGAAATAAGTTTCATTAAAAAGCCCTCCCTCTATATGAGGGCTTTTTTATCTCTCACTTTTAAGGATTAAAGGATTCAAACCTGATGCATATCGCCATCATAGGTGCAGGAATTAGCGGTTTAATGACTGCTTTAGAATTGGTTGAGCAAGGATGTTCTGTCACTATTTTCGATCAACAACAAGCAGCAAAAGCAGCTTCATGGGCAGGTGGCGGTATTCTTTCTCCCATGTACCCTTGGCGTTATGATTCTGCTGTAAATGCGCTTGCTAAACACGCCAAACCACTTTACCAAGCATGGAATGAAAAGTTAGCACCACAAACAGGTATAGACTTTCAAATTCATGAAACTGGCATGCTTATTTTAGATGAAGACGATTTTGAAGTTGGTCTAAATTACGCAAAACAGCATCATGAACCTATGCAACAAGCAGAATATTTACAACAAGAACAGCTTGAGCAAGTGAATCCGCATATTCACTCTAAATATCAACATGGCATATACTTTCCACAGATTGCCAATGTACGAAATCCACGTGTTTTACAGTCAATTACAGCCTATTTAAAACAGCATCCTAAAGTTCAATTTCATGAACACTGCCCTATTAAAAAACTGAACATTCAAAATAATAAAATTTCATCCATTACAGATGACTTTGGTCAAAAGTATTTTGCAGATGAATATGTACTTGCAACAGGTGCATGGTCAAAACATTGGGCTGAACAACTCAATTTAGATATTCCTGTAGCGCCAATTCAAGGACAAATGGTGCTATTTAAAACACCTGAAAATTGGTTGCCAACCATGTGTATGAATAAAGTGATGTATCTTATTCCACGCAATGATGGTCATATTGTATGTGGTTCAAGCATGCGTAATGTTGGCTTTAATATCACACCGAATGAAGCCGTAAAACATAATATTTTAGATGCTTGCTTTGATATGGTACCTGAACTTGCCAACTTCCCTATTGTGCATGAATGGGCAGGTTTAAGACCAAGCTCACCAAATGGTATTCCGTATATTGGGAAAATGCCTGAGCTAAATAATTTATGGGCGAACTTCGGTCATTTTAGAAATGGTTTATGCATGGGCGCTGCTTCGGCTCGCTTACTCAGACAACTTATGCTCAATCAAACAACCATTGAAGATGCTAAACCATATAGTCCTCAGCATCTAACTCAAATGGCTTTAGCCTATTAAAAAATAAGATGAATAAGAAAATGCATACTCAATTTATGCATTTTCTTGGGCAATGTAATACCTATTTTTGCCACTTTTTTTCGCTTGATACATTGTCTGATCTGCAATACGTAATAAGTTCTCAGGCTCATCACCATGTATTTTATAAATTGCAGCACCCAAACTTACAGAGATATTGATAACATTGTCCGAAATAACAACTTGCTCTCGAACAACATCTACAATTCTTTTTAAAATTTTGTCTAATTGCTCAAGTGATTGCAATTGATTTAAAACAATCACAAATTCATCGCCACCAACTCTGGAGATAAAGTCATGCTTTTTAATTGTTTAGAGAAGCTTTTTAGAAATAACTTTTAAAAGCTCATCCCCAATTTCATGTCCAAATGCATCATTCACATATTTAAATCCATCTAAATCGAGATAACACACAACAATATAATCTGAAGCTTCTTTATCTCGAATAAAATCTTCAAGTTTAATATTGAGCAAACGTCTATTTGGTAGGTTTGTTAAAGGATCAAACATCGTGATTGAGTTTAATTGTTCACGTTGCTTAGACATGGTGAGCACTAAATATGTCAACCAAGTAACTAGACCTGCCACTAAAATAATAACTAAAAATATTGAAACTATTTTAAGTAAACTTGTTGGCATATGTAATGAAGATACTTTTAAAGACCAATCTGCGCCATGTAACTGAATTGGAACTGAAATAACGTTTTCTGTTAAAGGTTCTTTTGAGGCATCTATAACTTATTTTTGTTTAGTAAATGGATTAATACCCGACAATTCATAGGCATAACCATTTTGAACCAAATTATTTAGTTGTACATCTTCAATTGCATTTGGCAGTTGTAAAGTAACAACGGTATATCCCCAAAAATAACGAGTACCATCTTCCTTTTGCAAAAATACAGGAAGCCTTCCAACAGCCCCTTGAGGACCTTGAATCAATTTAAATGGTCCTAAAAACTGAAGATCACCTTCCTTAATATTTTGTATTTCTTTTACTCTGTCCTTACCTTCAAAGAAATCATGATTTTCTACACCCTTATTTTGTAAGGGTGGTTCAATTTGTTGCATAATTCCATCAGGTGCAATTGATAATGCATAAGCACCGTTATACATAGGCAACATATATTTAGCGAGTTTACTAAAATTAGCAACTATGCCTTTGTTCTGATGTACCATTACAGCAAGCGCATTAGTCGAAGACAAAGAATGGTGTATTGTTTCCTCTATTGAACTTGCATAGGTATTCGCAATTTGATTCGCATGCGCTATGTTTGCTTCAGTTTCTGCATGCTTTATTTTCGAACAAATAAGCACACCAAATATGCAGCACAGAACAAAAACTAATATTGAAATATTTCTTTTATTCAGTACTTTCGCATATTTTTTTACAAATACCATTAAGCATTACCCATTTTCTAATTTAAAGCTTTGAATGCATATAAAAGTAATTTTTAATCAACTTACTTTTAATACACTTTTCTACCATTTAATTTCTAAAAAAATTCATTTAAAAATAACTCACTGAGCTATAAAGAGAATTTATCAAAATTAAACAATATATGATTATCTATATTATTAGATTGCTTTTCCATTAATAATTTTTAGCAATAATCTCAAAACATGATATTTAAACTCAAAACATACACACTGTAAGGCTTTTGACGTAATACACTGCCTAGTCACAATATGAGTTGAAATTACTGTTTTAGTACCCACTGCATAATCAAACGATGAAAAGCAAATAAATACTTTTTAAAATTAAGTAAAGTAATGTCTTAAAAGGTTTTTTGATTTATTTTTTGACATGTAAAATATTTTATAAAGCAGATTTTCTTGTACAAATTACCACCAACTATTCAAAATAATTGTTGCCATAAAACTAACTGCACACCTAAAAGTATTCACTTTAATTTAAATATTAATGATAATTGGGCACTTTATTTTTATCGTGTTAAATTAAAAAAATGATAATCTTTTTTATAAATACTTAGTTCACTTAGAAGCAATAAGTCCTGAAATAGCTGTAATGAGAACTAAGGTTTTCATACAGCAATCTCATTATTACAAAGAAGTATTCCATTCCACATAAAAGATTGCTGAATAATTAAGAATGTTAGGCATCAAACATTTTTGCAGCCATACGCTCTGCTTGTTTTCCATAAAACCAATACGTAAGTAAATACAGAGGAATTGCAATAAGTAAAAACATAATGAAAGTGATGAGTAAAAATTGCGTATTTTGTAAATACAACATTAAATCTTGCCATGCATTCGGATTTGACCGCGTTGCAAGCACAACACCTAAAATTAAAAAACAAACGTTATATAACCAATAAATTGCACTAAAACCTAAGGTAAATTTTTGGCGCTCTGCTTGTGTGGGTGCGCGACGTTGTTGTTTTAAAAATTTAAATAACACCCAAATCATAGCAATTAAATACGGTATGATTGTTAAAATTGCCCCCATGCCTGTAGGCATAATTGCAGCAAGCACGCCACAAATAAAAGAACAGACTAAAACAATAGCAAAAAACCAAAAAAAATAACGTGTTAAAGCGACCATTGAGATGACCAATACAACTTTAAAATCCTAGTATAAAAAAAATTGAGTTTTTTTTCATGTTTGTGTCAACCATACGTATATTTATATCGTTATATAAAGAGCAAGGTCAGCAACAACCGTAAATTTGTACCGGCATCCACAATATTTCGGTGACCTTAAACCTAGAGCAATAAGCTTGCTTAAGCATTAATTTTGATTAGTAGCCAAAATTCTTGTTCTGAGCAGATTTCTTTGACCGACGATTCATCCATCACTCGAATCGTCGGTCTTTATTTTTTACATCTTATTTTTTAACATTTCATCTCATAATTTACGTTTGAATATTGATTTCGACCACTACGTTTACTCTGATACAAGGCTTTATCTACATCTCGTAAAAACTGTACTTTCTCATCTGCTTCATGCACGAGTGTTGATTTCACCCCCATAGAAACCGATAAATAAGGCACAACTTCCGATTTTATGTGTTCAATTTGAGCCATTTCAATATTGTGTTTTATGAGCTTTGCGATATTCATAGCATCCGTCTCATTTGTATTTGGCAAGATAATAGCAAACTCCTCTCCACCAAAACGAGCAACTACATCTCGTGGGCGATGCAATGAGTTTTTTAGAATTTGAGCAACTTGTCTTAAAGCGATATCACCCTGAATATGTCCATAATTATCGTTATATGCTTTGAAATAATCTATATCTAATAAAATCATTGAAAATAATGATTTTTCTTTTATCGCACTCAACCATTCGCGCTCGAATAAATGCTCAAATAAACGCCTATTTGCGATACCTGTTAAGTTATCTTGATATGAATATTCTTCTAATTTTTTCTTTAAATCTTCTAATTCTTGTTCCTGTCTTTTCCGTTCAGAAATATCAAACATAAAACCAACTAAACGCTCTACAGTTCCATCTGGCTTACGCACAACATGAACAACGTCTCGTATCCATACATATTCGTCTGTTGCTGTCAGCGCACGATAATCAGCTTCATGGTCTATCCCCTCAAGTGATTGTTGGACACAATAATTAACCACCCACTCTCTATCCGTTTCATGCATGCGATCAGCCCAATCACCAACGGTTTTCCAAGAGCCTTGAGACCATCCTAATAATTTTTCAATTTGTGGGCCAATATAGCTAAAGGTCTTTGTATCCCATTCAATACTCCACGGTATTGCTAATGTCGACTCAACTAAGGTTTTGTAGATAAGATTATCTGTAAGCTGTTGCTCTGAAAATGGTGATTTAGACATAGCTGTACCTCTCAATGGAAAATCCATTGCTCCCCAATCCAATTTTTGGATATAAAAATAAATCTCGCTCACTAAGCATACGCTTTTTTTAGCGTATTGAATTACCTTTCAGCTTTTTTCTATTTTTAATCTAAGAATGATTCACGACAAAATATGTCGTTGTATTTTGGTTTTTATGTTAGTTTTTTAAATCAGCTGTTTTATAGTTAACATGCGCATAAAAATATTAAGGTTCTAATACATGGCAGTTCGTTTTTTTCATACATCTGATTGGCATTTAGGACAATTTTTCCACAATCATGATCGTGAATATGAACATACCCAATTTCTAAACTGGCTATTAGAACAAATAAAAGAAAAACAGCCACATGCCTTACTTATTGCAGGCGACATTTTCGATGTCATTAACCCTGCATCTGCAGCGCAAAAACAACTTTACCAATTTTTAGCAGATGCGCACGACATTGCCCCAAACATGCAAACTTTAATGATTGCGGGTAATCACGACTCTGGCTATCGCATTGAACAAGTCGAGCCTTTATTAGAAAAATATAATGCAAAGGCTGTGGGTGTTATTGATTGGAATAAAGATAAATCACTCAATATAGATCATTTATTACAGCCTATTTATAACGAACAAAAAGACATTGTTGCTTGGTGCTTAACACTCCCCTTTTTACGCTCTGCGGAAATTACAGGTTTTAACGACCAAACCACAAATAGTCAAAATGCGATTGCCTATTTACATCAACAATTAATCGCAGAAGCTAAAGCACGTAAACAGCCCAATCAAGCACTAATTTTAATGTCACATGCGCATATGCAAGGTGGAGAAACTTCAGATTCAGAACGCCCAATTATTATCGGTAATGAAGAAGCTCTATCTACATCTTTATTTGATGATGTGATTGACTACGTTGCACTTGGACATTTACATAAACCGCAAAAAGTAGGACAAGCACATATTCGATATAGTGGCTCGCCTATTCCGCTTTCATTTAGTGAAATTAATTACAAACACCAAGTGGTTGAAGTGGAAATTGATCCTACTTTACAAACTGAAGATCGATTTAAATTTCAAGCTTTGCCAATTCCACGTAGCGTTCAACTTCATAAAATTTCAGGTGAATTACAAAGTGTATTTGAACAACTTCGAAATCTTGCAGATGGAGAAATTGAAGCGATTAATCAACGTGAATATGTCGATATCGAATATCACACAGATACACCACCACAACCCAATTTACGCCAACAATTTGAAGATGCAATGCCATCAAATCGTTATAGATTGGTGCGAATTTCACGTAAATATTTAAATCAGCAAAATAATAATGATTTAAACCATAAAATAAGTTTAGAACCGCCAACACCTGAAAAGCTCTTTCAACAAATTTGGGAGAAACAAGGCTACAGCACAGATGAATCTGTTTTAAAAGATTTTTTAAGTTTGGTTGATGAAGCACAAAAATCACTTGAAGATGATGCGAGCGTTTAAGGAATTGCCATGAAAATTTTATCTATTCGAATTAAAAACTTGGCATCTTTAGCAGGTGAGCATTTTATAGATTTTGAAAGCGAGCCTTTAGCTAGCGCAGGTTTAATTGCTATTGTAGGTAAAACAGGTGCAGGAAAATCGACCATTTTAGATGCGATGTGTTTGGCGCTATTTAATCAAATTCCTAGATTAAAAGGCAGCGAAGGAAAAGTAATCGATAATGATGGTACACCTTTAAAAACTGACTCACCTTTAACCGTTTTACGTCGAGGTACATCTGAGGGTTTTGCTGAACTTTGTTTTGTTGCTAATGACCATAAAAGATACACTGCATATTGGGAAGTAAAACGTGCTCGCAATAAGATTGACGGGAAATTAAAAGCCACTCGATGGCTTAAATGTTTAACAGATGGAGTGGTTATTGCTGATAAAACATCTTCTGTCGACGAAAAAATTCAGGAAATTACACAGTTAAAGTTTGAACAATTTACACGTGCTGTTTTATTAGCTCAATCTGAAGTAACTGCTTTTCTACACGCAAAAGATAAAGAACGCAGTGCATTACTTGAATATCTGACTGATTCTAAAATTTTTTCTACGATCGGTTCAATTGCTTATTATAAAACCGATGATTACACCCAGCAAAAGAAGGCTCTTCAAGTTCGTTTTGGTGATATTGAAATTTTATCGGATGAAGATTTAACAACAACAACTAGTCAATTCAATACTGTTTCTGCGGAATACAAAAAGTTAGAACTGGAAAAATCTGCGCTTGAGAAAAATCAGCAATGGTATGAACAAAAGCAAAAATACGAAAATGATGTTCAAACACGCCAGCAACAATTAGAAATTCAAAAGCAACAACTCGATGCACTTGCGCCTCAAAAATTACAATTACAACAACTTGAGCAATTTGCTTCCATCCGCCCAAATGTAATTCAACAAAAGAATATAAATACCGATATTGCTAAATTACAACCGCAATTGGCACAAGCACAACAGCAGTTCAATGCCGTTGAACAACAATTCAACTCTGAAAAAATTACTTTTGAAAAAATTGATGCCGAACAAACTCAACAACATCAATTTGAAATTAAGCATCAAGAAAAAATTGAGCTTGTTCGCGCTCGTATTGCAGAGCGTCGCCTTTTAGGTGAACAGTTACTAAAAACAAAAGATGAGCTTAAATTTTTACAAGATCAGCAGCTACCTTTGGTCAATCATGAAAATCTGATCAAAGTACAACTTGAACAAATACAACAAAATATTGCCCAAAGCACGGCGCAATTAGCAACATCGGCTCATTTTAATTCTTTGGATGATGCACTTTCTGCTCACATCACGCAAACGCAACGTTTTATTCAAAGCTATACACAATTTGAAAACAACTATGGTGATGTTAATCACGCGAATTCACAAATAATTCAACAACAAAATGAGCTAGAACAACTCACCAAACAGTTTGGGAAAGATGATGTCTTAACACAAAAAATTGTGGCATTTCGTAAAGAACGAGAACAGTTATTAGGAACGTTAAATCAGCTTAGTCTTGTTCAACATCAGTATAAAAACTTCCAAAATATTGATACTGAACATCATAAATTAAGCGTTTTGCAAAACACATTAAAGCAACAAGTTGAACAAAGTCATGTACAACTAATAACTGCTGAAACGACTTATCAAACTCAAAAAAAATCACGTGAACAATTACAGCAAGTTTTACAACAACAGCGCTTACTTCATACCGAAAATATTGAGAAATTAAGAGCTGATTTGGTCGATGGTGAAGAGTGCTTAGTCTGTGGAAGCACACATCATCCTTATGTAAAAAATCAAAATGTACTTTCAGATGAATTATTCAAACTGCAAGAACAACAAGAGCAGCAAGAATATGAAAAAGAAAAAATTGCTTTTGATGATTGGCAAAAACTGCAAAATACGCATACACAGCAAACAACTGCTTTCGATGCGAATACAAAACAACTTACGAATATTCAGACTCAGCTACAACAAGCTCAGATTTTGCTTGAACAACAATTGAATGCTCTAAATATTTCTTTTGATTTTTCACAGAATCATGAAGCATTAATGCAAGTGATTCAGACAAAAATTAATGAATCGCAACAAGCACAAAAACAGATTGAAGATGCATTAAATTCACATGAATTAACCCTGAATAAATCTCAAAAAATTGTGCAGTTTATCCAACAAACCACGCAACAGTTATCGGTAGTGAAACAAGCTGAAGATAACATTCATCAAATTTTAGAACTGTTCAATGAAGCCGAACAAAATGAATGGAAACAATCTCCTTTAACAACAGCCGAAAAAATACAAATAGGCTTACAACAACGTCAACAGATATTAAAACAACTGAATGATCTCAATACTCAGCTTAATCAAACATCTCAACAACTCAAACAAGCTGAACAGAACGTAAAATTTAGTTTTGAAAAAATTCAATCCGCTGAAAAGCAAATTGAAAATTTAACGATTGAAGGAAAACAAAATAGCGATATTGCAATTCAAGCAATTCTTGAAATGACTCAAATAAATGTGGAAAAACCACATGAATGGTTAGCGCAATTTGATCAAAATAGACAGCAACTTCAAAGTCAATTTAATGAAGCTCGACAAAAGTTCGATCAAGTACGCCATGCCTTTGAATCAAAGCAAAGCACATTAAAAGAATTTCTAACGCAACAAGATCAGCTACAAGCGCAAAAGCAACACGTTGAACACAATATTCAACAATGGATGATTAAAAACTCAGCGTTTAATGAAATTCTATTAGAGCAACTCTGTGCTATTTCACATGAACAAGAACAGCATCTTAAGCAACGTGTTTTAACTATAGAACGTGCTTATGCAGATGCCCAAGCAGGGATTCAAGCCATTCAGCAAACCCTAGCCGAGCATTTAAAAACGCAACCAGAAATACAAATTTTACAAATTGAGCATGCACTTGCACTTAATCTTAAATTATTAGCAGAGCAACAAGAGCTGCGTGAGCAACTGAAAAGCAAGTTAGATATTCACTATGCAAACATAAATAGACAAAAACAATTTGCTGAGAAAATTCAACAAATTCAAACCGAAGAACATCGCTGGAATAAAATTTCGAGTTTAATGGGCGATTCTACTGGCAAAAAATTCCGCGATTACGCACAGCAATATAACCTCGATATTTTAATTGAATATGCCAACCAACAATTGGCTATGCTGTCACAGCGCTATACCTTAAAGCGTTTAGATAATTCTTTAAGCCTTGCCATTGTTGATCATGATATGGATGGTGAAACACGTTCTGTATCTTCGCTTTCAGGTGGTGAGTCTTTCTTAACTGCGCTTGCCTTATCATTGGCTATTGCAAGTATGGCTTCAGGTTCAATGAAAATTGAATCTCTGTTTATTGATGAAGGTTTTGGAACGCTCGATGCTTCTTCACTTCATATGGTAATGAATGCGCTAGATCAATTACAAAGCCAAGGTCGTAAAGTCGTGCTTATTTCGCATATTCAAGACATGCATGAGCGTATTCCTGTACAAATTCAGGTACAACCTGTTGGTGCGGGTGCAAGTCGAATTGAAGTTGTTGGATAAAAAAAGCCTGCTTTTATCGCAGGCTTTTTCTTTAGCGTCGGCACTCAATGTTTCCATCGACACGGTTTTTTGTACCTTGTAAGCGACTACCCTGTTCACACACAATATTTCCATCTACTGTAGTTTTATTCACTTTAAATGTTGGCGTATAAGTTTTAGCCTCAATATTGCCATCAATATTTGAAGACAAAATATCAATACTTTTTGCCTTTTTTGAAATGACATTACCATCAACATGTGCATTATTTAACTTTAAAGATGCTTGTGAATACACTTCAATATTGCCATCAACACGTGTGCCATTCATTTGACAATTTGCACCTTGTGGCACTTTCACATTATCTTCAATATGCACAGCACCTAAACTACCCCGACAAATACGATCATCCGCCCAAACCGTACTTACCCCAAGTAGCATTAAAATACCCACTACACTTTTATGTATTATTGTCATGCCTATTCTCCTTTTATACATAACTTTGCTTCGATTATTGCAAAAAAATATGTCAAAAATATGAACAGTTCCAATAAAACATATATTGTTCAATGGGCTATGTCATAACACTAAACCGAATAATCCCTTGCACCGAACAATGCTGTTCCTACACGTACCATCGTTGAACCTGCTGCAATCGCATCTACCATATCACCAGACATACCCATGCTTAAGGTATCCCAATCTTCAGGTTTGGCATGCTCAGACTTTACTTGTTCAAATAACGCCTTCGCATCAGCAAAGGCTTGTGTGTTATTTGGCGCAGGAATCACCATCAATCCACGTAAACGTAAATTTGGTAATTGGCTAATCGTTCTTACTAAATCGGCAACTTCCGCAGGTAAACAACCATCTTTTGTATCTTGTGCATCAATATTTACTTGTAAGCAAATATTTAAAGGCGTTTGAGATGCTTCACGTTGATTCGATAAGCGCTCTGCAATAATTAAACGATCGACCCCATGCACCCATGCAAACTTTTCTGCTAAATGTTTGGTTTTATTACGTTGAACATGACCAATAAAATGCCATTCAATCTCTAAATCTTTTAATGCTTCAATTTTATCTAAAGCTTCTTGTAAATAATTTTCTCCAAATGAACGCTGTCCTGCTTCATACATTTTCTGCAAAATTTCACTCGGATGTGTTTTTGAAACAGCCAATAACTGAACATCTTTTTCTGAACGATTCGCTAATTCACATGCATTTTTTATTTGTTCTAAAACTAAATTTCGCGATGTTTGCAGACTATTCATTGACGTATTTCTCATTTCAAGATGATTATTTACATTCGGCTCAAACAAACTGTTGGTTAAGCCGATGGAAAACCGTATTATTCTAACAAAATAATTAAGATTTACTCATTATCGGGGATTTAAATGGACATTACTGAACTACTCGCATTTTCTGCAAAAAATAATGCATCAGATTTACATCTATCTGCGGGTATGCCACCAATGATTCGTGTGGATGGTGAAGTACGCAAAATTAATTTACCAGCCTTAGAACACAAAGAAGTTCATAAACTTGTTTATGACATTATGAACGATAAACAACGTCGCGATTATGAAGAAAAATTAGAAACTGACTTTTCATTTGAAGTTCCTGGCGTGGCTCGTTTCCGTGTGAACGCATTCAACCAAAACCGTGGTGCAGGCGCTGTATTCCGTACAATTCCATCAAAAGTACTAACAATGGAAGATTTGGGCATGACTCAAATCTTTAAAGATATTTGTGAATATCCACGTGGTATTGTTTTGGTTACAGGGCCTACTGGTTCGGGTAAATCAACAACACTTGCAGCAATGATTGATTACATTAACGACAACCGTTATGACCATATTTTAACTGTCGAAGACCCAATCGAGTTTGTGCACCAATCTAAAAAATGCTTGGTGAACCAACGTGAAGTACACCGTGACACACATGGCTTTAATGAAGCACTTCGTTCAGCGCTGCGTGAAGATCCAGATATTATCTTAGTTGGTGAGATGCGTGACCTTGAAACGATTCGCTTAGCGCTAACTGCTGCGGAAACAGGTCACTTAGTATTTGGTACGCTACATACCACATCTGCGGCTAAAACCATTGACCGTGTAATTGACGTATTCCCTGCCGAAGAAAAAGACATGGTTCGTGCCATGTTGTCAGAATCATTACAAGCCGTTATTTCTCAAACACTCTTAAAGAAAAATGGTGGCGGTCGTGTTGCTGCGCATGAAATTATGATTGGTATTCCTGCTATTCGTAACTTAATTCGTGAAAACAAAGTGGCGCAAATGTATTCTGCAATTCAAACAGGTGCAAACTACGGCATGACTACGCTCGACCAAAGCTTAAAAACTTTAGTCAACAAAGGTGTAATTAGCGCACAAACTGCACGTACTGCAGCAAAACAGCCTGAAACATTCCTCTAAATAAGACTTTAAATTTCAGTTAAGGATTCACTTATGGACTTTAATGACTTATTGAACCTCATGATTCAGCAAAAAGCATCTGACCTATTTATTACGGCAGATGTTGAACCATCAATGAAAATTAATGGTCAAATTGTGCCTGTCGTGAAAACAAAGCTATCAGGTGAAGTTGTTGGTCAGCTTATACAAGCAATTATGACTGACAAACAGAAGCAAGAATTTTCAGAAACACGTGAATGCAACTTTGCAATTTCAAATAAAGATAAAACTGCACGTTTTCGTGTAAGTGCATTTCAACAGCGTGATCAACCTGGGATGGTATTACGTCGTATTGAAACACGTATTCCTGAAATTGAGGAGTTAAATCTTCCACCTATTTTAAAAGACCTAGCCCTAAAAAAACGAGGTATTGTAATTTTTGTAGGTGCAACTGGTACGGGTAAATCTACTTCACTAGCATCTGTTATTGGCTTTCGTAATCAAAATTCTAAAGGTCATATCATTACCATTGAAGACCCTATTGAATTTATTCACGAACATGCAGGCTGTATTATTACGCAACGTGAAGTTGGTATAGATACAGATTCATTTGAAGTTGCATTAAAAAATACGCTTCGTCAGGCGCCAGATGTCATTATGATTGGTGAGATTCGCTCTCGTGAAACCATGAATTATGCTATTGCCTTTGCCGAAACAGGTCATTTAGTTTTTGCAACTTTGCATGCAAACAATGCCAACCAAGCACTCGATCGTATCATCCACTTCTTTGAAGCTGACCGCCACAGTCAATTGTTTATGGATTTATCTTTAAATTTACAAGCAATTATTGCACAACAACTTATTCCAACAGTTGATGGCAATTCTAGACGTGCAGCAATTGAGATTTTAATTAATTCACCGCTTATTTCTGACTTAATTCGTAAAGGTGAAATAAATGAAATTAAAGAACTCATGAAACGTTCACGTGAATTAGGGATGCAAACTTTTGACCAAGCTTTATTTGATTTGTATCAAGCAAAGCAAATTAGCTATAAAGAAGCGTTAAAGCATGCAGATTCACCAAACGATTTGCGTCTACAAATTAAGCTCTCTGAAGAGGGTGGCTTAAGCCGATTATCAGAATCAACAAGTCGCATCACCTTTGATACTGAATAAAATTCAAAGTATATTTTTAAACAAAAAAGGCTTCTTAACGAAGCCTTTTTTAATACCACATATTTTATTTCTTACGGAATACTTCTTGGCATTCTGAAGCATCGCAATAACCATAAAGATTAAGCGAATGTCCTGTAAGTTCAAAACCGAACTTTTTAGCAACTTCGTGCTGTTCAGTTTCAATAACATCGTTATGAAACTCCACAACTTTGTTGCAGTTGTAACATACTAAATGATCGTGATGATCATCTTGCATAATTTCAAAAACAGAATGATTGTTTTCAAAATAATGACGTTGAATAATACCGGCAGCTTCGAACTGTGTTAATACACGATATACAGTTGCTAAACCGACATCTTCCCCTTGATCGAGTAAAGTCTTATAAATGTCTTCTGCGCTTAAATGATGTTGTTTTGAATTTTCTAATAATTCCAATATTTTAATTCGCGGAAGTGTGACTTTTAGTCCAGCTTTACGTAAATCTTGATTTGAAATAGCCATGTAGTTAAGTCTCTCAACAAAATGAAAGTTGGAATATGCAACAAAGTTTAGATGCAGTATGATCTATCCTTGGATCAAATGCATCATAATTAATTGGGATAGTGTAGCAAAATGCAAAAAATCATGTTGACGTTATTCGTCGCTTCATTGCTCACAGGTTGTTCAACCTTGGGCGTTTATAAAGTTGATATTCCTCAGGGTACACCTTTAACTCAAGCTCAAGCATCTAAAGTTCAGGTTGGTATGAGTCACCAACAAGTACGCTTTTTGCTTGGAAGCCCAACAATATCAGACCCTTTAAACCCTTTACGCTGGGACTATATCTACAATTACATCCCAGGAACTTATGCTAAAAAAGCAAAAATTTCAGCAGCACATGGTCAGCATTTAAAAATATTCTTTGATGCAAACGGTATTGTACAGAATATTGAAGGTTTAGAAACAATTCCTGAAACACAACCAGGTTTACCAGGTTCTAAAGAAGCTATTTTGAATGCGCCACCACTATAAACACTTTAAATTTAAAAAAAACCCCTCAATGAGGGGTTTTTTTATGATTTCACTTGTTTAAAACGATTACTTCGACAATAACGACTTGTTGGATTGTTTTCTGCACGCTTTCTTCGAATATCTTTAGGATTAATTGTAAGCGCCCGATAAATCTCTACGCGATCCCCTATTTCAATCGGTTGAGATAAATCTTTTAAGCGCACGCCAAAAATCCCCAATTGTAAGTTTTCAGGCAGTTCAACTTTTTGACGAATACCACTTTTTTCAATGGCATCCAATGCTGTCATACCTTCAACATAATCTACACGTATATGAAATTGTTGATCTTGGGCTGCATAAGCAACCCAAATATCTTGATTCTGCGACATTATAAAATTTGCCCAAAGTACGACACAAGCGCAACAATAATCGAAAGTGGTAAAACAATACGAACTGAAATACGCCAAATATTGTAAATTGCTTCACTTTTAAAATTTAATGCTTTACGTAAGTGACTAATTTTCATTATCCAGCCAACAAAAATTGCATAAATAAAGCAAATTGCTAAGCCCCAAAGAATAAGCACCACATTAAAAATAGGTGCAATAGATGGAATAGCCCACAATAATGTTGCAACAGCTAAAATTAACCATTGAATTGCAATATTGATTTGACGTTGAGCCAACTGTTCACGTGCAAGTTGCAAAACAAGCGCAGCAGAAGTCACCACAGCAAATATAAGTGCGAATGCAGGAATTTGTGCTTGAGCTGCAAAAAAGCCAAATGCGACAACGGCAAGTAATTGTGCAATCCAAATAGGTAAAGCTGTTTTTGTTGCAACATCTTCTGTCTTAACAACAGCTAAACTACTTTGCCAGTAAATACCCATGCCCAAACCACTTGCGACTAAAGCTAGAATTGTTGCATTCGCCCATTCGCCAAACATTAATGGAGTGATTGTCCACTCAGGTAATGTAGAACCTGCTGTATTAGCTAAAATAATTGATGCAATAACGGCAATAGCAGTTAAAACAACAATAATTTGGCGTGAAACACACGATATAGCAAACGCAGCGATCGCAAGTCCAACAAACAATAAATTCGTTTGAAGACCTGTAGATGTGTATGTGCTTAATAACTGACTTGCATTAGATAACATTCCACCCGCAAGAAAAGGAATGAAAACAACAGCTAACCAACCAACTAAGCGCCATCTTTGTGAAGCATCTGCATCACGAGTTAAACTAGATAATGCTTCTAAAGCTGTAGTTTTTGAACGTTTTGCCAACGCTATTTCTAAATAACAAATAGGTAAAGCTAAAATCACCATGGTACCAAGCCAAAGTAGCCAAAAGTCAATTTGACGTTCAACTAAAATACCTGTTACAGGTGCGAGTGTTGCAATAATAATAAATGATAGACAAAACGCCATCAGCGGCGAGATCCATCTTGCTATAGCATTATCTTGCATGATGCTTTCCTAATAAAAATCTACGGCTATTTTGCCCTGCTCATCGCGGAAAATCAAAACCCTATAAAAAGAAAAAGCAAACTATCTCGAAAGATAATTTGCTGCGCTGAATATTAAAACATGCATGTAATTATTATTGTTTCGTTTATTCCCAATTATGAAAAAAAGCGAGCGAACCAGTTTTTACCTCTTTTCTGCTCTTTTTCTTTAATAATGCCCATCATATTTTCTTTTACAGCGCCTACATAATCAGCATCATCGTGCTGAATATGATTAATCAACCATTTTGACAACACTTCATGAAGCTCAGCTTCAATAGAATGCCCCATTTGGAATCTATCACGATAAGATTCAATCTTTTTAATAAATAAATCATGTACACGTTTATGAGGTACACGGTATTTATAATCTGCTTCTTCTTGCAGTGATTCTTCAAACGTAAAATGTGACTGTGTATAGTCAATAATATTGTCTAAAATCTGTTTAATGCGATCTTTATCTGTGTGATCCGAAATCTCTACAATTTCATTGATATAATCAAGAATTCGTTTATGTTGATCGTCTATCACATCGATACCAGTATTATATTCTGGAATCCATTTCATCTTCATGCGATCACCTGTTGATCTTAAGTTACTAAACACTTACAAAGCATAGTAGCCACATTTTGATGAAATAAAAATCAACTAAATTACTCTACTTATCTAGTTTTTAATCAAAAAAACAATAAGTCATTGTTTTATATTTATTTAAACATTAAACCATACTAAAAGAATCAGTTATTAATTAACCAATCTATTGATTTTAAACATTTTAATAAATTAGACACATTTTACAAAAAATAAATAGACTGTTAAATACATCAATAATCCATTTTCACAAGTTTAATATTGATCTGCCTTGGTGATACGCTTTAATTCAGGATTTAAACGCTCACGTTCTAAGCGTTCAATATGAGTCGACTCTTTGCGAATAGGTTGACCATGCTGAAATAAAATCATTTCACCAGGCTTATATACTATCCATTTTTCATTCTGTGTAAGTGGTTCAGTCGTAATTACAGCAACACGATCTTCTGGTGTTGTGTGCTGACTAAAATCGACTTCAACATCAAGATCAACAAGCTGTGCAGGCTGAAATGGATACTCTCGCACCAACCAATGCAATTTTGTTACAGCATAACTAAATAGTGCCTTTCCATTTGAAAGACAGAAATTAAAAGTGCCATGCTCAGCAATTTTTGGTGAAACTTCCAATAACAAATCAAAGATTTGATCTAATGAAGGCTCTTCATATCCAAATTTTTGTACTAATTGATCGAGCAAATAGCAAAATGATAGTTCACTATCTGTATTGCCAATTGGTGTAAAACGCCCCGATAGCGTTGGTTCAAAACCATGTAAATCGCCATTATGCGCAAAAATCCACTGACGTCCCCACAACTCACGTACAAAAGGATGTGAATTTTCTAAGGTGATTTTTCCTTGCGTGGCTTTACGAATATGCGCAATTACATTGCGTGATTTAATTGGATAATTTCGAATGAGTTCTGCAATTGGAGATTCCACAGCAGATTGATTATCTACAAATAAACGGCATGCTTTATCTTCAAAAAACGCAATGCCAAAACCATCGCAATGGTCAGAAGTAATTCCTGCGCGTTGCGAAAAACCACGAAATGAAAATGTAATATCCGTAGGTGTTGCACAATTCATTCCGAGTAACTGACACATAATTTTTCTTTCAAATAAATCTATTTTATATGGTTAGATATTTTGCATGACTCATGCTTCGTTTTGCAAATCACATTGCCAAATAAGGTCTTCTTTTTAGAATATTTGCTGTATCTTTTGAAATTTAGTCCAATTTATTTAATTCGACATCTTTAAAATGAAAAAGAAATAAACTAAAAAAAGAGCCTTTAATGGCTCTTTTTTTATTCAAACTAATTTTTTCACTTCGCTCTATTGGTAATTAATGTTCCAACACCGTGATCTGTGAAAATTTCTAACAATGTTGCATGTGGCACACGACCATCAACAATATGCGCGCTTACAACACCGCCTTTAACTGCATCTAATGCACAACCTACTTTAGGAATCATCCCGCCATAAATTACGCCTGTTTCAATTAAACGATCAACTTCTTGCGTTGTTAAACCTGTTAAAAGGTTTTTATTTTCGTCTAATACACCTTTAATATTAGTGAGTAAAACAAGTTTCTCTGCGCCTAATGCTTCAGCAACTTTACCTGCAACCAAGTCAGCATTAATGTTGTAAGTATTCCCTTCATCATCTACACCAAGTGGCGCAATAACAGGAATAAAGTCGCTGTCTGTAAACATTTCAAGTACGTCAGTCTTTACACCAACCACTTCGCCCACTAAACCTAAATCAATTTCTTGAACAGAACCATCTTCAGCTGTTTTTTGCATTAACAGTTTTTGCGCACGAATTAAATTGCCGTCTTTACCTGTTAAGCCAATTGCACGACCACCGTGTTTATTAATCAAATTCACGATAGATTTGTTCACGCTGCCGCCCAATACCATCTCAACAACTTCCATAGTTGCAGGATCAGTTACGCGCATGCCATCAATACGGTCAGATTCACGCCCAAGCTGCTTCAAAAATGAATCGACTTGTGGACCACCGCCATGAACAACAATTGGGTTTAAACCCACTGTTTTAAGCAATACGATATCACGAGCAAACGAACTTTCTAGCTCAGGATCGGTCATTGCGTTGCCGCCATATTTCACAACTAGGGTTTTACCCGCAAAACGTTGAATATACGGCAAAGCTTCTGTCAAAATTTGTGCTTTGTCGATGCCAGTTTGCTGATGTGGCATTCGCCTCTCCTTATTGAGCATCTAAAATGTCTTGTGCGATATTCGGATATCGACCACTTAACATAGTAACAAATGTATTTCGAATTTCATTTAAACGTGTCGAATTATCGGCATCAAAACGTACGGTAAAATACTCTCCCGTATTCGATGCTCGAATAATGCCAAATCCGTCCTCAAAATCAAGTCGAATCCCATCAATTTTACTTAATTCTGCGTCAACATTCAGACTTAACTGTTCAAAATATTGAAGTACTTGAGCCGTATCGACATCATGAATATGAATATATGTATCTTCAGTACTTGATCTTTTAGGATACTTTTCAAATAATGCTGACACTGTTTTATTTGCCGATTCACTTAAATATTCTAAAATTCTGAGTGCTGCATATAAGCCATCATCATAACCAAGCCCGCGCCCATCATTAAAAACATAATGACCTGCATATTCACCACCAAAAACAGCCTGACCACTCGATTGTGCCAAATATGTTCTTAAGAAAGTACTGCCTGTACGAATCATTTTAGGCTTACCACCTAAATGACGTACAGTATTACGAACCATAGTCGAACATTTCACATCAAAAACAATTTCACTATTCGGATGTGTTTTTAAACAAATTTCACTAATTAAAGACAGTAATTGGTCTGCTGAAATTAGCTTAGCTTTTTCATCTAAAATCACTAAACGATCGCCATCACCATCTAAAGCAATGCCAATATCTGCTTCATGCTGTTGAACAGCACATTTTAATTTTTCAAGATTCTGCTCTTTAGATGGATCGGGTGCATGATCTGGAAACTCACCATTTGCGTCACAGCGTAAAGCAATCACGTCACAACCTAATTTTTCTAATATATGAACCGCGCATTCGCCTGCCGAGCCATTTAAACCATCTATTGCGACTTTAAATTTTCGTTTTAATTGAATATCAGAAATTAAATGTGCTTGGTAAGCTTGGCAAAACTGTGGAATATGCTCAGCTTCTAGCTTTTTATAGAATTTGTAATGTGTCGATGAAAAATACTGTTGAGATTTTTGTGCAACAGCTTGAATCATTTCAGGTGTAGGAGGAAAACCCTGAAGCATCCACTTAATGCCGTTATCACATTTTTCATTATGGCTCGCGGTAACCATAATGCCATTACCGCCATTTTCACGTGCGCTAAAATACATTTGCGGGCTTGAACATCTTCCTAATAGCGTGACGTTTAAACCTTTTTCAATACATGCTTGTTGTATAATTCCAGCATATTCAGCACTTGTAATTCGTGCATCGTAACCCAAAACAATATTACTTTCGCCTCGTTCTAAAAATAGTTCTGCTAGTCCATTTGCTACAGCATATATAAATTCAGGCGTCAAAATGCTGACCTTGCCACGAATATCGTAAGCACGGAAAACCTGAATAGGAAAAATTTGCTGAGCTGGGTTCATAGGCAATAATTTTTTAATTAATTTGGAGTGTGGAAAAATAAATGCAGAATTTGATTGTAGACCGCTACAATTGTTATTTTCTCAGTTATCTGTAATTTTTAATACACTTTTTGTTACATTTAAAGCAAAAGCGATAAAAATAACTTTTTATCGCTTTTTTAGTCTTCAAGTCAAATTAGTTTTTACCTGTATGACCAAAGCCGCCTGCACCACGTTCAGTTGCAACAAATTCTTCAACTAAATCGAATTGTGCTTGTACCACTGGAACAAGTACGTATTGAGCTAAACGCTCACCTGGCTCTAAAGTAAATGCAGTTTGACTACGGTTCCAAACAGAAACCATTAACTCACCTTGGTAATCTGAATCGATTAAACCAACAAGGTTACCTAAAACAATACCATGTTTATGACCTAAGCCTGAACGTGGCAAAATTACACCTGCAAAGTTGGTATCTTCAATATAAATAGAAAGACCTGTTTTTACCAAAACAGTTTGACCTGGTTCAATTACAGTTGCTTCATCTACACATGCACGTAAATCTAAACCAGCAGAACCTGCTGTTGCATATGTTGGCATTGGCCATTCGCCACCAAGACGTTTGTCGAGCACTTTAACTTGAACTTTCATGTTTTCTTTCCTATTCAATTAATTTATTAACGTTTAATCAGTGAACGTAAATTTTCTAAATACTGTTGAGCTTGTAACTTAGGATCTATATCACCTGCAAGTTTTTTCTTACGACCTAACCAATCTAACTCATCTTGCGGTAATTCATCTAAGAAACGACTTGGCGTCATTTGTTTCATTTGACCGCCAGCTTTACGCTGTTCTGCCAAAGTAATGGTTAAACCCTGACGCGCACGAGTAATCCCTACGTACATTAAACGGCGTTCTTCTTCAATAGTATCGGCAGCAATTGAGTTTTTATGCGGCAGAATTTCTTCTTCCAAACCAATTAAATACACATACGGAAACTCTAGACCTTTCGAAGCATGTAGCGTCAATAAATTTACTTTGTCTGTGTCTTCTTCTTCCTGCTGTTGCTCTAACATATCTAGCAACACCATTTTACGAATTACACTTTCAATATTTTTTTCATCAACATCTTCAGCACGGTTAATCAAACTTTGAATACTACTATATAAAACTTCAATATTATCGAGCTTAGTTTTTTCTTGTGCTGGCGTTGCCGCAGTTTCTTTAACATAGTCAATGTAACCTGCTTCTAGCATCATTTGGCGAATAATGGGTACAGGTTCATCGTCTTCAATTAGGTTACGGGTAAAGGTATTAATAAAGTCTGCAAACTCTGCAAGCTGTGTGGTGGCTTTTTTCGGAATTGCCATGGTTAAGCGTTGATCGCCTGCAGCTGCCAGTAAAGATAAATTACTTTCTTGTGCAAATAGACCTAACTTTTCAAGTGTTACAGGCCCAATCGCACGTTTTGGCGTATTAATAATACGTAAGAATGCACTGTCATCTTCAGGGTTAATAATGAGTCGTAAATAACTCATAAGATCTTTAATTTCGGCACGTCCAAAGAATGACTGACCGCCTGAAAGTTTATACGGAATTTGCATTTGACGAAGTTGTGTTTCTAGAACACGTGCTTGGAAATTTCCACGATACAAAATCGCATAATCTTTCCAGCTTTTACCATTCATCAATTTATGCGTAATTAGGTCTTTTACTACACGTTCTGCTTCATCGTCATCATTACGACAAGTAATAACACGAATCACCTCACCATGACCTTTATCTGACCATAATTTTTTGTCAAATAAATGCGGATTATTTCCAATAACCGTATTGGCTGCTCTTAAAATACGACTAGTTGAACGATAGTTTTGTTCTAATTTAACAACTTTTAAATTGGGAAAATCGGTCTGCAACAAAGCCATATTTTCAGGCTTTGCACCACGCCATGCGTAAATAGATTGGTCATCATCACCTACGGCAGTAAATTGCCCCATTACCCCTACAAGCAATTTCACCAAAATATATTGAGCTGTGTTGGTATCTTGATACTCATCGACCAAAAGATAACGAACACGATTTTGCCATTTATCTCGAACTTCTGCATTTTCTTGCAATAAACGCGCAGGCATAACAATTAAATCATCAAAATCGACTGCGTTATAAGCACGTAAGTTACGTTCATAAAGTTGATACAAATGCGCAAACTGAACATCTTCCTGAGTTTCACATGTGGTGTGAGCTTGCTCGGGCGGAATAAGATCATTTTTCCAATCTGAAATCATTTTCATTGCTTTCGCAATAAGTTCTTTGCTTTCCGCACCCGACAAATTATCGCGATGCATTAAATCCATCAAAATACGTTTGCAATCATCTGCATCTAAAATAGAAAAGTTATTTTTAAGCGGTGTATTTTTTAGCTCTAATCTGAGCAAATTCAAACCAAAGTTATGGAATGTCGAAACAGATAAACCTTTGGCTTCTTCACGCGTCATCAACTTTGTTACACGCTCTTTCATTTCACGTGCAGCTTTATTGGTAAACGTCATGGCTGTAATGCGATGCGATGGAATACCACAATGTTTAACTAAATATGCAATTTTGCGTGTAATTACAGATGTTTTACCTGAACCCGCCCCTGCAAGTACTAACAAGGGTCCTTGAGTGTATTTCATGGCTTCAAGTTGCTTGTCATTCAATTGACCTGCCAGCGACGACATAGTTTTTCCTCTTTTATATTCGATGTCGATTATAGACATCTCCCCTCAACTTTCATATTGAAAAAATTGAACGATTTATTTTTTATTTCTTGTTCAATAAAAAAACCACCCGAAGGTGGTTTTCTTTTGACTCAATAAAAATTATTGAGTTGCATAAACACTAATTTCTACACGGCGGTTTTGTTCACGGCCTGCAGGAGTAGAGTTGTCAGCGATTGGGTTAGCAGCGCCTTGACCTTGTGCATTAATACGAGTTGTAGAAACACCTTGTGAAGAGATGTAGCTAGCAACAGCTTGTGCACGAGCTTGAGACAATGGAATGTTGATTGAATCGTTACCAGTGTTATCTGTGTAACCAGTTACAAGAATCGCGCTCTTGTTATCTTCAGCCAATACTTGAGCAACTTTGTTTAAAGTTGAATAGAAGTTTGGTTTGATTGCAGATTTGTTTGTATCAAATGTAATGTTGCCCGGCATAATTAGGCCAACAGAACCATCTGGATTACGGCTTACATCAATACCTGAACCTGCAGTCGCTGCACGTAATTTTTTCTCTTTGTTATCAAGATACGCACCACCAACACCACCTAAAACTGCACCAATTGCTGCAGCACGGTTGTTTTGGCTAGAAGTATTTGCATTACCTTTAGAAACACCATAACCCGCTAAAGCGCCAACTACAGCACCAATCGCAGCTTTATCATATTCCACACCACCGATGTTATTACCTGTTGTTTGGCAACCAGAAAGAACCATTGCCCCAACTACTGCTGAAATTGCTAGTGCACGCATTTGCATGACTCCTATGTTAATGTTTTGTTGTCATCAAAAATAATGGAATAATTTTTGTAGTTAGACCATTGATTTTTTGTTAATAATAAGTGGTTTGATTACAATTTGTAATATTTATTTGAATTATTTGACTAAGTTCACCATATTTCCTACATAGTTGAACATTAAAGCTTTTCTATATGGTCAACTCGCTTTATATTTAGCTTAAACACTGCGCAAAAATGGTTTTATCCTAAGGATGAGATATGTCTGCATCATCGCAAAAACAACCTTTATTAAAAAAAATTACAACTGGTCTTACAGTCGGTACGGTTGTTACGGGAAGCACATTCTTCCATGGTCCACCTGTTCTTGCTTTAGGACTTACAAAATTATTTAAAAAATCACGTAAAGTTGATGAAACCAATATTCAAATTACCAATAGCTGGTTAACTGTAAATAATTGGTTAATTGACCACGTATTACCCAATACAGAATGGGATATTTCTGTAGATGACAACTTAGATTTAAACATGCAAGGTCGTTATTTAATGACATGTAATCATCAAAGTTGGGTCGATACAACGGTCAATCAATATTTTGGTTTAACACGTATGCCTTTGACTCGTTTCTTCACAAAATGGGAACTTATTTTCATTCCATTTGTTGGTCAAGCTTTCAAAATTTTAGGCTTCCCAATGATGAAACGTCATTCAAAAGAACAAATTGCAAAGAATCCTGAACTCAAATACAGAGATATTGAAGAAGCTCGAAAATCTTGCGAGCAACTTCTTAGTCAACCATTTACCTTACTCAATTATTTGGAAGGTACGCGCTATACGCCAGAAAAACATGCGCAACAAAAATCTCCATATAAGCATTTACTCAAGCCTAAAGCTGGTGGTTTAGCATTAGCTTTAAATATTTTAGGTAAAGATGTAGATGCCCTTGTTGATATGACTATTATTTACCCAAATGGTGCGCCAGGTTATGGCGAATTTTGGTTAGGAGATGTGCCAAAAATTGCGGTAAATTTACGTAAAATTGATATCCCTGAATGGGTTCATGGCGGAGATTATGAAGATGATCTAGAATATCGAGATCGTTTTCAAAAATGGGTTGATGACTTATGGGCGGAAAAAGACCAACTCATTGAAAAAATGAAACAAAATATTGCATCTGCGGAGTAGTTTTAAACAAAATGAGCATCAATGCGAATAAAAAGCAAATTAAACCAACTTTTAATTTTGTACGACAAGGTTCATGGGGCTGGAAAGTTGCGTTAGCTTATGACGTATTTATGATGTTTCTCATCATTATTAACCTCTTCTGCTTATCTGCAAATGCAATTTTAATGAGTGATTTTGGTGAATGGTTATTTAAAATCATTCAATTACCCGAAATTCTACAGTTTTATAAAAGTGAACTTCGGCCTTGGGTTGTTGTTACAGAAGGTTGGTTTGTTAGCTTTCTCATTATCGAACTTTTTGTTCGTTGGTTTATTGCCATTGTTTTAAAACAGCATCAACGTTGGTTCTTCTTCCCGTTTGTGCATTGGTATGAAATTTTAGCTATTTTACCGCAATTACGTTTTTTACGTTTATTACGTGCAGGTGTTATCGCCTATCAATTACATGATCATGGTTATAAAATTTTCCCTGCAAGTTGGTATAAACAAATTTACTTTTATTATAATTTAGTGATGGAAGAGCTTTCTAGTCGTATCGTTTTAACTGTTTTGAACGGCATTAAAACCGAACTGACAACAAGCACAACACATAAGAAACTCATTGAAAATGTGGTCAATCATCATAGAGAGTTGTTTGCTGTTGCTTTGGCAGATATTCTTCAAGATTCTTTAGGCAAAGAGTTACAGCAACATCGTCAACTTATTGCCAAAGATGTAGGTTTAATTGTAAATAAAGCCATTGAAGATACACCAGAACTTACTCAATTGCTTCGTCTTATTCCAATTGTTGGTGGTCGAATTGAGCAACAAATTCAAAGTATTGGACAGCGTCTAGGAGAAAATATTACACAAGGTTTAATTGATCCTTTTGCAACGAATCAAGCAAATAGTGAATTAACCAGTTATAAATATATCTCTGAACGCATTAGTAAGATACCATTTGAAAATAATACGCATATTGAACAGCTTGTAGAATCTGCCGTATTTGAAAGTTTGGAAGCCATTCAACAACAAGTTAAAGTGAAGCAATGGCAACAAATACTTGAAGAAAGTAAAACAAATAAAAATTGATCAAATGTGAAAAAAATGAAAACCGTGCTAGAGAAATCATTAAAATTGTTCTAGCATTTGCTCCACAAACAAATGTGCTTCGCCCCAAAATAAAGGTCAGAAGATTTAAGGAAAAAATATGGCTGAAATACGGATAAAAGGCAGAATGGTCAATGCAATTCGCATTAGCCTAGACACCAATGATCATGATGCTATCCGCAAGCAACTATCTCCAATGCTTGAAAAAACAGCACCTCAAGGTACGCTGGCTGTTATTGAAAGCTCAGTTGACCAAGAACTCATTGCGCTTATTCAATTATTAATAGACCTAGATTTACAACCAATGGCTGTAACAGAAGGTCCTTTAGCAGAACAAGCTCGTGCAATTCAGTTCCCTGTTCTTCCGCCAGACCGCCAAATGCAACAAGTTAAAGCAACAAAAGAACAAGTAGTTGAAGTAAAAGTAGATACTCCACCCGATCAAGTTCAAGAAGTTGCAATACTACCAACTGTTAAACATATAACGTCATACCATGATGAAATTTTACGTACAGGTCAAAGCCTTGTACAAAATGATGGTGATATCATTCTAAATAGTGGCATTAATAGCGGTTCTGAAGTAATTGCTTCAGGAAATGTACATATTTATGGTAGCGTCCGTGGTAGAGTTATCGCAGGTGCAGGTGGAAACCATGCAGCGCGTATTTTTTGTCACTCACTAGAAGCTGAACTAGTCTCTATTGCAGGAACATATTGTGTTGCAGACGACATTCCACAACATGTGCTAAAAAAAGCAGTTCATATATATTTAAATGATAATCAAGAGCTCGTATTTGACGCCTTGCAATTTTAATGTATAAATAAACACCAAAAAGCCCCAAACAATAGGGGAATTTGAAACCATTACAGGAGTGGATTCGGTGGCGAAAATTGTTGTCGTAACATCAGGCAAAGGTGGCGTAGGTAAAACTACAACTAGCGCATCATTTGCAACAGGCTTAGCTCAACGTGGCCACAAAACAGTTGTTATCGATTTTGACGTAGGTTTACGTAACCTAGATTTAATTATGGGGTGTGAACGTCGTGTAGTTTACGATTTCGTAAACGTATTAAATAACGAAGCTCGCCTACAACAAGCGCTTATTAAAGATAAAGACCTCGAAAATCTATTTATTTTACCCGCGTCACAAACACGTGATAAAGATGCCTTAACAGATGAAGGCGTTGCACGTGTAATGGATGAACTTTCACAAGAATTTGACTACATTATTTGTGATTCACCAGCAGGTATCGAACGTGGTGCAATCTTAGCGATGTATCATGCAGATGAAGCTATTATTGTAACGAATCCAGAAATTTCGTCTGTTCGCGACTCAGATCGTATTATTGGTATGCTTGATAGCAAAACCAAGAAAGTAGAGCAAAATGAAGGGCGTATTCGTAAACATTTATGTATTACACGTTTCAACCCTGAACGTGCAGACAAGCAAGAAATGTTAACAATTGACGATATCTCTAAAGATATTTTACGTATTCCAACACTTGGTGTAATTCCTGAGTGTAAAAGTGTCTTACAAGCATCTAACGAAGGTAAGCCTGTAATCTTATTTACAGAAGATGCTGCTGGACAAGCTTACGATGATTTAGTTGCACGCTTCCTTGGTGAAGATCGCCCTTACCGTCACATTACGGTTAAGCCTAAAGGTTGGTTAGCACGTTTATTTGGAGCATAAGATGGCTGGATTCTGGAGTAAGTTATTTAGTAGCGAAGAAAAACCATCTAGCGCTCAATTGGCGAAAGATCGTTTAAAAGTTATCGTTGCATCTGAACAAGGTCTTGGAAAACGTTTAAGCCAAGACAAAATTGATCAAATGAAAAAAGAAATCATGCAAGTGGTTAACCGCTATGTACGTGGTGTAGATGAACAACACATTCAAATGTCTGTGCGTTCTGAAGCAAACATTGAAATGCTTGAAATGAATATCAATTTACCTGAAGAGCGTTAATTTGATTTTTGATTAGTCAAGCAAATTGAATCAGGGCAAAATATGAGATAGTTTAGGAAATAATAAATTCCACTCTCGGAAAATATTTTGCCCTTTTTTATTGTTTAAAAGATTTCAAGGAGCTAGTAATGGCATTGTCTCAACCAGCAACGTTTAATGAAGAATGGTCAGATGAGCGTGTATTTGCCTATTTAACTCAGCTTCCTCCTGAAGGTGTAAATGCTGATTTTCACGTGTTATATCATGCATTCAAGCACATGCGTCCATTTGACTACACTCGCTTATTAACTCAGTTTGTTGCAGATGGTCGTGACGTAAATGCTACGAATCCTGAAGGTCAGCGTATTCACGACATTATTGCTGAATACCCTCGCCAAAGTGCAGAATTCTTAGAAGTTTTGGCAAAATTTGCTTAAAGACTTTTAAATAAAAAAGACCGCTAATTGCGGTCTTTTTTATTTAATATTTAAAAACTTAAAATTTATTTAGTAAAAATTAGATAGCCACCAAATAGACTAAATAATCCACCAACTAAACCGTCAATCCATCTTGTCGATTTTTGATATGCATTTTTAAAACTTGGTAAGGAAAAAATAAATACCACAAACATGAACCAAACAAAACTTTCTAATGTCACAATAGCCAATAATAAAGTATGTGATTCATTCAACACAGGATTTGCTAAGAACATTGAAAATACACTACCAAAATAAATCACAGCTTTCGGATTTGCTAAATTAGTAAATAAGCCTTGCAAGAAAAATCTCAAATTACTCTGCGGCAACTCAATTTCTTTTAATGGTGACGCTTCATCTTTCTTAGAAAATGCAGATTTGAGTAATTGATAGCCTAACCAGCATAAATAAAGTCCACCCAATACCAATAAAACTTTATGTAACCAAACAAACTTTTCAAGAATATAGTTAAGCCCCAACAAAGCAAATAGTGCCCATAAGAAAATGGCACATGTAATACCTAACACGACAAAAATAGCCTGCTTACGTGAACGACTCACAGCTGTTTGAGAGACAATAAAAAAATCTGGACCAGGACTAACCAAAGCACATAAATGAATAAAAAATAACGTCAATAAAGCCCACAACATTTTATATACTCACAATAAAAAAGCAGTTTGGATGAGCAAACTGCTTTTCGTTTATATTAAATTCAAAATTAAACGATTCAACTCAATAATAGAATTAGACCAAAATATCTCGCTTACCATTTGGCCCCATTGCACTCACAATACCACTTTCTTCCATTTGATCGATGATACGTGCAGCACGGTTATAACCAAGGCTAAATTTACGCTGTAACGACGATGTAGATGCTTTACGGGTTTCTAGTACAAATGAAACACATTGATCATATAAAGCATCTCGGTCTGAACCACCCTCTCCATCTTCAAAACCACGCGATGTTGGTTCTTCATCATAAGGTGTCAAAATCTCATCAATATAGTTTGGATCACCACGCTCACGCCATGCATCACAAATACGGTTGACTTCATCATCTGAAATAAATGCACCGTGTACACGCTCAGGTTCAATTTTACCTGGCCCAAGGAACAACATATCACCATGACCAAGTAAGTCTTCTGCGCCACCGCCATCTAAAATAGTACGCGAATCGAGCTTACTGTTTACACGTAATGCTGCACGTGTTGGAATATTGGCTTTAATTAGACCTGTAACAACATCAACTGTTGGGCGCTGTGTCGCAAGTAATAAATGAATACCCGCAGCACGAGATTTTTGCGCCAAACGTGTGATCATTTCTTCTGCTTTCTTACCCACCTGCATGATCATATCTGCAAATTCATCGGCAACGATTACAATTAAAGGCATTGGCTCTAATCGTGGTGCGCGATTTATTGTTGCAGTGTCATCCGGCTTCCACGTTGGATCAAGTAAATCTTCACCATTGGCAATGGCATCTTCAATTTTACTGTTAAAATCACTTAACTTACGTACTTTCATTAATGACATGAGCTTATAGCGTCGCTCCATCTCATTCACACACCAATTTAATGCATTAACAGCATCTTTCATATCTGTTACAACAGGCGTTAATAAATGCGGAATATCATTGTAGTTCGCAAGTTCGAGCTGTTTAGGGTCGATCATAATTAAACGCAATTGTTCAGGCGTATATTTCAATAACATCGACAATAACATTGCATTCACAGCAACCGATTTACCCGAACCAGTTGTACCTGCAACCAACATATGTGGCGCTTTTGCTAAATCGGCTAATACTGGATTACCCGAAATATCTTTACCCATTGCCATGCTGAGCAATGCATTTGGATCACGATATGCTGGTGTTTCAAGCAATTCAATTAAACGGACCATTTCACGTGTGCTGTTTGGAACCTCAATACCAATATACGGCTTACCCGGAATAACTTCGACAACACGTACCGAAGCCATAGACATAGAACGTGCTAAATCTCGTGAAATATTCGTGACTTTAGATGCTTTCACGCCAGGTGCTAAATCGAGTTCAAAACGAGTAACTACAGGCCCTGGTTGAGCCTCTATCACTTTTGCTTTAACGTTAAATTCTTGAAGTTTAATTTCAAGTAATTCAGATAAACGCGCCAATTGCTCCGCAGTAAAGTTCACCTTTTTATTCGGATCAACTTTATCTAAAATTTCTAAGCCCGGAAGTGTTGGTAAATCACGACGTTTTGCTGCCACTTGCATTGCTCGTGACATTGGTCGACCAAATGAATCTGTTAAAGGTGCATCTAAATCGAAGTCATCTTCTTTAAGTTCAGGTTCTTCAACAGCTACCCCACCTGTCGTGCCCTGCCAAGCTTCACGGAATGCATCTTTATTAGTGCTAATTAACTCTTTTTCATCTTCAGATACCAGCGGTGCTGTTTGCTGTAAATCTGTCTGAATTTGAGCTTTTACAAATGGGCTAGATTGCGCATAACTACTTGTTGTCGTTGTAGATTGTACTGTCGGCTGAACTTCTTTTGTTTCGTCTAACAAGAAATCATCTAAACTATCAAAATCATCAAGTGCAATATGTGTAGTTGCTGCTGTAGAAACCACATTTGAAGCTGTTTGAGTCGCTAAAGATGCAACTGATGCTACAGGAGAACTTACATTTTCCTGAACAATAAAATCTGCACGATTGTCTACATATTTATCTGAATTACTATCTACATGGCTATCCGCATGATTAAATGGCGTATGAACGTCTGTTGCAGTTTTAGCACTTGGAACAGCTGCTAATAACTCATCAAAGATTTCATCATCATCCCAATTAATATTTTGCTTATTCGATGTAGGTTGATACGCATCAACAGGTGTTGTTTGATGTGCTTGAGTTTCATAACCTTGACGAATATCTTGCGATGCTTTTAACAGCTCATTAATATCATTTTTATGCTTTTGTTCTGAGTCATCATGAATCGCACGCCAAACTTCACCAGTTTCAACAACTTTAGGACTTTCTTGTTCTTGCTGATGAGCTTTTTCAAGTTCTCGTTCGAGTTCTAATTCGTCGTCTTTATCAAATTGAGAAGCATATTTTTGATTTTGTTGTTGTTCAAATCGAGATTGATCTTCTCGTTCTTCACGGTCAACCATATCTTCAAATAAGCGATTTGCAGCAGCATCATTCATTACGGTAGATGCAACAGCAATTGGAGCTACAGCAACATTTTCTTGAATTGGCGTTGGTGATGGCACTGTATTTTGATTTTTTTCTTCATTTACTTGAATCGGTTTATGGCTGAAATTGGTTTCAGCTTCAGGTGCATTTCTATAGAACAAATCTTGCATATAAGCAGGAATTGCTTTTATTGTGCTCCATGTTTTATTCCATTTAACGCCAAATGCAAGTGTAAATAAAACAACCCAAAACACTATTAAAAATAAACTCGCACCATAAATGGTTAAAAGCGAAGAAAGGCTTTGACCTAATTCATAACCAATAATACCGCCAGATGCATTTTCAAGCGTATCTGCGGGTACATTCCAGAATAAGTACAAAATACTTGATGTCGATAAAATAATAAAAAATTGTGCCGCATAACGAAATGGCTTATTTAAAAAGCTTCGTGGCCACCACAATTGAATTGCCTCAATAAAAAAGTACAAAGGCACCAATAAACTTGCCCAGCCTAAAAAGCCGAACAACAAATCTGCAAGCCAAGCCCCAACCACACCACTTGCATTCGAAACGGTTTGCGTGTCGCTAGAAACATGCATCCAACCCGGATCAAACGGTGTATAAGTTACTGTTGCAAGGAACAGATAAATCCCAAATGAGATTAAAAATAATGTGATTATAAAGCGTTGTGCATATGCACTCGACACCGCTGTCATAGACTATCCTGTAACCAATTATTCATCGTATTTTTTTTCGCAGACCCAATTCAGATCTACAGATAATTAACTTTATATTATGCACCTGTTCATAAAAAAAAGATGCAAGATAATGTGAGTATGTGTTTAAGATGATTCTATATAGTTCAAATCGATTTATATGATCAATAATATCGACTTTAATCTCACACAACTGTTATACAGTTTCACGTATAATTTCACAAATTTCTAAATAAAAAAGGATGCAACAGATGAGCGCTCGTCACTCACGTTTGGTTATTCTTGGCTCTGGTCCTGCTGGATATAGCGCAGCAGTTTACGCAGCGCGTGCCAATCTTAAACCAACACTTATTGCTGGCTTACAACTTGGTGGTCAATTAACAACGACAACTGAAGTAGATAACTGGCCAGGTGGCGTTGAAGGCTTAACAGGCCCTGCCCTTATGGAGCAAATGCAAGCGCATGCTGAACGTTTTGGTACTGAAATTGTTTATGACCATATCAATGAAGTAGATTTAAGCGTACGTCCTTTTGTACTTAAAGGTGATATGGAAGAGTTCACATGTGATGCGCTTATCATCTGTACAGGTGCTACAGCACAATATTTAGGTCTTGAATCTGAAGCGAAATTCATGGGGCAAGGTGTAAGTGCTTGCGCAACTTGTGATGGTTTCTTCTACAAAAACCAAAAAGTAATGGTTGTGGGCGGTGGTAATACTGCTGTTGAAGAGGCACTTTACCTTTCAAACATTGCATCTCATGTAACACTAGTTCACCGTCGTGACACTTTACGTTCAGAGAAAATTCTACAAGATCATCTTTTTGCAAAAGAAAAAGAAGGCAAAATTAGCATCATTTGGAATCACCAAGTTGAAGAAGTAATTGGCGACAACACAGGTGTAACGACTGTACGTCTTCGATCTACAAAAGATGAATCAACTCAAGATGTAGATGTAACAGGTCTTTTTGTTGCAATTGGTCATAAGCCAAATAGCGAAATGTTTGATGGTCAATTACAACTTCGTGATGGTTACATTCAAGTGCAAAGCGGTACAGCAGGTAATGCAACTCAAACTTCAATTCCTGGTGTATTTGCAGCAGGTGATATTGCAGATAGCATTTACCGCCAAGCAATTACATCAGCGGGTTCAGGTTGTATGGCTGCGCTAGATGCAGAGAAATACCTCGATGCATTAGGTGAATAATCAATTAATTCAGAAATTTAACCACCTTCGGGTGGTTTTATTTTATTCAAAATTCCGCTATAACTCTTAAAATAAAATATTATAAGAGAAATATAATGACAACAAATTGGACAAATGGATATTAAACAGAAGTAAATTACACATATGGTTATTACAAAGAGTTAAGCTCAAACTATCAAATTTTTTGTTTACTACTTAGTGGTATAGACACGCCAGATAACACTCAAGAGCAAAATCATTGTGAATTAGGTTTTGGGCAAGGTGTAAGTGTAAATGTACATACTGCATCAAATTTAGGGACCTTTTACGGTACAGACTTTAATCCTGCACATGCAGCACATGCCAATATTCTTGCTGAAAAAGCAAAAACAAATCATTATTTTTATGATGCTAGTTTTTTAGTTACAACTGCTTGACTGGCTGGGCTGCAAATATGCCTATTCGTGAACTGTTCTATAGCCATTTTAAATTTAATAGTAAAAGTCATAACCCAGTTCAAAAAGTTAAAGACTTATTAGATTTTAGCGAAGCTTTACTCCTTCAAGAGCCAACATTCGCAATTAGAAACCAAAATGCATTACAAAAAGGTGCAAGAACTAAAAAAGCAGAATCCAAATTATTTAATTCACGAATATTTAAACCAAGATTAGCAATGTTTTTCTTTTCAGCAAGTCATTAAAACCTTAGAAGATATTAAATTATCCTATGCAAGTCCTAGCGACCTGAACGTACACCTAGACAATATTAATTTTAGTGACCAACATCAAAATTTTATTAATTCTATTGAACATCCTATTTTTAAAGAACAGTGTCGAGATTACTTTGCAAATATCCAATTTATATGTGATTTATTTGTTCGAGGTAAAAATACGTTAACTCCCCTACAAATTAGGGAAAAGTTAAGAAAAATATCTTTTTTACTTTTAACATCACCAGAGCACATTACAACAACAATTCAAGGATCTCTAGGTCAATTTAATTTAATTCAAGAAATCTACAAACCAATCGGTGAATATTTCCAAAAAAATAACTATCCACCTGTAACGCTAGCCGAAATAGAAAACAATATTACCGAGCTCAACTATAATCAAATTTCAAATGCACTAACCATTTTATGTCATTTAAATATTACTCAACCTTGTTTCAATGAGCCGACCGATCTTATTTTGAAACAATTACAGGACTTTAATTTATATACACTTGAACAAGCAAGTTTCCATCAAAAATACCAAGTATTAGCAAACCGATACTCAGGCATCGGTATTACCGCTGACCATTTCTCTCAATTATTTTATCCTGCACATTTTATTGATAAATTAAAAACAGCAAAACAATTTGCAGAATATGTTTATAAAAACTTGCTTAACTTGAATTTACTCGTCCTCAATGAAAAAGGTGAGCTCGTAAAAGACAAGGCTGAAAGCTTGAAAATCATTCAGAAAAAAGCGCAAACTTTTATCGATTCAGACAAAATTAAAATTGTACAAATCTTAAAGCTTTTTGCTTAATCGTTAACATCATCTACAAGATCGGCTAATATAAAATCTGATTTTGTAGATGATTTCTCTTATGCTTCCACCTTCACAATTTATCTTCCCCAATCCAACTGAAGTCGATCCAGATGGAGAAGGACTAATTTGTATTGGTGCAAATTTATCAGCTTCTACACTTTATGAAGCTTATACACATGGACTATTTCCTTGGTTTTCCGAAGGAGAGCCTATTTGTTGGTGGAGTCCAGAACCTCGCTGTATTATCGATCCTAAACAATATCAGCCGAGTAAATCACTCATTCGAAATATGAAAAAATTTGATTATCAAATTACAGTTAATCATGCTTTTGAAAAAGTGATTCGCTCATGCTCTCTCCCCCGCAGCTACGCAAAGGAAACGTGGATTAGTGAAGATATCATTCAGGCTTATTGTGACCTTTTTAATGTAGGTTATGCTTATAGCATTGAAGTTTGGGATAACACCAAACTTGTAGGTGGACTTTATGGAGTAAACATTGGTTTAGGATGTTTTGGGGAATCAATGTTCAGTACTCAAACTGATGTCTCAAAAATGGCATTTTATGTTCTTATGCTCATTGGTAAAAATAATAATTTACCATGGATAGACTGCCAACTTGTTAATGATCACTTACTTAGCCTTGGTGCAGGTACAATTTCTCGTCAAGATTATTTAAAATCTTTACAAGAAGTTATAAAGCAACCGCAAATAGATTGGCAAACTTATAAAGACAGTGTATTTTCAAGTAAAACAATAGCGCTGAATAATGATTTATTCAAATGATAATTAAGAGGGATCTTTATGAATTCGTATCAACCGAAATCCCTACTCAATGAATTGCAGTACTACATCACACCACCACACGATTGTAGCTACCTCGACAATAAAACTTCTCGCATGGTGTTTTTAGACCCTACGCATAAAATTGATGTTGTCACGCTTTCTGAATTATCTCGCGTTGGCTTTAGACGTAGTGGTGATTTTACATATCGCCCCGAATGTAATTTATGTCGTCAATGCATATCTTCTAGAGTTCCTGCCAAAGAATTTCAAATGAATAGTATTCAAAAAAAGGCCTGGAAAAAAAACCAAGATTTAGATATCAATATTATTTCTACGCATCAAGCTACAGATGAACATTACAAGCTTTATGAAAGATATATCAACGAACGTCATGCAGATGGCGATATGTTTCCACCGACACAAGAACAATTCGAAAAGTTTTTAGTCCTCAGTTGTACTGAAAGTATTTTTATTGAATTTCGCTTAAACGAAAAACTTATTGCTGTTTCTACTTGTGACCAACTTGATGACGGTCTATCTGCTGTTTATACTTTTTTTGAACCATTAGAAAGTAAGCGTTCTTTAGGAACTTTTGCCGTTTTAAAACAAATTGAATATGCAACGAATTTAGGTCTAGATTACGTATACTTAGGCTATTGGGTACCGCATTCGAATAAAATGAATTACAAATCTCAATTCATTCCTTTAGATTTATTATTAGATGGTCAATGGCGACGACTAAATCGCACATTAACCAATGAAGAAATTTTACAACTGGGTAATTCACTTATGACTACATTACCTACAGGTTGGAATCATCCAGTAATTAAATAATTGCTAACAAATGAATTTATTTAAATAATTTAGAAAAATCATCTGTACATGATTTCACCATAATTACGGCATGCTCTTTTGTGCCATCAGTATTTGGATAATAATTTTTACGTAAGTCTATTTGATGAAAACCAGATTTCTCATATAAACCAATTGCCGCCGCATTACTTTCACGCACTTCTAAAAATATCTGCACGGGGTCATTTTTAAGTAATGAGATGGATTCATCTAAAAGCTTATATCCAATCCTCTTTCCTTGCTGACTTGGATGAACAGCCATAAGCAAAAGATTCGCTTCATCTAATACAGGCTGTAAAATACAAAATCCAACAACCTGACCATTTTCTTCATAAACCGTACTTTGATAAGCACTTACAGAATCTTCAAATTGTTTTCTTGTCCAAGGATGGCTTTGTACAAGGTTTTCAATTTGTGTAACCGAATCAACATCTGATTCTTGCATCAAACGAAACATTATTCGTGCTGCTATATTTAAAATAATGAACAAATTATAGAGTTTTTAAAAATGAAAGCGAATATCAAGGCAAAAAAAGCGCCTCAAAGAGGCGCTTTTTTCACACAATCAGCGATTATGCAGTTACTTTAGCAACTACACCAGCACCAACTGTACGACCACCTTCACGGATCGCAAAACGTAGACCTGGGTCCATTGCGATTGGGTGGATTAATTCTACTGCCATTTCTACGTTGTCACCAGGCATAACCATTTCAACGCCTTCTTGAAGAGAGATAGCGCCAGTTACGTCAGTTGTACGGAAGTAGAACTGTGGACGGTAACCGTTAAGGAATGGAGTATGACGACCACCTTCTTCTTTAGAAAGTACGTATACTTCTGCGTCAAATTTAGTATGCGGCTTGATTGCACCTGGTTTAGCAAGTACTTGACCACGTTGAACGTCTTCACGTTTAGTACCACGAAGAAGAACACCACAGTTCTCGCCCGCACGACCTTCGTCAAGAAGTTTACGGAACATTTCTACGCCAGTTACAGTTGTTTTAACTGTATCTTTAATACCAACGATTTCAACTTCTTCACCAACACGTACAATACCAGTCTCAACACGGCCAGTTACTACTGTACCACGACCTGAGATAGAGAATACATCTTCGATTGGCATAAGGAATGGAAGATCGATAGCACGTTCTGGCTCTGGAATGTAAGAATCTAGAGCTTCAACAAGAGCTACTACAGCTGGTTCGCCGTATTGACCTTGGTCACCGTTAAGTGCAGCTAAAGCTGAACCACGGATGATTGGAGTATCATCGCCAGGGAAGTTGTAAGCAGAAAGAAGTTCACGAACTTCCATTTCTACTAATTCAAGTAATTCTTCGTCATCTACAAGGTCGCATTTGTTTAAGAATACAACGATGTAAGGTACGCCTACTTGGCGAGAAAGAAGGATGTGTTCACGAGTTTGTGGCATTGGACCATCAGTCGCAGCACATACAAGGATCGCGCCATCCATTTGAGCAGCACCAGTAATCATGTTTTTAACATAATCGGCGTGACCTGGACAGTCTACGTGTGCGTAGTGACGAATTACTGAATCATATTCTACGTGTGAAGTATTAATTGTAATACCACGTGCTTTTTCTTCAGGTGCAGAGTCAATTGCAGCGTAGTCTTTCGCTTCGCCACCAAAAGTTTTTGCACATACAGTTGCAATTGCAGCTGTTAAAGTTGTTTTACCATGGTCGACGTGACCAATTGTGCCCACGTTAACGTGTGGCTTATTACGTTCAAACTTAGCCTTAGCCATGAGATCTTCCTTTTTAAACAACTCATGGGGATTAGCCCATGAGCATTTGGTTTTAACTATGAATTAGTTTGGGCTTATAGTAATCGAAAGATTACTCGTCGTCACCTTTTTTACCGCCAGCTTGGAATTTAGAAATGATGCCTTCAGCCACGTTACGTGGAGTTTCAGCATATTTAGCAAATTCCATAGAGTAAGTTGCACGACCTTGAGACATAGAACGCATATGAGTTGCGTAACCAAACATCTCAGCAAGTGGAACTTCAGCACGGATTGCTTTAGTACCACCAGGAAGATCGTCCATACCTTGAACCATACCACGACGACGGTTTAAGTCACCCATGATATCGCCCATGTAGTCTTCTGGAGTTTCTACTTCAACTTTCATGATAGGCTCAAGAAGGATAGGATCCGCTTTCATGAAACCATCACGGAAGGCATAAGAACCCGCCATTTTGAACGATAATTCGTCAGAATCGACATCATGGTAAGAACCATCGAATAAAGTCGCTTTAATGCCAACTACTGGGTAGCCAGCCAAAACGCCATTCTTCATACGTTCTTGAATACCTTTGTCAACTGCGCCGAAGAATTCTTTAGGTACAACACCACCTACAACTTCTTCAACGAATTCGTAATCTTTTTCTGATTCTGGATCCATTGGCTCTAAACGTACATATACGTGACCAAATTTACCTTTACCACCAGTTTGACGAACGAATTTACCTTCTTGCTCAACAGACTTTTTGATCGTTTCACGGTAAGAAACCATTGGTTTACCAATGTTTGCTTCAACACCGAATTCACGCTTCATACGGTCAACAATGATGTCAAGGTGAAGCTCACCCATACCAGCAATAATTGTTTGACCTGACTCTTCGTCAGTACGTACGCGGAATGATGGATCTTCTTTCGCCAAACGACCTAAAGCAACTGACATTTTTTCTTGGTCAGCTTTAGTTTTAGGTTCAACTGCAAGTGCAATTACTGGCTCAGGGAATTCCATACGCTCTAGTGTGATTACGTGGTTTTCATCACATAAAGTATCACCAGTAGTAGTATCTTTAAGACCTACACACGCAGCGATATCACCAGCACGGATTTCTTCGATATCTTTACGGTCGTTAGCATGCATCTGTACGATACGGCCAACACGCTCACGCTTCATTTTAACTGGGTTATAACACGGGCTACCCGCTTTAAGAACACCAGAATAAACACGAACGAATGTTAAGTTACCAACGAACTTATCGTTCATGATTTTGAACGCAAGTGCAGAGAAAGGAGCTTCATCAGACGCTTCACGAGAACCTTCAGATTCTTCTTTATCGTCTAAGATACCTTTAATTGCTTCAACGTCAGTTGGCGCAGGTAAGAATTCAATAACAGCATCCAACATACGTTGAACACCTTTGTTTTTGAATGCAGAACCACAAAGCATCGGTTGGATTTCATTCAACAAAGTACGTGAACGAATACCAAATACGATTTCTTCTTTAGTTAACTCACCTTCTTCAAGGTACTTGTCCATGAGCTCTTCTGATGCTTCTGCAGCAGCTTCGATCATGTTAGTACGCCATTCGTTAGCAGTATCAACTAAGTCAGCAGGAATGTCGCCATATTCGAATTGCATACCTTGAGATGCTTCATCCCAAATGATTGCTTTCATTTCGATTAGGTCAACAACACCTTGGAAGTTTTCTTCTGCACCAATTGGAACAACGATTGGCACTGGATTACCGCCAAGACGTGTTTTAACTTGTTCAACAGCACGGAAGAAGTTAGCGCCAGTACGGTCCATTTTGTTAACGAACGCAATACGTGGAACTTTATATTTATTAGCTTGACGCCATACAGTTTCAGACTGAGGTTGTACACCACCTACAGCACAGTAAACCATGCACGCACCGTCAAGAACACGCATAGAACGCTCAACTTCAATCGTGAAGTCAACGTGTCCCGGTGTGTCAATTACGTTAATACGGTGTTGTTCGAACTGGTTGCCCATACCTTTCCAGAAGCATGTTACAGCTGCTGAGGTAATAGTAATACCACGTTCTTGCTCTTGTTCCATCCAGTCAGTTGTAGCTGAACCTTCGTGAGTTTCACCTAACTTGTGGCTCTCACCTGTGTAGAACAAAATACGTTCAGACGTAGTTGTTTTACCAGCATCAATGTGCGCTGAGATACCAATGTTACGGTAACGAGAAATTGGGGTTTGACGAGCCATGATTTCTTGCATTCCTAAATTTTGTTGTTTAAAACAGGACGCTTTAAGTTGCTAGCAACTTAAAGCGTTTTAATGACAAATAGGTGACAACCAACCTGTCAACTTCCTGATTAGGGCCTGTTTTATTTGCTTAGAAACGGTAGTGAGAGAATGCTTTGTTGGCTTCAGCCATACGATGCACGTCTTCACGTTTTTTAACCGCTGCGCCTTTACCTTCAGATGCATCAAGCAACTCACCAGCAAGACGTAAAGCCATAGTTTTTTCAGAACGCTTAGCAGCAGCATCTACTAACCAACGCATAGCCAAGGCAGTACGACGGGATGGGCGTACTTCCATAGGAACTTGGTATGTAGCACCACCAACACGGCGTGCTTTTACTTCGACCATAGGACGAACTTTTTCAAGAGTAGTCTCAAAAAATTCAACTGGGTCTACTTTTGATTTTTCTTGAACGCGGTCTAAAGCACCGTAAACGATACTTTCAGCAATAGATTTTTTACCATCTTGCATTACGTGGTTCATGAATTTAGCGATTGTTTGGCTGCTGAACTTAGGATCCGGAAGGATTTCTCGAGCAGCGACTACGCGACGTCTTGGCATTTTAAACTACCTATAAATATGACACTTCAGGTTTATCCAGCATGAGTACAAAGTGTCATGTACAATTCGCTGGCCTTACTACACGTCGCTTGAATTTCACAAAATTAAATGCAGAAATCAGACAAGCGAGACGATAAAGGATTGCGGTATTACGTTCTTAAAATCTAATTCTTTACGAATTATTTCTTAGGACGTTTAGTACCGTATTTAGAACGAGACTGGTTACGATCTTTAACACCAGCGCAGTCTAATGAACCACGAACGGTATGGTAACGCACACCTGGTAAATCTTTAACACGACCACCACGGATAAGAACAACACTGTGCTCTTGTAGGTTATGGCCTTCACCACCGATGTAGCTAGAAACTTCAAAACCTGAAGTTAAGCGAACACGGCAAACTTTACGCATTGCTGAGTTAGGTTTTTTAGGTGTAGTTGTGTAAACACGTGTACAAACACCACGACGTTGTGGACAAGCCTTCAACGCAGGAACTTTTGATTTTTCAATCAAAGTTGTACGACCCTTACGGATCAACTGATTTGTTGTTGCCATTTGGCAATTCTCCCGTTAATTAAAAGCCCCAAAAAATACTACTTTTTGAGGGCATGCAATTGTATGTCATGTTAATGAAATGGTCAATATTCGGCTACATACCAAATATCGACTATTTCTACATTTAAGCAACTTTTGACTTGTTATTTAAACAGATACAATTCGGCCTGATTCTTTGAATTTTTTGTAACCTGATTTTCTCTTACTATTTATGGCTTTTCTTTAGCGACTTTTGCTGTTGATTGACTCACAACAGGGCGCTTTCTTTGTTGTGCCGTTTTAACCGGTGCTCTTTTTTTCACATCTGTTGCAAAACCTTCTGAACCTATCATCTTATTTTGTGGAGTTTTTCGAACAGCGACCTTCTTTACAGGTGTCTGCATTACAGACTCACCTACCAATTCATCTTTATTTTTTAATTCAACTTCTTCAATATCTTTAACGCTAGCATCAACATTAGCTTTAATTTGATCTATTAATTTAGGTTTAATTTGAGCAACCAAAGCCAAAGACTTTTCATATGCTTCTAATGGAGATAAAGCTGAATCTTTTTGCTCTAACAAATATGCACGCGCTTGAGCAAACACAATTTGCGCTTTTTCATTTACCTCTTCAACAAGCTTCCAACTGTACATTGCACCAACAGATGCACTTGCAATAGGTGCAAGTTTAGTCAACATTGAAAATTTCGGAATGCTATTCAACCATTGCCACTTAGCATCACCTTCTTCATTGGTAAGCCATCGCTTTAATGCTTCAATATCGTTACTTGAACCCACAAGCTTTTGTAGTTGATGTACATCATGTGTTTCTAATGTATTTGAAATGGCTTTTATCGCCATCAAAATAGCTTGTTTTTCTGCAATTAAGCCTAAATCAATTTGTTTGAAAATATATTGAACAATTTCTTGCTCAGTTTCTTTATTTAGCTCGAAGCCATAAGAACGTCCAACTTGATAAATCGTTCTTAAAGACATAACTATAGATACTGGAATATCAACAGCAGAACCAATTACACCCGTTGCACCTGTTACAGCACCTTGCACTGATGCAATCCATTTATTTTGTTCTGCCAAAGCACGACTTATTCTTTCTGAACGGCTGACATCTCGTGTTAATTCTTCTAAATGTTGTACGCCTGCTTCATCCAATACAGCATCTACAGAACTTATATTATTGGTAAATGTATTAAGTTGATCGAATAGATAATCTGAAACTTTATCTGAGAACTGAGGAGCGACAAAATTTGCAACACGATCTACTGTTCCGTAATGCTTTCCAAACAATTGTCTTGAAACCTGAGGCACATGAGTACGTAATAATTGTTGTGGATTTTCATATATATTTGCCTCAAACATACTTTTGGTTCGAGCTGAACCCTCTATAACGTTTGATTTATCTAAAGCTAAGTTTTGTTTAGAAATATCATTGGAGGTTGCTTGTTGAATTATATCAATACCAACTTCACTGAGCTTTTTAGCCACTCCAAAAGCATTTGTGAGGAATCCTCTTGATCGTTTATTATCAGAATCGTTCATACTTCCTCACACTCCCAATTATTCGGTTTATTAAGTAAATACTAGGCTTAGTCTAAGTTTATCTCAATATTATTGTGCATCTTTTACTTAAATATACACATATAAGCTTAATCATCAAACAACCCAATAATAGGCATAATATTTGCCATAAGAATTCAAAATTCTTTCTGCTATTATGATCCCATTGAAAATATATTGAGAAGAGCTTCTACAAAGAACTCATACCTCAACATTGTCACCATATAAAGGATCTGTAGATGAAACGTGTTGTAATCACTGGTATGGGTATTAACTCATGCATTGGTAATACATTAGAAGAAGTGAACCACTCTTTACAAAATGGGATTTCAGGAACACGTCTTAATCCAGTCTACCAAGAATTAAACTTCAAAAGCCATGTAAGTGCTGCTGCAGCTCAAGATTTTGATGGTATTGATCGTCGTTTAAAACGCTTCATGGGCGTATGTGCAATGTATGCATATAACTCTGCTCTTGCTGCGGTTGAACAAGCAGGTTTAACTGCTGAACAACTTGGTGGTAATCCTCGTTATGGTATTGCTGGTGGTTCAGGTGGTGGCTCTACTGCTTCTGTAATTGAAATGAATGAGCTTTTAGAAACTAAAGGCGCACGCAAAGTTGGTCCTTTCTTTGTTCCACGTAACATGACCAACACAATTACAGCGAACGTTGGCGTAGCATTTAAACTACAAGGTGTTGCTCACACAATTACAAGTGCTTGTGCAACTTCTGCCGATGCAATTGGTTATGCATACAACCTGATTCAGTTAGGCAAACAAGATTTAATGCTTGCTGGTGGCGGTGAAGAAGATCACTGGTCACAAAGTTTATTGTTTGATGCAATGGGCGCACTTTGCTCTAAATATAACGATTCACCTGAAACAGCTTCTCGTCCATATTCTGCTGACCGTGACGGTTTCGTTATTGCTGGCGGTGGCGGTTTTGTTGTTCTTGAATCTTTAGAACATGCTCAAGCACGTGGTGCAAACATTCTTGCTGAAGTTGTTGGTTATGCAGCTAACTCTGATGGTGCAGATATGGTTGCGCCAAGCGGTGAAGGTGCAACACGTTGTATCCTTATGGCTTTAGAAGAAGCAAAACAACACGGCGTAGAAAAAATTGACTATGTAAACACACATGGTACTTCTACTCCTGCTGGCGATATCACAGAATTAAACGCAATGGGTCGTGCTTTTGGTGAAGGTAATGTTCCTCCGCTAAGCTCTACTAAGTCTATGACGGGTCACAGCTTAGGTGCTGCGGGCGTTCAAGAAGCAATCTATTCTATTCTTATGATGCAAAATGACTTTATTGCACCAAACATCAACGTGACTGAACTTGATGAAGGTACAAAAGGTTATGACATCGTACTTGAAAAACGCGAAGCAAAATTGAATACTGTAATGAGTAACAGTTTTGGCTTTGGCGGCGTAAATGCTTGCCTTATTTTCAAGAAGTGGGATGAATAATCCCTAAAAAGGATATTCAATGGATGCTCCTTCAGATGCTTTCTTATGGGTTAAAGCATTACATATAATTGCCGTGGTATGTTGGTTCGCAGCTTTGTTCTATCTGCCACGCTTATTTGTTTACCATGCAATGAGTGAGGATGTCGTAAGTCATCAACACTTTGAAGTCATGGAACGTAAGTTATACCGTGGCATTATGTGGCCTGCCATGATTGCAACACTCATCACAGCTCACTTTTTAGTGGATTGGGGTGATGCAAGAATGCATTATCACGAAGCATTGTGGTTTTACCTTAAAGTTGCTTTAGTTGGCTTACTGGTGATTTACCATTTAGTTTGTGGTTATTACCGTAAAAAACTCATCAACAACGCGCACTACAAATCACATAAGTTTTGGCGTTACTTCAATGAAATGCCAACTCTGATTTTGTTTGCAGTTGTTATTCTTGTTGTGGTTAAACCCATCTTCTAAAGTTTGCAAAAATTAAATATCATAAAAAAGCCTCCTAAATTGGAGGCTTTTTTACTTTTGCTTTAAATAAAGATTACGAATTTTATTATGTAATGGCCTAGAGTAGTATTTTAAAGTTAGACAGTTGATAAAAAAAAGAGACTTGTTCAATATCCCATCTTTAAACTTATTTAAGGTATTGCCCATTATTACTTAACACAGCCTTCCATCTCCAAATTAAATCAGCCTTCTTATACACAACAATAGTAAATACAAAAAAGCCATGAGCACTTAAATACTCATGGCTTTAAATTTAGCAATTTTGAATAATTACTGATCTAGTTTTTTAACACGTGGCATATAAAGAACTCTATATGTTACTGCTAAAATAACTAACCATAATGGACTAATAATTAAAGCTTTTAATGTATCTGGCTCTAAACTTAAAATAACCAAAGCAAATAACAAGAATGCCAATACAACATAAGACATTGCTACGCCGCCTGGCATTTTGAATTTTGATTTTTCATGTAGCTCAGGTTTTAACTTACGGTAGCGGATATAACACACCATAATTAAGCCCCAAATACTAATAAATAGAATTACACACAATGAACTTGCGAGTGTGAATGCTTCCATTGTATTGGGTACAAAATATTGGAACGCTGCGCCAATCATAATAAATGAGCAAGAGAAATATAAGCCTTTTGCTGGTACTGCACGTCTAGAAAGCTCTGCAAGCTTTTGAGGTGCCTGACCACCACGTGCCAAACCAAATAACATACGGCTTGTAGAAAATACACCACTATTCATAGATGACATTACAGATGAAAGTACAACCAAGTTCATAATAATGGCAGCAGTTGCAATACCAGCATGCAAGAACAGGCTTACAAATGGACTTTGATCTGCTGGAATTTCAACCCAAGGTGTAACTGCCATAATCATAAGCAACGACAGTACATAGAAAAGGATAATACGTGTTGGAATTGCATTTACCGCTTTTGGTAAGTTCTTTTCAGGGTCTTTAGTTTCCGCAGCCATTGTTCCAAGTAGTTCCACACCCACAAAGGCAAACATTGCAATTTGGAAACCCGCTAAGAAGCCCATTGCACCTTTAGGGAACATGCCGCCATGCGACCAAATATTACTAAAGCTTGCAACTGAACCTGTTGGCGCTTGGAAACCAGTGAATACCATGTATCCACCCACAAAAATTAAAGCAATAATGGCTAAAATTTTAATTAAAGCAAACCAAAATTCAATTTCACCAAATAATTTAACCGTTACAAGGTTAATTGCTAAAATGAAAACAACACAGGCAGCACTAATTAAAGCTTGCCCCATTGGGGTAAATACCATATCAGGTGGTAACCAAAAGCCTAAATAGTTAATAATTGCGGCTAAATCTGCAATACCAACAAGTACCCACCCTAACCAATACGACCAACCAATATAGTAACCAGCACCAGGGCCAATTAAATCGGTTGCCATATCAATGAAAGATTTATAGTGTAAATTTGAAAGTAAAATTTCACCTAAAGCACGCATTAAAAAGAAGAACATGAAACCAATAATCATGTAAATAAACAGAATAGATGGACCTGCAAGAGAAATTGTTTTCCCTGAACCCATAAATAATCCTGTTCCAATCGCACCACCAATCGCAATTAACTGTAAATGTCGATTCGATAATTTGCGTTGCAATTCATTTGGTGATGATTTTGTATCATCAAGACCTGTTGTTTTCATAATAAAACATCCATTTAACCGTCTTTTACAAAGCTAGATAACATACTTTGATTTAAGTCCTAAAACCAAACATTTATGTTATTTTTCACGTTTATTCATGAATCATTTTATGAATAAACGTGCGCATGATTCCTTATAAATAATTTTTCAAATTACTTAATTATGCTTGTGCTGCTGTCACTGCAATTTCAATTAACCAATTTGGATTAACCAAATCTGCCTGAATAGTTGCACGTGAAGGTGTTTCATGACCTTTTAACCAATCAATCCAAATTGAATTTACAGTTTGAAAATCACTTAAATTTTTCACAAATAATTGCGCAGACAAAATGCGTGTTTTATCTGTATTCGCAAGTGCCAATAATTCATCAATTGTGTTTAAAATTTCAGTCGTTTGACCCGCAACATCGTTATCTGTGTTTTTAGGTACTTGTCCAGACAAGTACACAACTTTGTTAAATACAACAACTGAACTCATTACTTCGTTTGTGTTAAATCTTTGAATATCTGATTGAGACATTTTTATTTCCTTTTATTGTGATTGCACAAAGTTCACACGTGCCGTCACAGCACACATCAACTCGTATCCAACTGTTCCTGAAGTTGTTGCAACTTCATCAATTGATAAAACAACGCCTTGGGACGAATATCCCCAAAGCACCACCTCACTTCCAATTTGAGCATTTTTTATAGATGTTAAATCGACAACAAGCATATCCATGCTGACACGCCCAATTGTTGTCGTTCGAATAGAATCTACCAATACAGGTGTTCCTGTTGGCGATATACGCTGATATCCATCAGCATAACCACACGCAACAACACCAATTTTCATGTCATGTTCAGCAACAAAGTTTGAGCCATATCCCACGCTATCGCCTGCTTTTATATTTTGTATAGCAATAATTTCGCTTCTTAAACTCATGGTTGGTTTAAGATTCCAATCCTGAATTGTATGCGTTGGATAATCTGGTGAACTGCCGTAAAGCATGATGCCACTACGAACATAATCCGACTGAAGATGATTTGAATGTCTTAATATTGCTGCGCTGTTGCTAATTGAGGTTTTACCCTCAAGCTTTTGAGTAATCGATTCAAAAATATCTTGTTGATATTTCACACCATCTTGCCCAAAACGTTCACCATCTGCATCTGAAAAATGCGTCATGTGGGTAATAGATTGGACAACGTTCAGCTTTGAAAGCCTTTGCCAAATGTGTGGATATTGCTCAGGTGTAAATCCTAAACGATTCATCCCACTGTTCATTTTTAAGAAAATATCGAATTTAGCTTCAGGGTTGAGCTGTGAAAATTGTTCAAGCCATTGAACTTGATGCTCGCTATGAATTGCGAAACTGATTTGATGTTTTTGGCAAAAGTACAAATCATCGAAAGCAAAAACACCTTCAAGCAAAAGCAGTTGACGCGTACATCCTAAAGCACGTAATCGCTTGCCTTCATCTAAATCAATAAATGCGAAACCATCTGCGGCTTGAAAAGCATGATAAACACGCTCAATACCATGCCCATAAGCATTTGCCTTAACAACAGCAAATACTTTGCTGTAAGGCATATTTTTGCGTGCAATATCTAAATTATGTTGCAATGCTTCATGATGAATAATTGCAGTAATTGGACGTGGCATTTTCTCTTCCTTGAGCGACCAAATAAACCTTATGCAACTGAATAGCGCTGTAGCGATAAGCCTTCTGTACTAATTTCAGGTGTTTTATTGAGCACTAAATCACTCATTAATTTTCCTGAACCACATGCCATCGTCCAACCTAATGTGCCGTGACCTGTATTAAGGAATAAATTTTTAAAGCGAGTTGCACCAATAATTGGTGTGCTATCTGGTGTCATTGGACGTAAACCTGTCCAGAAACTTGCATTTTCTAGGTCACCGCCTGGGAATAAATCTCGTGTCACCATTTCTAAAGTTCCACGACGATCTTCATTCAGGTTCAAGTTAAAACCACTCAGTTCCGCCATACCGCCAACACGAATACGCTCATCAAAACGTGTAATCGCAATTTTATAAGTTTCATCTAAAACTGTAGATTGCGGCGCAAAAGCAGAGTCAATAATTGGCACAGTTAACGAGTAACCTTTTACAGGGTATACAGGCAAATCTAAATCGAGCGGTTTTAAGAAATCACGTGAATAACTACCAAAGGCAAGTACGTATTTATCGGCAGTGAGTACTTCACCATTCACCAATACGCCTTTAATTTCATCGCCTTCTACAATGAGTTTTTCAACATTTGAATTAAATTGAAATTTCACACCTATCTCTTTTGCCTTATCTGCTAAAGAGTTTGTGAAAATATAACAGTCGCCTGTTTCATCGTTTGGTAGGTGTAAACCGCCTACTAATTTGTCTTTCGCTTGTGCAAGTGCAGGCTCTACACGTGCTAAACCTTCGCTATCTAATAATTCGAAAGCAACGCCTGTTTCTTTTAATACTTCAATATCTCGCTGAACAGCTTCTAACTGCGCTTCATTACGAAAAACTTGGAGCGTGCCTTTTGAACGGTTTTCATAAGAAATACCAATATCTTCTCGTAACTTTTTTAAGCAATCGCGGCTATATTCTGCAACACGAACCATACGCTCTTTGTTAATTGCATAACGATCGGCGCTACAATTTTTTAGCATTTGCGCCATCCATTGCAATTGCCACATGCTTCCATCAATATTAATAGCTAGTGGTGCATGATGTTGGAACATCCACTTCACGGCTTTAAAAGGAATTCCCGGAGCAGCCCACGGCGTCGAGTATCCAGGAGAAATTTGCCCTGCATTACCAAAGCTGGTTTCTTCTGCTGGTCCTGTTTGACGATCAAGCACAGTAACTTCTGCTCCTTGCTGCGCAAGATAGTACGCACTGGTCACACCAATAACACCACTACCTAAAACAATTACGCGCATTTCGAATCCCTCGAATATCTTTTAGTTGATTTAACTAGTATATTTTTGGTTAGATAGTTAAATTCACTGAATTAAAACCGTTTATCTAGGTAATTTAATATTTTTGTCCTGATTTTTTGAGAATAAAAGGAAATTATTCATGCGCCCCTTAGATAGAACTGATCGACAAATTTTAAATATTCTGCAAAAAGATGGACGAATTGCAATCAGCGAATTGGCATCTCGGGTAAATTTATCAACAACCCCATGTTCAGAACGTGTAAAACGCCTAGAGCGTGAAGGTATTATTATGGGATACCACGCACGCGTGAACCCACAACTCATTGATCGCAATTTATTGGTATTTTTAGAAATTAAGTTATCTGCAAAATCGGGCGATGTTTTCGATCAAGTGGCACGAGATTTAATTGAAATTCCTGAAGTTTTGGAATGTCACTTAATTTCAGGTGAGTTTGATTATCTGGTTAAAGCACGTTTAAAAGAAATGAGTGCTTATAGACGCTTATTAGGTGATTTATTGAAAAAGCTTCCTTCTTCAGCATCTTCACACAGTTATATTGTGATGGAAGAAGTTAAGGAAAGTTTATATTTAGAGATGAGCTAATTTTTTAGCCCATCTCAATAACAATAATATTAGTTAATTGCAGGTAAATGCTTCAGCACATCTGCAAATTGCTGAATACGAGCTTTAGGCTGTGCTCTATCCAACTCATCACTTGACCCATAACCATATTCGACTGCTATTGCTTCAATGCCATTTTTACGCGCGCCTAAAATGTCATATTCACGATCGCCAATCATTAAGCAATGTTCAGCATTCAAATTTTCTTGTTCCAAAATATAAGCAATAAGTTCAGCTTTATTGGTACGCTCGCCTGTTAATTCACTGCCGTAAATGACTTTAAAGTTTTGCGCTAAATTAAAATGTTCTAAAATTTGCTTGGCATAAATTGTTGGTTTTGCAGTTGCTACATATAAAGTATAGCCACACTCATTTAATGTTTTTAATGTTTCAGCAACTGTTGGATAAACCAAATTTTCAAATAAACCTGTTACAGAAAAACGTTCACGATATCCTAATAAAGCTTGTTCAGCTAAATCATTATCTACAGAAATATTTAAAATTTTAGCCAAAGATGCTTTTAATGGCGGGCCAATAATCCAATCAATATTTACGTCATCTGCAATAGGATGCCCAATTTTATTTAATCCATAACGTGCCGAAGTGGTAATACCTACTTTAGGGTCTGTTAAAGTTCCATCTAAATCTATTAATACTGTTTTAATCACGGAGCAAACTCTGCAAGGCTTGGGGTTTATACATTTTCGATATAAAAGACTATCGAGAGTTGAGTCAATTTTACCTATACTACCTCAAATTGAATCATTAAAGGATGAGCGCGTGCGCCCAACAGTACTTTGTTTTTCTGGATTAGACCCTTCTGGCGGTGCAGGCTTACAAGCAGATATTGAAGCTATTGGTCAAAGTGGCGCTCATGCTGCAATTGCATGTACAGCGTTAACCGTTCAAAACTCTCAACAAGTTTTTGGTTTTGAAGCAACATCAAAAGAGCTACTACTTGCTCAAGCCAATGCCATTGTAGGTGATTTACCAATTACGTGTATTAAATCTGGCATGTTAGGCACAACAGATAATATTGCTGCACTTGCAGAATTTTTAACTAAACACGAAGATTTTAAATATGTTTTAGATCCTGTTTTGGTTGCAAATAGCGGTGGCTCTTTGGGCGATCAAGCAACTTTAGTGAAAGCATTTGCACAACTTATTCCTTTAGCTACAGTTCTCACGCCAAATACTGTCGAGCTTAGAGCATTAACAGGCATAGAAGATTTAGAACAAGCAACAGCAAAACTTTTTGAAATGGGTGCATATGCCGTGTTGGTGAAAGGTGGACATGAAGATACACCCGATTACATTCGCAATGCTTTATATATTCAAGGTGAACTCATTTCTGAAACCAAATGCCCTCGTCTAGAAGGTGAATATCACGGTTCAGGATGTTCACTTGCTAGCTTTATTGCAGGACGTTTAGCATTAGGTGACGCATTAAAAGATGCGGTACATCATGCGGAAACGTGGTTATTTGGCGTACTTAAAAAAGCAGAAGTACCTGTTCCAAATGGTCAAAGAATTCCAAAACGTTTTTAATTTTCTACATCTTAGTAAAAAGCCTATTTAATTTAGGCTTTTTTATTGTCACTTCGGCAAATAAGTTCTCTTTCAAAATAAATATAAAATGATCTGAATGTTGTAACTTAACTTCAAATTGATATTATCGTTAAAAAAACCACTGACCAAATTGATTCAATATGCACAAACATCGCATCTTAATTTTACAAATTTACACTTGTGTCAAAAATGGTAAAACACAACCATATAGCAATATTATTCAACAACTTAAATAACCATATATTCGAGCTTTTGCTCTAATTTAAATATTTTCTATCTTTTCCGAATAAGATAAAAGTATAAAAACAATGTCATGTTCAGCCAATGACCTTGATAGTTTCGGCAATTTACCATGTACGAAATTGGCAAAAACAATCTTGTAAATTGCCAAATATATTTTTTTAATGTCATTTAGGTCAAATATACGTGAACGCAAAAGAGTCTGAAGTATTTAACGCGAGCCGAGATACCATTAGTATCCACTTTGTAAATGCTGCCCTGACTGGGGTAAAACGCCTAGGCATGGATGTAGAAACCTTGCTGTCTCACGTTGGCATTGAAGCAGAATTATTACGTCAACCTAAAGCACGTATATCTCCAGAACAATACACACGTTTTGTGAAAATGTTGTGGATGGTGACCCAAGACGAACATGTTGGTTTCGATCTACAACCACGTCGTTTAGGTTCATTTGCGATTATGTGTCAATTGATTATTCACGCAAAAACCTTAGGCGACGCACTTGAGCTTTCAACTCAATTCTATAAATTATTTGGTGATGAAGGCTGTGTAACTGTGGAGCGTGACAAACACGAAGCACGCCTTGTTCCACTCATTCCAAAAGAAAGTGACCCTTACCATTTCATTACAGAAAGTATGTTGATGATTTGGCATGGTCTTGCATCTTGGTTAATTGATCGTCGTATTCCATTAGAGCGCGTACATTTTGGTTATGAACGCCCGAATCATGCAGATGAATACGATGCATTATTCTTCGCTCCTGTTATGCAATTTGATACACCACGTACCGAAATTACCTTTGCGGCAGACTATTTAGATTTACCAATTCGTCAAACAGAAGAAACACTTGAAGAGTTTTTAAAAGCTGCGCCTGCACAACTTCTCGTGAAATTCAAAAATACCAATTCTTTAACTTCACGTATTCGTGATGTATTAAAGAGCCAAATTGGTGAAGAAATGCCAACATTGAATGATGTTGCATCGATGTTGTACTTATCTCCACAAACATTAAGACGTCGTTTAGCTGCTGAAGGCAAAAGCTATCAAGGTGTAAAAGACGCTTTACGCCGAGATGCCGCAATTCATTTATTGTTGAATCCTGCATTAACCCTTGAAGATGTTGCTCAACAAGTGGGCTTTAGTGAAACCAGTACATTCCACCGTGCATTTAAAAAATGGACAGGTGTAACCCCTGGCTTATACCGCCAACTTCACGGTTATCACTAATTTTTAAGAAAAAAAGCCCATGTTAATCATGGGCTTTTTTTTGCTTACAACTTTAATGACCCTATCGTTCTAAATATTGAAGTTCAAAAAATATCCCGTACACTCAAATAATAAAAAGTTGAAAAATCACAAAAAAGGAATTGAGTATGACTGAGGCTTACATCATTGACGCCATTCGTACACCGCGTGGAAAAGGGAAAAAAAATGGCTCACTTTATGAAGTGAAACCTATTTCATTACTCACAACTTTATTAAATGAACTTAAAGATCGGCATCAATTAGATACATCTAAAGTAGATGATATTGTTTTAGGTTGTGTCACACCCATTGGAGATCAAGGTGCTGATATTGCCAAAATAGCAGCCATTGCAGCAGGTTGGGACAATGATGTGGCAGGTGTTCAAATTAACCGTTTTTGTGCTTCAGGTTTAGAGGCTGTTAATTTGGCAGCACAAAAAGTTCGCTCAGGCTGGGAAGACTTAATTGTTGCAGGTGGCGTCGAATCTATGTCGCGTGTACCTATGGGTTCAGATGGTGGCGCATGGGTATTTGACCCTGAAACAAATATCGCAACCAATTTTGTACCACAAGGCATTGGCGCAGACTTAATTGCAAGTATTGATGGTTATACCCGTGAAGATGTCGATGCATTTGCGGAAAAATCACAAAAAAGAGCAGCCTATGCGCAGACACAAGGTTATTTTGATCATTCGATTATTCCTGTAAAAGATAAAGCTGGCGTAACCATTTTAGCCAAAGATGAGTTTATAAAACCAAACACAACTGTAGAAAGTTTAAGTACATTAAAGCCAAGTTTTGCAAGTATGGGGCAAATGGGTTTCGATACGATTGCACTACAAAAGTATCCTGAAGTTGGCGCTATTTCACATGTGCATCATGCAGGAAATTCATCGGGTATTGTAGATGGCGCCGCACTTGTACTTTTGGCATCTGAAAAAGCAGTAAAAGAACAAAATTTAAAACCACGTGCCAAAGTTTTAGCAACTGCGCTTGTTGGAACAGACCCCACTATTATGCTTATAGGGCCTGTGCCTGCTGCAAAAAAAGCCTTAGAAAAAGCAGGTTTAAAACTTAATGATATAGACCTATTTGAAGTCAATGAAGCTTTTGCTGCCGTGGTTTTACGTTTTATTCATGAATTAAACATTGATCCTGCAAAAGTGAATGTGAATGGCGGTGCAATTGCATTAGGGCATCCTTTAGGTGCAACAGGTGCCATGATTTTAGGTACGCTGTTAGATGAATTAGAACGACAAGGTAAAAAGCGGGGTTTAGCAACCTTATGCGTAGGCGGTGGCATGGGTATAGCCACGATTATCGAGTTGGTATAAGGAGAAAAATATGAGCGCTATTCAATTCCAAAAAAATGCAGATAACATCGCTATTTTAACGCTAGATTCTCCTCATCAGTCTGCCAATACCATGAATGCAGATTTTCGTGCTGCCCTCACAGAAACTGTCGAAAAATTACGAGCAGATGAAAGTATCATTGGTATTGTTTTTCAATCTGCGAAAAAGACCTTCTTTGCTGGTGGTGATTTAGACGAACTTATTCAAGCAAAACCAGAACATGCAACAGAATTCTTCAACATGATTGAAGATATGAAAACTAAACTGCGCTATATAGAAACTCGTGGAATTCCTGTTGTTGCTGCCATTAACGGTACAGCTTTAGGCGGTGGTTGGGAATTAGCACTTTGCTGTCATCATCGTATTGCTTTAAATAATTCAGAATCTACTTTTGGCTTACCTGAAGTCACCTTAGGGCTACTTCCTGGTGGTGGCGGTATTGTTCGTATGACACGCCTACTTGGTATTCAAACTGCTCTTCCTTACTTAATGGAAGGCAAGCAATTTGACATTGAAAAAGCAGTTTCATTGGGTCTCATTCATAATACCGCAGAAAATGAAATAGAGCTTTTGGACAAAGCCATTTCTTGGATTAAGAGCAATCCTCAATCTCAACAAGTTTTTGATGTCAAAGGATATAAAATTCCTGACGGAACGCCTGCTTCACCACACATTGCACAAATGCTTTCAATTGTGCCTGCTATGTTAAGAAATAAAACCAAAGGTTGTTATCCTGCACCTGAAGCCATTTTAGCGACAGTTGTTGAAAGTGCTCAGGTAGATGTAGACACAGCGCTTACCATTGAATCACGCGCCTTTACGTATTTAGCAACAGGTCAAGTTTCTAAAAACATGATTGGTACTTTTTGGCATGGTTTAAATGCAATTAAATCGGGTGCGAGTAGACCGCAAAATATTGCTCAATCTAAGACATCTAAAGTTGGGATTTTAGGTGCAGGTATGATGGGAGCAGGCATTGCTTATGTAACAGCAAGCAAAGGAATTGCGGTTGTTCTAAAAGACACTTCTATTGAAAATGCTGAAAAAGGCAAAGCCTACTCACAAAAATTGCTTGATAAAAAAGTCACTCAAGGACAACTTACATCTGAAAAGCGAAATCAAACTCTTAACCTAATTACAGCCACTGCAGATGCAAACGATTTAAGTGGATATGATTTAATTATTGAAGCTGTGTTTGAAAATTCAGAACTCAAAGCCAAAGTCACACAAGAAGCTGAAAACTTTTTAGCCGATGGCGGCATTATGGCATCAAACACATCTACCCTACCTATTTCTGATTTAGCTAAAGCATCTAAAAATGAAGCAAACTTTATAGGACTTCATTTCTTTAGCCCTGTCGATAAAATGAAATTGGTCGAAATTATTAAAGGAAAAAATACATCTGCGGAAACTTTAGCAAAAGCTTTTGATTTTGTTCTGCAAATTGGTAAAACGCCAATTGTGGTCAATGACAGCCGTGGATTTTTTACCAGTCGAGTATTTTTCACATTTGTCGAAGAAGGAATTCGACTCCTTGCTGAAGGTGTTCATCCTGCACGAATTGAAATGGCAGCTTTAAAAGCAGGCATGCCTGTTGGACCACTCGCAATTCAAGATGAAGTTTCACTCACCTTATCGGAACACGTTGCGAATGAAGCACGCAAAGCAAACCAGTATAAAAACGATAGCTTAACAAGTGCTGAAGAAGTCATTCACACCATGATTCATCACTTTAACCGTAAAGGCAAAGCTTCAGGTGCAGGCTTTTATGAATACCCCAAAGATGAAAAAAAACATTTATGGGATGGCCTAAGCCGTTGGAAAAAAGAAGTGGAAATATCCGAACAAGAAATGATTGATCGCTTTTTATTTATTCAAGCTTTGGAAACTTTACGCTGCCTAGAAGAAGGCGTTTTAACCTCTACAATTGATGGAAATATTGGTTCAATTTTTGGAATTGGCTTTCCTGCTTGGACAGGCGGTGCATTACAATTTTTAAATCAATATGGATTAAGCAAAGTACTAACTCGTGCAAGCGTATTAGAAAGTAAATATGGTGTGCGCTTTAAAGCACCACAAATACTTATCGATAAAGTCAAAAATAATGACTTAATTTAATAGCCTTTTACAGTTTATATAGGTGCTTATTGCACCTATTTTAAGCTCAATTTTGAATAGTACATCTGCACTTTGGCACAAATATACAGCCCTAAATTTGTACTTTTATGATATAAGATTACCCAATTAATGAATTTTTCATCTCAATTGGTATTGATTATGTCCGATCAAACATCTCCAGAAAAATCTCCTTGGGGCTGGAAAGCACTTATTTTATTCACCATTGGTGGCATACTATTTTTAGGCTTTTTCTATTTAGCTGTAAGCAACGAACCTGACTATATGCCAAGTCAAAAAGCAAAAGAGAATACTCAACAACATGCTTTTAAAAATGCACCGGCTATGTCTCAAGAAGCTTTAGATAAAGCTCAAGCAGATAAAGCTGAACGTGAAGCAATGTCTGCTGATATGCACAATATGTCTGCTGATGAACATGCTCAAATGTCTGATGCTTCAAGTGCACATGGTCATTAATATTAAGAATGAAGCATCTTAAAAAAGCGAGGCATATTGCCTCGCTTTTTTAATTCTATATAAACTTTATAATCAAAAATAAAAAACAGTGTTCTTATATTGATCCGAAAATTCATGCGAATCCTGCATAAACTAGAACATTAAAAATGCAAAGATTGAGTCATATAATGCAGTTATTTTATTCGAGTGATTTTTCAATAAATTCAACAAAATTCAATTTAAGTAACACATCCAATATTCTAAGAATAATTTGCGGTTTATTTTTAATTCCTGAAGTCTTTGGTAAGTTTAATGGCTTCATGCAGCTCAATCTAAACATCGTCAATTTCTTTGCAAGCGTTGGGCTAAATCCTCCTGAATTTTGGGTTTATAGCGCCGCACTTGGTGAGCTTTTATGTGGATTAGCATTAGTTTTTGGAATATGCACTCGCTATGCTGCACTTGGCGCGGCATTAATTTTATTTGTTGCTGTCATTGCCTTAAATATTGTTCGTGGGCACTTTGCTTGGACATGGTCTATCGGTGGCGATGAATATCTTATTTTTTGGATTATCTGCTGTTGTATTGTGACTTTAAATGATTTTAAAGCATTAAAAGAATAATTTAGATTTTAAAAAAGCGAGATCAATGATCCCGCTTTTTTATAAGATTCACTTTTAAATTACAGACAAATCCATATCAATATGTGGAATTCCACAATCTAAATAAAACTCGCCTTTTTGCTTAAAACCAAGCCCGTTATAAAAAGGAATTGCATGTTCTTGTGCAGATAAATGCAATTTGTTTCGCCCTTGGTTTTTAGCCACCTGAATAATTTCAAGCATGAGTAATTTCCCAATACCCAAACCACGATGCGAACTTAAAACAGCTACACGTCCAATACTGTTATTTTGCAATAATCGTGCTGTTGCAATGGCTTGATGATCATCATAAACAATAAAGTGCAGACTAATAGAATCTTGCCCATCCCACTCATCTTCAGCAGCAATATTTTGCTCTTGTATAAATACACGTGTACGAATCATTTGAGCATCTAATTTCAACTCATCCCAAGAACCTGAAACAATCTTGTAGTTAGATGCATTTGTTTTTGTCATTTTAGTTCCTTAACACTTACAACCAATATCTTGCTGATCCCATTCATCATTCATTAGAAGCTCCAATGAATGCTTTTGAATACCATACATATCTTTTAAAGCTTGTATTTGTGCAAGTACCGCTTGATCTGGCTCAGTATAGTCTTTGCGTTTTGTAGCCAAAATCATTTTATTTTTACTGGTGTGTTCTAACGCAACAAATTCAAAAACTTTCGTTTCATAACCATAAGCCTTCAAAATTAAGGCACGAATAGTGTCCGTTAACATTTCAGCTTGTTGCCCTGCATGAATGCCAAATTGAAGCATCGGTTGTAAAACTAGTGGTGCTTTTAATTGTGGACGCAATTCTTTATGACAACACGGCGCGCACATAATCATTTGTGCATTTAAACGAATGCCTGTGTGAATTGCGAAATCTGTTGCAACATCGCATGCATGAAGTGCAATCATCACATCTAAACGTTCTGGTGCGTAGGTACGTACATCACCTTGGAAAAAATCAAGCTGATTAAATTGAACATCGGAAGCTAATTTTTGGCAGAACTGAACCATTTTTTCATTCAATTCCACCCCCGTAACATGCGGTGTTTGAATGTGCTTTGTCATATAGTCGTATAAAGCAAAAGTTAAATACCCTTTACCTGAACCAAAATCGACTACATGTAATGCATGATCATCCGTTTTAATTTGATCTAAAGCACCTGAAAAAATTTCTACAAATTTATTAATCTGTTTCCACTTTCTCGCCATGCTTGGAATAATTTGCGCTTTAGCATCTGTAATACCTAAGCCCTGTAAAAACAAGCTATCTTGCTCAACAAAACGGTGCTTAGCTCGATCATGCCCTTGCTGTTCACTTACTTTAACGACAGGTTTATTTTTACTGATACTTAACATGACTTTTTTCTTATTTTTCTTCAATTGAAGTTCTTGTTCAGATGTTATTAAATTCGCTTGTTTACACACATTCAAAAGATCAACAATAACATCCATAGCTTGTTTAATTGGAAAGTTTTTAGTGACATCTTGCGTCTTATATTTATATAAACAGCTCAAAAACTGTTCATTTTGCAATAAAATGACTCTTAGGTTTATTTTTTCTAATTGCTCTAACTCACCTTTATATTGGCTAAAAATAAGTCGATCAAAACCTTGTGTTTCAAGAGCTTGCTGAAAGGTTTCTAAAAATTGCTGTTCTTGAACAGAGAGATTTGCCAATTGAGACATGAGTAAAACCTAAAGTAAATTGCAGTTAAAGTGTAAATGTTCTTACACAAAAATGAAAATTGAATTACTATACAGTTGTATATTTAACAATATGGCATAAGCCTATGAATGCGCCACTCGTTCAAGATTACGATAGTTCCGAAGAAAGAATTAATGTCTGGAGCCATGGAATTGGTGCCTTATTTGCCTGTATCGCAACAGCACTCATGATATACAAAGGTAGCTATTTAAGCATAGGTCAATGGATTGGGCTTTGGGTTTATGGTTTCAGTATGATCCTGCTTTTTACAGGCTCTACGCTATACCATATGGCAAAAACACCAGACAAACGCTTTTGGTATAAAAAATTAGACCATACCGCTATCTATTATTTAATTGCGGGAACTTATACTCCTTTTCTAGCAATTGCCATTCCAACAGATAAAGCGAAGTATTTATTAGTCGCATTATGGGTGATTGCGCTTATTGGTACACTATTCAAGTTAATTTTCATTCATCGTTTTCAAAAAATTTCACTCATTGCATATTTGGTCATGGGTTGGCTTGCAGTGCTTGTAATAGATGATATGCAGACGTATTTAACGAAAGATGCGCTCACTTTTTTAATCATTGGTGGATTATCTTATACGATTGGTGCATTGTTTTATGCATTAAAAAGAGTAAGATACACGCACGCTATCTGGCATATTTTTGTATTGATAGGTGCAGGATCACAATTTCTGTCTATCTATCTCTACGTGATTTAATCATCTCATTCTTCATTACAGTGACCCTGAGCGAGTCGAATTGAGACGGTTGCCGTTGTTTTTTTAAGAAATTATGTTTTTCTAAAAAGATTACGCTTTTAAAACTAAGTTCTTTAATTTTAGTAAGTGTAAGGTCTCCAATGTCGTCTTCCAATACTGTTGCTGCTGAGCAACCAACTAATTCAAAGTTTCGTGTACTTACTGCTAGCTTGGTAGGCACAACAATCGAGTTTTTCGATTTCTATATCTATGCTACAGCTGCTGTCATTATTTTCCCATATTTGTTCTTCCCAACTAGCACAGACCCAATGACGGCAACAATTCAATCTCTTGCGACATTCGCAATTGCTTTTATTGCTCGTCCTATTGGTGCAGCATTATTTGGACATTTAGGTGACCGAATTGGTCGTAAAGCAACACTGGTTGCCGCACTATTGACCATGGGTATTTCAACAGTTTGTATTGGTTTACTTCCAACTTATGCTCAAATTGGAATCGCAGCGCCATTGCTTCTTGCATTATGTCGTTTAGGTCAAGGTTTAGGTTTGGGTGGCGAATGGTCTGGTGCTGTACTTTTAGCAACAGAAAATGCACCTGAAGGTAAACGTGCTTGGTACGGTATGTTCCCGCAATTGGGTGCGCCTATCGGCTTTATTCTTGCAACAGGTTCATTCCTTACTCTCGGTTATTTCATGACTGAAGAAGCATTCATGCAATGGGGATGGCGCATTCCATTCATTTCAAGTGCTTTACTTGTAATTGTGGGTTTATGGATTCGTTTAAAACTTCATGAAACACCTGCATTCCAAAAAGTTTTAGATAAACAGAAAGAAGTAAACATTCCGTTTATTCAGGTATTTAAAAAGCATTCTGGCATGCTTGTATTAGGTACGATTGCTGCAATTTGCACTTTTGTTGTGTTCTATCTTACAACCGTATTTGCATTGCAATGGGGTACAACAAAACTAGGTTATAGCCGTGAAGAGTTCTTACAACTTCAATTAGTTGCTACGCTATGTTTTGCTGCATTTATTCCACTTTCTGCTGTATTTGCAGAGAAATTTGGTCGTAAAGCAACATCAATTGGTGTATGTGTTGTTTCTGCTATTTTTGGTCTTTTCTTTGCAGACTTACTAGAATCTGGTAGCACATTCGTTGTGTTCTTATTCTTGTGTATTGGTCTTGCAATTATGGGCTTAACTTATGGTCCTATCGGAACTGTATTATCTGAAATTTTCCCAACTTCAGTACGTTATACAGGTTCTGCGCTTACATTTAACATGGCTGGTATTTTTGGTGCTTCTTTTGCGCCATTAATTGCAACTAAACTTGCAACAGGTTATGGTTTATACGCTGTGGGCTACTACTTAACAGCAGCATCAACTCTTTCACTTTTAGCATTCTTGCTTATTCGTGAAACAAAACATGATGATGTAAACAACCAAGTTTAATTAGCGTGATTGATCATTAAAAAAACCAGCACAATGTGCTGGTTTTTTTATTTCTTTTTCTATATCTAGCTCAATGTAATTCGATAATATCAATTGTAGGTGGTACTCGAAAACGAAATGGCACACCCACCATTCCTGTTCCTACCGTTACAAATACATCTGCATGTTCATGCTGATAAAGCCCTTTCTTATGACCTAATATCGACACTTTTTTCATAATGTAGTCCGTTAACCACGGAAGCTCAACTTGTCCACCATGTGTATGTCCTGAAAGCATCAGTGGACGTGTTGGTAGTTTAGGCACCATATCTACAGTGTCTGGGTTATGTGAAAGAATAATCCAAGGTTTATCTTGTGGTAAGTCAGGCATATAACGCATATCTGTTTTACCTGCCCACAAATCACCTACACCTAATAATCTGAACTCGTCAAAATCTACAATTTGACCTTCAATATCGAGCACATTATTTTGTTCTAATGCCGTTGCTAATAACTGTTGAATTGGTGGTCCAGGATATTGTTCATCATGATTACCATTCACAGAGTAAACAGGTGCTTGAATGCCTTTTAAAACAGCAAGTTCTTCAACTAATTTATTTTCAGGCTCATAAGTCCAATCCCCTGCTACAACCACCAAATCGGGTTGTTCACGGTTAATTTTATCTACAATAAGTTTAAGTTGACGTTCATGTCCTGAAAATAAACCAATATGTAAATCTGCAATAAGTGCAATTTTTACTGGTTTATTTAAAGGTTTATCTGGATTAATTTTATATTGAGTTGTTTGAACCTGAATAAAAAATGGCTCAATAAAACGTGCGTAAATTAAAAGTCCACTCACAAAAACAATAAATATAGTTTCGTGAATTGAGTAATAACCAACAAATCCTGCGTATAAACTAAATACAAAAACTGGAATAAGTAAATAAGATAAATAAAATGCGAGTAAATGCACAAATGCTTTAAATGGATGAATGGTTTCAGTATTTGCCTGACTCAACCATGCTTGAGAAATACCCCAAATCGCAAGCAGACCCATCACGATATAAAAATATATAATCATTGAACTTGGATCCCACATATTTATTCTCTACATTTTCTTGACGTTATTATTACGCCCCATATCTTTATCTTTTCACAGCTGAGAACTATACTCAAACCAATTTTTATCTATTCTATTTTTAGATATAACTTCAAGGATTGTTCACTTGCAAGATCAACAAAATATTCATCAATCGAATTCTAGCTCAGTAGCCAAAATTCTACTTATGAGTACGCTTGTGCTTGGTGTTCCTGCATGTTCAACACTTCCTAAACAAATGCCACAGCCAATTCAAAATGCATTTGATATCAATACATCTACAACATCACTTGCAAAAATAATTGAACCTTTACGTGAAAAAAATATAGGTTTAACGGGCTATCATGTTCTTTATGACCCACTTGAAGCACTTGCTGCCCGTATTCATCTTATTGATCGTGCAGAAAAAAGCTTAGACTTACAATACTATATTTGGGACAACGACAAAATAGGTGCACTTGCATTACACTCTATTATTCAAGCAGCAGATCGAGGTGTAAAAGTTCGATTATTGGTTGATGATAATAATGCAAAAAAAATGGAAGGCATTTATCTTGCGCTCGATCAACACACCAATATTAGTGTAAAACTTTATAACCCATATCGTTTCCGCCACTACCGTGCAATGGACATGGTATTAGATTTAAAACGCATTAATCGACGTATGCATAACAAAAGCTTTATTGTCGATAATCAACTTGCGCTCATTGGCGGACGTAATATGAGTAATCAATATTATAACGTCAGTGATAATTATCAATTTTCCGATGTCGATGTGATTTTAGCAGGGGCTGCATCTGATGAAATTATTCATTCATTTGATGAATATTGGAATGATGATTATGCCTTCCCTGTACGTCAATTGGTTAATCCAAGACATTACACTTTACGTTACGATGGATTAAAACAACAACTTAGTGAACATTATCAACAAGCAACAGTTCAAAATTATTTAAATTTAGCGTATCGCTCTCAAGCTTTTGAAAAATGGCTCAATGAAAATATTCAATTCGATTGGGTAAAAGCCGAAGTTGTAAGTGATTCACCAAGTAAAATTAAATCAAAAGCATCTAAAGAAGAACATTTAAACTTTCAACTACTTAACCGTTTAGATAAACCTACAAAAAGTGTAGATATTATTTCAGCTTATTTTGTTCCTGAAAAAGAGGGGGCTAAAAAACTCAATGAGTTAGCAGAATCTGGCGTGAATGTTCGTGTTTTAACAAATTCATTTAAAGCGAATGATGTTCCTGTTGTTCATGCATTTTACTCAAAATATCGACAAGATCTTTTAGAAAATAATGTTCAGCTTTATGAGTTTATGCACACACCTTCGCAAAATAATTTATATGAAAATACAGAAGAACTTTCTAAGAAAGCAAAAGTTAAATTAAAAGGCTTAAGCCGTTCTAGCTTGCATGCCAAACTTATGGCAATTGATGAAAAGCAAGTTTTTATTGGTTCATTTAATTTCGATCCAAGATCATCTTATTTAAATTCAGAAATTGGTGTTTTGTTAAATAGTCCAAAATTAGCACTTGGCGTGCATCAGACTATGAGTTCAAACTTACCCAAATACGCTTATAAACTAGTTTTAGACTCTAAAAACAATATTAATTGGAAACATACCAAAGAAGATGGTTCGCTCGAAACTTTGCGTAAAGAGCCTAAATTAAAATGGTATAAAAAAGCAGCCTTAAAATTTGTTTCTTGGCTGCCAATTGAAGGATTTATGTAGTTTCTAGTTTGATTCTGGTGAGGTTACAACTTCTTTTTGCAAAGTCGCTAAACCTTCAACCATTTTCTGTTGAACCAATGCTGTTAAAGTTTCAACCGTATGCCCTTCCACAGAAATTGCAGGCAAAGCCATTAAATGTGCAGTTACTTGCGGCATTTCAATCACTTTCTTTACATGCTCTGCAAAACTAATATTACCAATATACGGCGCAACCATATCTTGTTCACCATTTTGGTTTACATAACAAATCACACATGCCTGAACAGGACGCTGTGCTTCAATTGCAGCACCTAAAATTCGACCATGCACTTTTTTAATTCGAGTACCATCTGTTGTGGTTGCTTCTGGAAAAAATAAAACAGGAATATCTTGCTTTAAAAATTCAGCAATTTGTTCTCGAATACGAACAGAATCACCAGAACCACGCTTAATAAATAACGTTCCACCGCCTTTCGCAAGCTTTCCAAGCAACGGCCATTTTTCAATTTCCGCTTTAGCCAAAAAGAAAACTCTAGCACCCGAACCTAACACGGCAATGTCTAACCATGAAACATGATTACTCACCCAAAGTGCAGGTGTACGTGGAATTTCACCATGCACTTTCACTTCAATATTAAATTCACGGCATAACTTTCTACAAAAATACTGCACATAACGCGTATTTTTAGGATTATTCGAATCTTTATATAAACCGTAACGATAAACCAAATAAAAGCCCTGAAGAACAGTGGCTGTACCTGTTATGAGTTTTTTTGAGTAAAGAAAAAATTTAGAAATCGCATTCATATTTAATATTTAATATATTGAAGTTGCAGGATCAATAAGATGCTCGCATTAAACATCATCATTATTTGGCATTATCTTATACTTTTCATAGCCAACTTGCATTGATTATAAAAAACGAACACAAAAATCATATTTATCAATTTTAATTTATTTAACAAATAAAATATTATTATTTTATCGAAATATTAGATCAATGGTGATTTTCATGAATCCTCAAGACAACGATCAAACTCATACCTCAATCAGCTATTCATCTGCACTGCAATTTATTATTGGTGGCTGTATTTTATATTTTGGTGCCATTATTTCTTTTGCACACCTCTTTGTTGTCGCGCTATAAGAAATAGCAAAGCATCGCTATCAGATATACTCTAGAATATAACTTTATTATGTTTGTAGAGATTCGGCTGAGTGATAGATTTAACAGAACATCAAGTTGGTGAGCGAGTTATTCTCGTAAGCGTCATTGTACAAATGCTCAATGACCTTGATGCAGATGAATTTTCTCTTCTCGCAAAATCTGCGGGTGCCGAAATTTTAGAACATATACACGCACAGCGTATTCGACCAGATGCCAAACTTTTTATTGGTTCAGGTAAAGCCGAAGAAATTGCACAGCGTGTTGAAGAGCTCGATGCAAATTTAGTTATTTTTGACCATGCGCTCACTCCTGCTCAAGCACGTAATTTAGAACGAATTATGAAATGCCGAGTTGTGGATAGAACAGAACTTATTCTTGATATTTTCGCGCAACGTGCACGTACTTATGAAGGTCGTTTACAAGTTGAATTAGCTCAGCTTCAACATCTAGCATCTCGTCTTATTCGTAGCCGTGGCGATTTAGACAGTCAAAAAGGTGGTATTGGTTTACGTGGACCAGGTGAAACATTACTAGAAACAGACCGTCGATTGCTTCAATTACGTATGGGGCAACTCAAATCTAAAATTGAAAAAGTAAAACAAACACGTCAACAAGGTCGTTTAGCACGTCAAAAAGCTGCAATTCCTACAGTTTCTTTGGTCGGATACACCAATGCAGGAAAATCGACACTTTTTAATATTTTAGCCAATAGTGATGTTTACGCAGCAGATCAACTTTTTGCCACACTCGATCCAACCTTACGTGCTTTAGAATGGGATGGTATTGGTAAACTTGTACTTGCAGATACTGTTGGTTTTGTACGTAACCTATCTCACTCATTGGTAGATTCATTCAAAGCAACACTTGAAGAAACACTCGAAGCAACATTATTACTGCATGTGATTGATTCAAACAGCCCCGATATGTTGGAACAAATTGAAGCTGTTGAAAAAGTTTTAACTGAAATTGGCGCAGATGTACCTATTATTCGAGTTTATAACAAAATTGATCAATCCCAAGAAGAAGCAAAAATTATTTATGCTAAACCGCATTTACCAGATCGCGTTTATGTTTCAGCGCATAGCGGAAAAGGTTTAGATTTACTCAAACAAGCCGTTCATGAAGCTTTAATGGGACACCTGCAAAGCTTTGAATTAATGCTTAAACCATCTTACGGAAAATTGCGTAACCAACTTTACTCACTCAATGTAATTCAATCTGAACATTATGATGATGAAGGTAATTTACAGCTTCATGTCATTATGGCTCCACAAAAAATTGAACAGCTTATTAAGCAAGCACATTTACCAATTGGTGAAATATTAGGCGAAAAAGCTAAAATTTTTCAAAGAAAGCTCGAAGAGTTTGAAATTCAGGATAGAATCGATTAAAAGTTGATTAATAACGGATTAGAAGTATAAATAAAATGGAATTTATTAAAGGTATTGATTGGACAGCATGGGTGGGAACAATTCTGCTCATTGTTGGATTTCGTGAATCTGCACTTTGGATTACTACTCAATTCAACCATCCAGAACTTGGCAACTTAGTTGGTTTACTTAGTTTGCTTGTTGTTCTTTTCCTATGGCGTACATTTGGAAAACTTCCAACTCGACTAGTCGATACCAATAATAAAATTATGAAAGAAAGTGCATTTGCTTTCTTGCCCATTAGTGCAGGCTCATTACTCATGATGGTGCATATGGGTGACAAAATTCCTGCATTTTTACTGGTGCTATTTATTAGTACCTTAATTCCCCTATGGGTTTACGCAAAAATGGCCAAGCGTTGGTTATAGGAGAATTAAAATGATTGGAATTCTATACGCTTTTATTATTACCTTTATTGCATATATACTTGCTAAACCCTGCAATAAAAAAATCCCTCAAGTACCCGTTATTGTTTTCGGAATGTTCTTCATTATTGGGCTTTTGTTCATTTTTGGTCTGCCTTATGAAAAGTATATGACCAATGCAAACCCACTTTTCAATAATTTATTGGGTTACGTGACTGTTGCACTTGCTATTCCTTTAGCTGCTATGCGCTACGATGACTTACCATTAAAAGGTATTTTAGGCATTTTAATCTTTGCAAGTTTTAGTGCTGTAGCCTTACCTATGGGACTTGCCTACTTATTGCATATGACTAGCCCAGATATTATGGCATTTGCAACTCGTGCTGTAACAACCCCTATTGCCATTAATATTGCCACCCTTTTACAAGCTCCTATTAGCTTAGTCATTCTTATTGTTATTTTATCTGGCGTAATTGGTGCTGCATTTTCACCTCTTATTTTACGACACATTAACGATGAAAGAGCCTCTGGTTTAGCTTTAGGCCTAGCAGCTCACGCTATTGGAACAGCGCAAGCATGGCAACGTGGAAGTGTTGCAGGTCGTTATGCTGCTTTTGGTATGGCAGTTAATGCCGTATTTACAGCAGTTTGGTTGCCTACTTTCATTTTATTCCTTCAAAACTCTTAAGTTTAAATAATTGTTTTAAATTAAGAAAAAACATATTATGAGCCAAATAACTTTCACATAAAAAGGAACATGAAATGAAAGTGCTTGTGCTTGCAACTTCACTTATTTTCTCTGCAATTGGGAATATTGCATTCGCTAAAGACATCTCTGGAATGTGGAAAAATATTGATGATAAAACAGGATCATCAAAAGCAATCTTAGAGATACGCAAAGAGAAAAATGGCTCGTATACTGCCAAAGTTGTAAAAATCACACCTCGCCCAGGTTACAATCCCAAAGATACTTGTGTTAAATGTCCTGCACCTTATACAAATCAACCTATTTTAGGTATGGATATTTTAAAAGGTTTGCAGCATACAAATGATGGTGCTTACACTAACGGTAAAATTATAGACCCTCTTACTGGCAAAATTTATAGCACGAAAGCAAAATTAAGTAGTAGTGGTACTCGCTTAACACTAAGAGGATATGTTGGTGTTTCTGCACTCGGTCGCAGCCAAACATGGCTAAAAGTAGACTAATTATAAAAGCCACTTACACCAGTGGCTTTTTTATGTTGTTTATAATCTTAACTATTGAATATAAAAATAAATTTCACATACATAATCAATTAAATATTACCACTTTATATATTGACTAAATTGTAAACAATGGGCTATTTTGAACATTACAAAATAAAAATTATCTTCTATCAAAAGGAATCTGATATGAAAAGTAAATTGCTTATAGCTAGCACATTTGGTTTATTTTTAAGTGCAAATGCTTTTGCCAACAATATTGCAGGAAAATGGCTTCAAATAGATGATAAAACAGGAACATCGAAAGCAGTTATTGAAATTCGTAAAGATACCAATAACACTTTTACCGCTAAAATTGTAAAAATTACACCACGACCAGGCTATACCCCTCAAGAAAAATGTAAAGATTGCCCCGCACCTTACACCAACCAACCTATATTAGGTATGGATGTATTGAAAGGTCTAAAACTAGTTTCTGAAAACAACTATGATGGTGGAAAAATAATTGATCCACTTACTGGTAAAATTTATAGTGCGAAAGCCCGACTAAACTCGACAGGTAAACGTTTAACCCTACGTGGTTATATGGGTATTTCTGCAATTGGACGTAGTCAAACCTGGATTCGCCAAGATTAATCGTCTATCTATAAAAATACTAAAAGCCACGTAATTACGTGGCTTTTTTATATAAATTTCAATTATAAATTTTCAATACCTTGTATCTTAATTAAAGCACCTTTAGGTGCAGGAACAGCATTTGCTAGATTCGTTTTAATAGACTGGGCTAAATCACCTTTATAAAGTTTAGAACCTTGATGCGTTAATTTTGAATGCCCATCAAGATAAATTTTTCCACCCATTTTTTCCCATAGATAGCAAAAACCATAATCTTCTGACAAATAACGCTTAGATTCTGGATGTACCATCACATCAAAAAAACGATAATGAAGACCTTTGTTTTCATACCCATGTGAGTCACTCACATATTGCAACTCGGGATATTGTTTCATCATCTTTTCAAATACAGAGCGTTTAATCACCATAAAACCCGTTGGCGCTTCGCTTATTTCAATAAAGCCATCTTCATTAACATTTAATACAGCCTCGTTACTATCAGGATCTGTAGATGCATTAATTGGATATTTTTGATAATTATTTTGAAAATCAGAAGCCGTCATTTGGGCAGGTATGCCACTTGTAGGCCAATCTTCTCGTTTTAAAGGATAAGCTCCTGCAGCAACCTCATAATCAGCCATTAACAGCCTGAAAGCTGCATCTGCATCAAACCCAATATCAGAATCAATCCAAAATAAGTGTGTCCATTCTTTATTTGTAAGAAATTCAGCTACAGCATTATTTCTCGCTCTTGTGATTAAACTTTCACCTCTCATCAAATAAAACTGCAAAGGCATGCCAATACTCATGGCTACATTCTGAAAGTTTAATAAAGATATTAAATAGTTGTGAAAATATTTACCGTCATGACTTGGTGTCACAACAAGTGGGTAACAGTTTTTTAAATCTTCTAGTTCTAACATCTTGTTTTTTCCAATTATTTTTAATTTTTTATATCACTACAAAACTTTATTAATTTTATATATTTATCCATAAAAAAGCCACGTAATAACATGACTTTTTTATAATCGTTTAAATTAATATTACGAAAACATCGGATTATGAACAGCAAACATCCTTTTATCTTCTAAACGATATGCAAGAAGATTATTTCCCCAAACACAGCCACCATCTACATTTTGAATGTTTTCTGAAATTATCTGCCCTTCAAGTGCGGCCCAATGTCCAAAAATAACTTGATGTGTTTTTGTGGCTTGAGATTCAAATTGAAACCATGGTTTAAACCCTTCAGGCATTGGTTCATCTAAAGCATCTTTGAAGCTAAATTCCAAGCGACCTTCTGCATCGGTTAAGCGCATACGGGTTAAATAATTGGTGATACAACGTAAACGCTCATTACCTTTTAGGTTTTCAGACCAAAGTGTTGGTTCTTTGCCATACATTTCTTCTAAAAAAGCATCAACCACGGCAAAATCGTCATGTCCTACTACAACTTCAACTTCTTTGGCATATTGTGCCGCTTGTTCAACCGTCCAATTGGTTGGAATACCTGCATGCGTTAAAACCGTTTGATCATTTGGAAATAAACACAAAGGTTGCTTACGCAACCAATCAATAAGATCATCACTTTCTAAAGCGTTAATCACATCTTGCGTATTGTCTTTCTCTTTGATTTTTTTAATGCCACGCGCAACTGCCAATAAATTCAGATCATGATTACCTAAAACTGTTGCAGCAACACCACGATCAACCAGTTTTTTAATAAAACGAATTGCACCAACCGAGTTTTCACCACGAGCAACTAAGTCACCTGCAAACCAAATAAAATCTTGATCTGAATCGAACTGTATTTCTTTTAAGAGTGCTTTCAGGGCTTCAAAGCAGCCCTGAACATCACCAATCACATAATTATATCGAACGTTTTCACGAGACATTTATGCATCTACCATTTGATCTGCAAGTGCAACAAATTGAGTTAATGTCAAAGTTTCAGGACGTGCCATAGGATCGACACCTGCTTTTTCAAAGCCGTCTTCAGCCAACATGCCTTTTAAGCTATTACGCAAAGTTTTACGACGCTGAGTAAATACATGAGAAACCAAACGTGCTAATGCTTTTTCATTATTCGCAACAATTGGTTTTACATCGTACGGTTCTAAACGGAACACAGCAGATGTTACTTTTGGCGGTGGATTGAAAGATCCTGGTGGCACTTCAAATAAGAAAGTTGGTTTGCAGTAATACTGAATCATCACTGATAAACGACCATATTCTTTGGTATTTGGTGATGCAGTAATGCGATCTACTACTTCTTTTTGAAGCATGAAGTGCATGTCTTTTACTTTATTACCAAATCCTAAGAGATGAAATAACAATGGCGTAGAGATGTTATACGGCAAGTTACCCACGACACGTAACGGGCGACCATCTGCAAATAATTCTGTGAAATCGTACTTTAGCGCATCGGTTTCAATAATAGTTAAACGCTCAGGATGAGGTACTCGACCTGGTAAACCTGCTGCTAAATCACGGTCAAGCTCAACGACTGTTAATGCATCACACTCGCCAATTAAAGGTGATGTTAATGCTGCAAGACCAGGACCAATTTCAACAATATTCTCACCTGCACGCGGATTTACCGAGCGTACAATTTTGGCAATTACACGTTGGTCATGTAAGAAGTTTTGCCCGAAACGCTTCCGCGTGTGATGCCCTTCATCTTTTGGGTTTAAGGCATTAATTTGATACATAAAATTTTTCCAACGTGAAACTAAGCAAATAAAATCAATGGTGTGCAAGATCAAGCGCTAAATCGACAGCAACATGTAAGCTCGAGCTTTTTGCTTGCCCTGTACCTGCTAGGGAGAGCGCAGTACCATGATCTACAGATGTACGAATAAACGGTAAGCCTAAAGTAATATTAATGGCTTCACCAAACCCTTGCGATTTTAACACAGGTAAACCCTGATCGTGATACATCGCTAAAACGGCATCAGCATCTTTTAAATTTTCAGGGGTAAATAAAGTATCGGCAGGTAAACTTAAGCTCATTTGAATACCCTTTTCACGATAAGTTTCAAGTACAGGGTTAATCACTTCAATTTCTTCCATACCTAAATACCCATCTTCACCTGCATGCGGATTTAAACCACAAACTAAAATATTTGGATGTTCAATCTTAAATTTAGTTTTTAAATCGTGAATTAAAATATCAATAACTTGATGTAATCTCTGTTTTGTTATTGCATCAGGAACATCACGTAAAGCCAAATGTGTAGTGGCAAGCGCGACACGTAAAGACTTTGTAGCAAGCATCATTACAACACGTTCAACGCCCGCATATTCTTGGTAAAACTCTGTATGACCACTAAAATGAATGCCAGCATCATTAATAATAGATTTCTGAACAGGCGCTGTTGCAACACCTACACTTTTTCCATTCATTGCATATTCTGCAGAACGTCTTAATTGTTCTAGAACATAGGCTGCATTGTTAGAATTTAGCTGTCCTGAATATACAACTTCATTTAACGGCACATGCTCCACATATAACTGATCTTTAGCAGATGATACCGTTTGTCCTAAATATTCAATAAAATTGATTGAAATATTAAGCTCTTTTGCACGAGCTTTAAGCAGAGTTAAATCGGCTAAAACGACAAGAGGTCGCTCATCTACTCGATTTGCTAAACTTAAACAAATGTCAGGACCAATTCCAGCAGGCTCACCACTCGTTACATATAGAGGAAGCATCGATCCTAACCTCACTTTTAAACCGAAAGAAATAACATTATACATCTTCAATAAAATTGCAGAAGAACAACCTGTAAGCATCAGAAAATATTTATCTTTTTAATATTTTTTGAACGTTTTCTTAGGCTGTTTATCATTATTACAAAACTGCTAAGATTATTCTTTGCACTAAAGGCATTTTAATACTAGAATACAGCGCTTGAAATTCTAATTTTCATTTGTGATTCTTCACGTAATCGTTTAGAATCGCGTCTCCTTTAGTTTGGACAGATTCCATAGTCCAAACCAACTATAATAGGTAGTGGTTTAATGAAAACTCTCAGCGCTAAGCCAGCTGAAGTTCAACACGACTGGTACGTTGTTGATGCTTCTGGCAAAACTTTAGGTCGTCTTGCGACTGAAATCGCTCGTCGTTTACGCGGTAAGCATAAAACTTCTTATACTCCTCACGTTGACACTGGCGATTATATCGTTGTTATCAATGCTGAAGAAATTACTGTGACTGGTAAAAAAGCTCACGATAAGAAATACTATCGCCATACTGGTTTCCCTGGTGGTATTCGCGAAACTAACTTTGAAAAGTTAATCGCGCACAAACCTGAAACAGTTTTAGAAAAAGCTGTTAAAGGTATGTTACCAAAAGGTCCTCTTGGTTATGCAATGATCAAAAAAATGAAAGTGTACGCTGGTACTGAGCATCCACACGCTGCTCAACAGCCACAAGTTTTGGACATCTAAGGGATACAGCACATGGCTACTAACTATGGTACAGGTCGCCGTAAGACCGCAACTGCACGTGTTTTCCTATCAGCTGGTACTGGTAAACTCGTAATTAACAACCGTTCTTTAGAACAGTACTTCGGTCGTGAGACTGCTCGTATGGTTGTTAACCAACCTCTTGAGCTTTTAGAAGCTACTAACAAATATGACCTTTACATCACTGTTGCTGGTGGCGGTATTGGTGGTCAAGCAGGCGCTATTCGTCACGGTATTACTCGTGCGTTAATCGCTTCTGACGAAACTTTAAAACCTGCTCTTCGTCAAGCTGGTTTCGTTACTCGTGATGCTCGTGAAGTTGAACGTAAGAAACTTGGTTTACGTAAAGCTCGTAAACGTCCTCAATTCTCTAAACGTTAATTCGTTTACCGAATCGGACAAAAAAGCCTTGGATTTTCCAAGGCTTTTTTATTGTTTAAAATTCTTTCAACTTTCACACATCATGTTTACTATAATTCTTTCAACAGCTTCGTGATTTTATAGGCTATTTTTAGTATCCTATCTGATTCATTTATTATTGCTGTGAAATATGTCAGTCGAAGCTGCACCACTCCAAGGAATTACGCTATATAGTCATGCAAATGACTTTCGCTCTCATTGGATTCGTTATGTTCTTGCTGAAAAACAAATTAAGCACCACCTCATTATTATTGAAGATGATGACGAAGATGTTGCAAGCCTAAATCCATATAACAAATTACCTATGCTCATTGAAAATGACTTGAAGCTTTTTAGCACAAGTATTATTTCTGAGTACCTAGATGACCGATATAGACAAAATAAACTTTATGCAGATGCGCCAATGCCACGTGCGGAACAACGTCAATATATTTGGCGTTTTGAACAAGATTGGCTAATGCTTGCAGATAAAATGCTTCGTCATCCAGATAGCTTTAATAAAGACGAAAGTGTTAAAGCACAAAAACAACTGAAAGATACACTCGTCTCACTCACACCATTGTTTCAACATTATCCTTATTTTATGTCAGAAACATTCTCAATTTTAGACTGTATGCTTGCACCCATTTTTTTACGCTTACCAACAATGGGGATACATTTACCACCGCAACATTGCAGACCAATTTTACTTTATATGCAACGTATTTTTAGTCGCCCTGCTTTTTTGAAGTCACTCACATTGCAGGAAAAAAATCATTATCGTGAATTATTGAAAAATATTTAGGTCATATTATGTCTGAATCAGAGCTGAATGTAACACCTACCCGCCCATATCTTACTCGTGCAATATATGAATGGATTTGCGACAACAATCTCACACCACACTTACTCGTTGATGCTACACAACCTAATACGCTTGTGCCTGAGCAATTTATTCAAGATGGGCAAATTGTATTAAATACAGCACCACATGCCGTACATGCGTTAAACATGAGCAATGATGCAATTAGCTTTTCTGCACGCTTTGGTGGTGTTTCTCGTGACCTATACATTCCTTTTCAAGCATTAATAGGAATATATGCACGTGAAAATGGACAAGGCTTATTTTTTGATGCAAGTGAATATGATCATATCAATAATGATCAAGATGCTTTAAAATCAAACACTGAAGAGAATAATGCAACAACGAAAAAGAAACCAAGTCTAAGATTATTAGACTAATAAATGGGGTGTATTAATGGCTTTCGATTTGGTCCAATACTTTAATGATCAATTAATATTTCAAAAACCATTACTTTTGAATAATTATGATCGTGAATTACGTGACAAATACATATTAGAAATTAATACACTAACTTTAGGTAAACTTGTTACCCTTTGGCGTGACAACGATGAGATTCAATTCGAAAAGCTCAATACATTAAATGATGCTTATATTTCAGAGATTACTAATAGCCTATTAACGTCTAAGCACAATCAATCCACACTTAAGCCTAATGAGCTTAAAGCTGGAGTTTTAGAGATCCTCACCTTCCAGCTTGAAGAAATATTGCAACTTGAAACAACTGGCAGTTATGGGAAAAGAGGATTAAAAGAACTTCTTTTAGGTCAAATTGAACATCTTTCTGGACATGCAGATGATTGGGTTTGGTCAACAAATGGACTCTTAGAACTACAAGGCTCTAAAACCATTCATCAAGAAGATATATCATTAGATTCAACAATGAAGGAGTTTAATCAAATGGTTCAACAACACACTCACACTGATGACAATCAAGTTTCAACAGAAACTGTAACGCCTACATGGGCTAAAATTATAGAACCTGTAGTTGCTCTCTTAATTCTTTGGATTCTAGCTCAAGCTTTATGCAGTGTATTTGCATAAGCACTTATACTTAACTAAAGGCTACAAAAATGTAGCCTTTTTTTAATTAACTTTTTACAAATAGTTACAATTACATTCTAAGCACCATCATAACTTCTATTTTGTGAGAAGGGTCGAATAAGTTTCACTAAAGGGTTAAACATATCTCAAAACAATTGACCAAAACTATCATAAAATCTATTCTCATTTTTATTTTAAGTTTGCAGATAAAAAATAATTCATTGATCTTTCTAACTTATTCTTTATAAATAAGATTCTACTTAATGATTTTCATATCAGATATGTAGAAATAATATTATTTATAAAAAGAGAGAATAAACATGGCTAAAGTATCATTGGAATCACTAACAAATATTGATGGATTTTATGCAGCAGCATTAGTAGATGGTGAAAGTGGCCTTGCACTGGCTACTCAAGGAGGGGGAGATTTAGATTTAGAATTAGCAGCAGCAGGTAATACCGAGGTTGTTCGCTCAAAACGCCGTGTCGCTCAAGCATTAAACTTAAATGACAGCATTGAAGATATTTTAATTACTCTGGGGAAACAATACCATCTCATTCGTCCACTCGTGAACAATGAGAATGTATTTATCTATCTTGTACTTGATCGTTCCAAAGCAAATCTAGCAATGGCACGACATGAACTGAAAAGTTATGAAAAAGGCTTAGATTTTGCTTAATACAGTGAGATCTCTAAAAGCCCTTTTTTAAGGGCTTTTATTTCCCTTAAGTTTAAGAGGTCAAAATATGAATCATATAAAAATTAACCTAACTGATTTTCCAGCCTATGCTTTATTGTATTGGACCCAAAACCTCTTAAATCAAATGCACACTATCAATACAAATCCTCAAACTTTACTGAACTCAAATATAAATTTTGACGCAAAAAATATTGATAAAATCACAGAGACACTAAACAATTTATATAAAAAACACCATGATTCAAAACTACATATTTATGATTCTCAAGGCACTATCGCTATATTAGATTTAGCAAAAAACAGAGCTTGGGCAAATGATTCACGGTTCAAACTTTCAACAGATTTTACTTTTGATTGTGAAATCGCAAGTATTGATGCCATAACACGTGTGAATCGTAAACAAACATATGTGCTTAATGATTTTATTTGGAATTTATTTTGGAATACACCTGATATAGCTCAACATCTTTGTGCTCCCGATGGGCATTATAAAATTTATTATTGGCCAAAACCAAATGACCAACAGCATAAAAAAATCATTTTTCAACTTTCAGCATGTTTTATTCAAGGCGGGAAAATATCAACTATTGCCGAGCAATTAAACATTCCAATTGAAACTGTTCAACGCTTTATCGGTGCATGCATTACGATCAATAATTTCAAAAAAATTAATGCTTGGGATCCACATTATTCACCAGCAGTTAAACAAGAAACCAAAGAGGAAGTTGGATTTATTAAATCTTTCTTTAGCAATTTAAGACAAAAATTTAATTTATAAAGAGAATATTAATGATCATACAACAATATAAAATTGTTTTTGCTGGAACAATGGGTGCAGGTAAAACCGAAGCAATTCGGACACTTTCAGATATTCCCATTTTAGTGACAGAAGCATTAAATACCGATGTTGAAAGCCACAAAAAAATGCAAACAACTGTTGGCATTGATTATGGTGAAATTACCCTAGATAACGGGCTTGTGATTGGTCTATATGGTACACCAGGTCAACAACGGTTTGATTTTATGTGGTCTATTATTTGTGAAGGTGCTATAGGGGCAATTATTCTTATTGATCACACACTCGATAATTCCATTGAGGAATTAGAAAGCTATTTAGAAATTTTCCAAGAATATAACAATGACATTGCCATTGGTATCACGCATGCCGATGAAGCACCTGAAAAATCAACATTTATGTATCAAGACTGGTTAATTAAAAATGACCTTTACCATCCATTATTTATTGTTGATGCACGTGTAAAAGATGATATTAAATTACTCTTAGAAGCACTCATTACATCCATAGAAATCAATTACAACATTACGGGATAATGGAGATTTAAATGTTTGCAGTTAAAAATGAAAGAAAAACACCTGATCATGTAATTCAACATGCAAAAAATGAAATTCAGCATATTATTAATACAGTCAGTGGTGTTAATTTTATTATGCTTTGCTCAACAGATGGATTTGAGCTAGCGACGTTATATAAGCTAAATACCTTCAATAACACCAAAATTGCAGCAGTAAGTAGCTCTTTACATGCGATGGTTAGTGCACTAATGAATGAATTACAACTCACTGGATGCCAATCTATTACTTTAGATGCTGATAATGGTAAAGCATTGCTTACTTCAGTTAACGGTCAATATCCTATGATTATTGTAACTTTAGCTAATAAAGACATTCTTCTTGGACAATTATTACATGAATTAAAAAATGCGAGTATATCTATTACCAATGCTCGAGATTAGTAAATAACAATCTCATAACTATTTTACTTATCTATTCCCCTACAGCCTTGTCTATTTACTACATATTGTTTTATATCAAATTTACTTTGTTTTAATTATTTTAACGC
>NZ_JAXHPF010000008.1:0-130752 GCF_034187745.1 Acinetobacter faecalis | reverse complement strand
GCTCCATCCCGCATCAACAAATTTGCCGCTTAACACCAACTTAATTTCTGGATTAAAGTTGGTGCGGAAGGGGGGACTTGAACCCCCACGCCCGAAAGCACTACCACCTCAAGGTAGCGTGTCTACCAATTCCACCACCACCGCAGCAGAGTGGCATTCTAGTCGCATCAAACAGAAAAAGAAAGGCTTAAATAAGATTATTCGCCAGTTTTCGTTGTGTTTGGTGAACTTTCAGGCAATGTTGCTGGAACAGAGGTTGTTGTGTTTACTGTTTTTAGACTATAAGAGTCTGTTGTTTGTTTCTTCGCAAACACAGCCAGTGTAAGGCTTGTAACAAAAAACAATGCGGTTAAAACAGCAGTTAAACGAGTTAAAAAATTACCCGAACCAGATGCACCAAAAACTGTTGCTGCACCGCCACCGCCAAATGAAGCACCTGCATCTGCACCTTTACCATGTTGAACTAAAATCAAGCCAATCATTAAAATGGCTAAGATAATATGTACTACCAGCACAAATGTATGCATGCTGAACTCCTAATTATTTTGTATTTGCAAATGCTAGAGCAATTTTATGGAAAGACTCTGCATTTAATGATGCACCACCTACAAGCGCACCATTGATATCTGAACAGGCTGCTAACTCTACTGCATTTTCGGGTTTAACACTACCACCGTACAAGATCGCCATGCTTTTCCCATATGCCGTAATTTGGCTTAAACCTTCACGAATTTGTGCATGCATTGTTTGTGCATCGTCAGGAGAAGCTGTTTTTCCTGTACCAATTGCCCAAATAGGCTCGTAGGCAATAACAATATTGTGCCACTGTTCTGCTTCCACAACCGTTGCAATATCGCAAATTTGTTGTAACACGACTTGCTCAGCTTGACCACTTTCACGTTGTTCTAGGCTTTCACCCACACAATAAATAACTGTCAAACCTGCATTTAGAGCATTTTTAATTTTTTCATTAAGAATTTGAGCAGTTTCGCCAAAAATTTCACGACGTTCAGAATGCCCAACTAAAACATAGCCAATTTGACTATCTTTTAATAATTCAGCACTTACCTCACCTGTATAAGCACCTGTTCCTGCAATACGAGAAACATCTTGTGCAACAGTGTAGATCTCACGGTTAGAATCACTTAAGACAGACTGTACTGTCGTTAGTGCTAAAGTCACAGGTGCAACACCAATATGACATTTAGCAGATTCAATTGGAGTAATATCCAATAAACCCTTGAAATTTTGAATAAGTTGCTGAGCATCGGCTTGCATTGGATTCATTTTCCAATTACCAACTACCCACGGCGTAATCGTTGAACCCGACATACAATAACCTACAAAAAAACTATTTTTAAACCGAGCACATTCTACACGTAAAAATTATTTGTGCTTAAAAATTTATATGACTTTTAATCTATGACTTTATAATTTAATTTTCACGCACCAACCTACCAACTTACAGTTTTAGTATTTTTTCATAAATAGCTCACACTTATATATAAGACTTACTAAAGGATATTCATTTTAGCTGTGGCATTTTTACGTAACAAAAGTATAATTTTAAAATACCAATTATAAACATTATTTTTGAAAGGACCTTGGGGATGTCAGTCATACAATCTACGCCGAAATTCACCGGTTTTATTCGACGCCTTGTTGAAGATGGGGTTGTTGATGCTACATCAATGCAAAATGCCATCATCAATGCAAAAAAAGCCAATCAAGATATCATTCCTTATTTGACCCAAAATTTAAAAGTTTCTTCACTCACCATTGCTGAGACTATTGCTTTAGAATTTGGTGAACCTATTTTCGACTTATCTGTATACAACACAGATATGCTCGCAAAAGATGCTGTTGATGAAAAACTTATAATAAAACATCGTGTTTTACCTATTTTTAACCGAGGTAATCTTCTATATGTGGCAACCAGTAATCCCACAAATATAGAAGCGATAGATGCCATTCGCTTTAACAGTAAAATGAATGTTGAATCTGTTATTGTCGAGTTTGATAAACTAGATAAACTTATTGAAAATTTATTTGCAGATACAGGGAACTTTGAGTTTAGTGATGATGAGTTCGATTTAGATGTTGAAGAAGTTGATCCTAATCAAGAAAATCAAAAAGATGAAGACCCAACAGGTGATGAATCTCCAATTGTAAAATATATCAATAAACTCTTAATTGATGCTATTCGTATGGGCGCGTCAGATTTACACTTTGAACCCTATGAAAAATCTTATCGTGTTCGATACCGTGTAGATGGTGTATTACGTCAAATTGCAACTCCCCCACTACAGTTAGCAAACCGTTTAGCATCACGTTTAAAAGTAATGTCACAAATGGACATTTCAGAAAAGCGTGTTCCGCAAGATGGTCGTATTAAATTAAAAATCTCAAAAACAAAAGCTATCGACTTCCGTGTTAACTCACTCCCAACCTTATTTGGTGAGAAACTCGTACTTCGTATTTTAGATCCATCTAGTGCGATGTTGGGTATTGATGCTTTGGGTTATGAGCCTGATCAAAAAGAACTTTTCATGGATGCACTTGATAAACCTCAAGGCATGCTATTAATTACAGGTCCTACTGGTTCGGGTAAAACGGTATCTTTATATACAGGTTTGAATATTCTAAACCGTGAAGATACCAATATTTCAACAGCCGAAGATCCTGTCGAAATTAACTTAGAAGGTATTAACCAAGTTAACGTTAATAATAAAATTGGCTTAACCTTCTCTGCGGCACTTAAATCATTTCTTCGTCAAGATCCAGATATTGTTATGGTCGGGGAAATTCGTGACCTTGAAACAGCTGAAATTGCAATTAAAGCAGCACAAACAGGTCATATGGTAATGTCCACACTACATACAAACAGCGCACCTGAAACATTAACGCGCTTAAGAAATATGGGCGTTCAATCTTTCAATATTGCAACATCTGTTAACCTTGTTATTGCACAACGTTTAGCACGTCGTTTATGCTCCCACTGCAAAGCTCCTGCCGACATTCCAGAACAAAGCTTATTAGAACTAGGATTCACTACAGAAGACTTAGCTGATCCAGAAACTAAAATTTATCAACCTGTAGGCTGTTCTGAGTGTCGTGAAGGTTATAAAGGACGTGTAGGTATTTATGAGGTAATGAAAGTTACACCAGAAATTTCAAAAATTATTATGGAAGATGGTAATGCACTTCAAATTGCAGAAGCCTCTGAAAAAGCAGGTTTTAGAAACTTACGCCGTTCTGGTTTAATAAAAGTCATGCAAGGGGTAACTTCTTTACAAGAAGTAAATCGTGTGACGAGTGAGTAAATAAAGATTTAAAATAAGGATAACGACACATGGCTGTCAAAAAAGCACAGATGATGCCCACCTTCATATATGAAGGAGTTGACCGCAAAGGGGCTAAACTTAAAGGGGAAATTCCAGCTCGCAATATGGCTTTAGCTAAAGTCACCCTGCGAAAACAAGGAATTACGATTAAATCCATTCGAGAAAAGAAAAAGAATATTCTCGAAAGTGTCTTTAAAAAGAAAGTAACAACATTAGATATTACGATCTTCACTCGCCAACTTGCTACCATGATGAAAGCAGGTGTTCCTTTAGTTCAAAGTTTTGAAATTGTTGCTGAGGGCTTAGATAACCCTGCTATGCGCGAAGTCGTATTGGGTATTAAAGGTGAAGTTGAAGGTGGTAATACTTTTGCTGGCGCACTTAAAAAATATCCTCAATATTTTGATAAACTTTTTTGCTCACTTGTTGAATCGGGCGAACAATCTGGTGCGCTTGAAACCATGCTAGACCGTGTAGCTATATACAAAGAGAAAAGTGAGCTTTTAAAACAAAAAATTAAGAAAGCTATGAAGTATCCGCTCACAGTTGTAGTCGTTGCTTTTGTAGTTACCATTATTTTGATGGTTAAAGTTGTACCTGTTTTTGAAGAGCTATTTACATCTTTTGGTGCAGATTTACCTGCATTTACCAAAATGGTAGTAAACATGTCTGAATGGATGCAAAGCTATTGGTACATTTTAATTATTGGTATCGCTGCTACTGTAATTGGATTAACTGAGGCGAAAAAACGCAGTAAAAAATTCCGAGATCTTTTAGACAAAATGGCATTAAAAGCCCCAATTTTTGGTGATCTTGTTTATAAAGCAATTATTGCACGTTACAGCCGTACACTTGCAACAACCTTTGCCGCAGGTGTACCTCTGATTGATGCATTGGAATCGACAGCGGGTGCAACAAACAACGTTGTGTATGAAGAAGCTGTAATGAAAATTCGTGAAGATGTCTCAACAGGTCAACAACTTCAATTTGCCATGCGCGCAACTAACGTTTTCCCATCAATGGCAATACAAATGGTCGCTATTGGTGAAGAATCCGGTGCGCTCGATTCAATGTTAGAAAAAGTTGCAACACACTACGAAAATGAAGTTGATAATGCCGTAGATGGCTTAACAGCAATGATGGAGCCATTAATTATGGCTGTTCTTGGTGTACTAGTTGGTGGTCTTGTAATTGCCATGTACCTTCCAATTTTCCAAATGGGTTCTGTTGTTTAATGCACGAATTAATCTCTTATTTTATTTTAAATCCAACTGCACTTTATATTGCAGTTGGAGTTTTTAGTTTATGCATTGGTAGTTTTTTAAATGTTGTTATTTATAGAACGCCTAAAATGATGGAACAAGAATGGCGTACAGATTGCCAATTCTTATTACATCCTGAACAACCAATTATTGATGAATCAAAAATTACATTAAGTAAGCCTGATTCAACCTGCCCAAAATGCCAATCCCCTATTCGTTGGTATCAGAATATTCCTGTAATTAGTTGGCTTGCTTTAAAAGGAAAATGTGGGAGCTGCCAAAACCCAATTAGCATTCGCTACCCACTTATTGAAGTGTTAACTGCTGTTGCATCACTTATAGTTGTTGCAGTATTTGGCCCTACACTTCAAATGTTATTTGCTTTGGTATTTACCTGGGTTTTAATTACCCTCACATTTATTGATTTTGACACCCAACTTTTACCAGATCGATATACTCTTACCTTAGCTGCACTTGGCTTAGGTATAAACAGCTTTGCACTTTATACATCTCCCACTTCAGCAATTTGGGGCTATATCATTGGCTTCTTATGTCTTTGGATTGTGTACTACATCTTTAAATTAGTCACAGGCAAAGAAGGTATGGGTTATGGCGATTTTAAATTACTTGCAGCTTTAGGTGCGTGGATGGGACCAATGATGCTCCCACTCATCGTACTACTTTCATCGTTGGTTGGTGCTATTATTGGTATTATTCTAATGAAAGTTCGCAAGGAAAATCTTCCTTTTGCTTTTGGCCCTTATATTGCGATAGCAGGTTGGATTGCCTTTCTTTGGGGTGAAAAAATCATGCAATTATATTTAGGTCAGCTAGGTTAAATATGTCGTTCATTTTGGGTTTAGCAGGCGGTATTGGAAGTGGAAAATCGGCTGCAAGTCAGTGGTTTGAATCTCAAAATATTGTTGTGGTAGATGCAGATATTGTCGCTCGCGAAGTTGTAATGCCTGGACAGCCTACTTTAACTCAAATTCAGAAAACATTTGGAGATTGGGTTCTCCTTGATAATGGTGAACTCAATCGACGTGCTTTGCGTGAACATATTTTTAAAGAACCAACTGCACGTAAAGCCTTAGAAAGCATTACACATCCTGCTATTCGAAATAATATTATTCAGCAGTTAAATGCAGCACAAAGCCCTTATGTCGTTTTAGTTTCTCCACTTCTATTTGAAACGAATCAACATGAATTAACGAATCGTACGTTACTTATCGATGCTTCTGAAGAGCTACAAATTCAACGTGCATCACAGCGTGATGGGCAAAATATCGAACAAATTAAAAATATCATTCACGTGCAAATGCCACGTATTGAAAAACAAAAACGTGCCAATGATATTGTGCTAAATGATGGTCATTTAGATCATTTGTATAAACAATTGATTCCATTACATGAAAAATATTTAGCGCTATCAAAAAAGCAGTCTTAATTAGACTGCTTTTTTTGTTGCTCAAGTTGCTTTTGTAAACTGTCTTTTCGACCAAACCATCGCCAAGGTTGCAATGCACCAATTGCCATTCCAATTAGACCACATACAATTGCTAAACTTAACGGCTCTCCAAGTACAGGAACAGCAATAACCGCAGCAAGAAATGGCGCAAGTGTGACAATACTTCCAGTTTTAAATGCACCTAAGCGTTTAATCGCTTCAACATAAGTAATAGTTGCAATAATCACGACACAAATACCGTGAAATAAAGTTTGTAATACAAGATGTATTGGCTCAGGTTCAGATAAATGTTTAGGTAAGAACAGCAAATAAATAGGTAAATAAACAATTGCCGACCAAATTGCGACACCTGACATTGCGTGCCATGCAGATAATTTCCACTGTCTTAACAGTACAGAGAAAATACCCCACCACATTGCACTCAAAATAAAAAGGAAATCGCCAAAACCAAAGGCAATACCTGTTTCTCTATACATGAGAAAACTCATCGCACTAATAGAGGCAAGCATAATAATGACACTGAGCCATGTATGCTTATCGAAGGCATGCTTAAAGATTAAGAATCCTGCAAATGCTGTACATAAAGGAATAAAGCCATTTAAGAAGATTGCGGCATGTGCAGCAGGCACGTAATGAAATGCCGTATAAGCTGTTAAGCAATAACCAACCCCACCAATCATGGCAAGAATAAATGGCTCTTTTTTCCATAAAAAAGCGAGATCTTTCTTATAAATTAAGATAGGCACCAAAATCACAAAAGCTAAAGCGAAACGTAGCGCTGTAATATCCCACGCTTCAATTCCCCATTTCACATTTAGTCTAGATGTTAAAGTGAAACCACCCCAAATCACCATGGTGATCAGGACGTATAAATAGCCTTGTGTTCTTGGTGTCATTTACGCTCAGCTTTAAAAATTAAACATTACGTTGACGGCAAGCTTCATACAAAGCCATACCTGTTGCAACGCTTACGTTTAAGCTCTGCAAGTTTCCTGCCATAGGAATATAAACGGTTTGATCACATTGAGACTGCGTAATTGGGCGCAATCCTGTATCTTCTGCACCCATCACAATACAAATGCCCGTACCTGTGAAATCAAATTGCTGAACAGGTAATGCTTTTTCATCAAGCATTGTGCCTACTACACGCACATTAAAGTCATCTTTCATTTGACCTAAAGTACGCGCCAAATTAGTCACTTGAATGAACTTCACTTTATCTGCACCACCCGCAGCTACTTTACGCGCTGTTGGAGTTAATGTTGCAGAACGATCACGTGGAGCAATCACTGCTTCAACGCCCATTGCAGCCGCAGTACGAATACATGCACCAAGATTATGCGGATCTGTAATATGATCAAGCGCAAGTAAAAGTACTTGTGGCTTTTCATTTAAAAGCACTTCAAGATCTTTTTCATTTAAAGTTGGATGAGCACGAACAGCAGCAACAACACCTTGATGGAATGGCTGACCTGCTAGTTTTTCCAATTTATCTCGGCTTGCTTGCTGAACGCTAATACCAAAAGGCTCTGCCAACTCAAGAACGCGTTTTAAACGCTGATCATCACGCCCTTTTAAAGCGAATAAAGTTAAAACTCGCTCTGGCTCAAGCTCCAACAATGACTCCACCGAGTGAACGCCATAAAAATATTCAGTTTTTGCCATGAACGACCTCTAACATTTGACTGACAATACAAAAAGAAAAATCCTGCAAAGCAGACTTTACAGGATTTATGCTGAAGCAATAGTTTAACCGATTTAGGTTGAAATTTCTTTGCTTGATTCTTGATTTAGTAATTAACCACCTAAGTGGCAAACATAATCTACAACTTCATCTGCTTCAATTTTGAAACGGCTGTTGCCAGGCACGTAAAATGATTGTCCTGCACGGAACAATTCACTTTCTTCGCTGTCTGCAATACGTACACGACATTCGCCTGAAACAATTTCCATACGCTCAGGAACATGAGTTTCAAAAGTTAATTCTTGCTTACTTGGTAAAAGCACGCCCAAAGTTTTTTTCGTGCCATCTTCAAATTGAACTGTATGACTTACGCACAGACCATCGAAGTAGACATTAGATTTTTTTACCACCGATACATGATCAAACTGAGCTGACATGCGTATTCTCCAAGTAACGCGTTTTATATTTTGAATTGATTCGTTTAACACGAACCAATCAATCTCTTTTAGGTAAACTAACACGCTTCAAACTTAAGCATAAATTATGCTTTTGTCTTTGCTTGCCCACCCCAATTTCATGAAATTTTAAAGCAACTATACAATAAGTACAAATCACTTTTTTAACAATCCCCACCAAAGTTTAAAACATATTTTTAGTGAAAATTTGAATGACAATCATGTTTAAATTTATGTTCTTTGAATGAGTTAAACGCTAAGACTTTAAAATTGATAAAACGGTTAAATTGCCAATATTTTTACAAAGAGATATTTAAAAGTGATGAAAAAAATAAGATTTAAACTCACTTTATAGCGTATATTTAAAAGGTAATCTCTTATTTTTAAAGGTCTGTTTTAATTCTAAGAAGTATTATTTTTAGCACTATTTTAAGATAGAATTAATAGGGTCTTGTGACAAAAACAAAATTTGACGACCTTTAACTCAAACTTTCCGCAGCTTGGATGCGTTTATGCTGACACATTTAACTCTGATTAATTTTGCCTTAGCCGAACACTTAGCCATTGATATTGAAGAAGGTTTCAACGTCTTAACAGGTGAAACAGGCGCAGGTAAATCTTTATTGCTTGATGCACTTTCGGCATGTCTTGGCGAAAGAACAGATACCAACTATGTGCGTTATGGTGCTGAAAAAGCAGATGTAACCGCAACATTCAGCTATAAAGATGGCAGCGCAGAAGCACTTTGGTTAAAAGAACAAGAACTAGATGATGAGTCAGGCGAAATTCACTTACGTCGCGTAATTTTTGCAACAGGTCGTAGTAAAGCATGGATTAATGGCAGACCAAGCAGTTTGTCTGAATTAAAAGAAATTGGACGATTATTGGTTCAACTTTATAGCCAACACAGCCAACAACAACTTTTAGAACCGCCTTATCCTAAACATTGGTTAGATCGTTATAGTAATTTTCATGCCCCTGCTCAAGCTGTTCGAGATGCTTATAGCAAATGGCAAAAAGATATTCGTCAACATCAAGCAGCATTAGACGCTCAAGCGACACGTAAACAACGTATTGATACGCTTAATCTTCAACTTGAAGAGCTTGAAGAAGTTGTTCAAGTGGACTATAGCGAAATTGAACAAGAGTTTGACCGCTTAAGCCATCACGAACATATCATGCAAGATTGCGGTTACGGTTTAACGGCTTTAGATGATGCTGAACAAAATATTAATCAAGAAGTTGCTTCTATTTTAAGACGCTTAGAATCACATTCTGGGCGTAGTGAAAAACTATCTGAAATTTATACATCTTTAGTCAATGCGCAAAGTGAATTAGATGATGCAACGTCTAATTTACGTCATTTCATCGACAAGCAAAGTTTCGACCCTGAACGCATGGAAGAGTTAAACTCTAAATTGGAAGTTTTCCATCGTTTAGCGCGTAAATATAGAACGCAACCTGAAACACTGAAAGAAGAATATGAAGCTTGGCAAACTGAATTAGAACAGCTTCATCAGCTTGAAGATCCTGAAACTTTAGCTGAACAAGTTGAGGCATCACATCAAGACTTCTTAGGAAAAGCACAGCATTTAGATGATATTCGTCGTGAAGCCTCACTTCCTTTAGCAAAACATTTAACAGAACAAGTCAAACAACTTGCACTTCCTGAAGCTCATTTTGAGTTTAAGTTTGAACCTTTAGAACAAGCATCAAGTGAAGGTTTAAGCTTCATTCAACTTCTATTTACAGCCAATAAAGGTATACCACCTCAACCTTTAGCTCGTGTTGCTTCTGGCGGTGAATTGTCGCGTATTGCCCTTGTTATGCAAGTTATGAATGCGGAAAAAACTGAATCTGAAGTTTTGGTATTCGATGAAATTGATGTTGGTATTAGCGGTGGTACAGCAGAAATAGTTGGACGTTTACTTGCAGGTTTGGCACAGCACGTTCAAATTTTATGTATTACGCATCAAGCGCAAGTTGCAGCACAATCAGATCAACATCTACTTGTGAAAAAACGCCAAACTGACCCAGCAAGCAGCACAATTTTAGACTTAGAAGAAGATGATCGCGTTTTAGAACTTGCTCGCATGACAGGTGGTATCGAAATTAACGAAACTACATTGCAACATGCAAAACAACTTCGTCAATTAAAGTTTCAACCTGCTTAAGTCGTTTGAAATAGATGAGAAATCATTTGTTGAAACATCAAAGCTCTTGTAACGTGTAAGTTAAATGACATTTGAACAATAAAATAAGGAGAGCAGCCTAGGTGCCGAAACAATATTTGATGCATCGTTGTCTTATTGCTCCACCAGATATGGATGATGAATTCTTTGCAAATACCGTCATCTATTTAGCTCGTCACGATAAAGATGGTGCTCAAGGAATTATCATCAACCGCCCATCAGGTCTTCAAATTAAAGAACTTTTAAATGATCTCGATATTGAAGCAGATCATGTAAATCCGCATGAAGTTTTACAAGGTGGTCCTTTACGCCCTGAAGCTGGCTTCGTTTTACATACAGGTCAACCAACTTGGCATTCTTCAATAGCGATTGGTGAAAATGTGTGTATTACCACCTCTAAAGATATTTTAGATGCAATTGCGCATAATGAAGGTGTTGGTCGTTACCAAGTTGCGTTAGGCTATGCAAGTTGGGACAAAAACCAATTAGAGCAAGAAATTGCACGTGGTGATTGGCTCATTTGCGATTCCGATATGGATTTAATTTTTAACTTACCTTATGACGACCGTTGGGATGCTGCCTATAAGAAAATGGGCGTAGACCGTACATGGTTATCTTCCGAGATTGGTCATGCCTGATTTATCTGCGCCACAAATGATTATGGCGTTCGACTTTGGTACTCAAAAAATGGGAATGGCCGTTGGTCAATCTCTGATTGAAAGTGCCAATCCCCTTGCTTTATTTCCAATGAAAGATGGCATTCCAAATTGGGATGAGCTTTTAAAAATTTTGAAACAGTATCAACCGACGTTATTTTTAGTCGGTCTACCTTTAAATATGGATGATACTGAATCTGAACTTTCAACGCGTGCGCGTAAATTTGCACGTCGTTTACGTCATCAAACAAACATTGAAACCTTAATGGTTGATGAGCGTTTAACAACTCGTGAAGCACGCGATGAACTGGATCATTACCAAGCGCAAGGTCGTGGCAAAAAACTGTCAGCAGATAGTATTGCAGCAGCTTTATTCATTGAAAGTTGGTATCGAAACCCTGAAGGTTTAACTCCTTAAATATTAATTTAGTTATAAAAAAGCATCCAAATTGGGATGCTTTTTATTGAAGTGTAGTAAAAAGGCTTTTTATTTTTTATCTTCTAAAATATGCACAGTGACTGTACGACCTGCCACAAATGCCAACTCATTTTTAGATATTTCATCTAAAACAATTTTTACAGGAACACGTTGTGCCAAACGCACCCAACTGAAAGTTGGATTTACATTTGCCAATAGGCCTGTGGTAGAAGTGCGTTCTCTATCTTCAATACCAGAAGCAATCCCTTGAACATGCCCTTTCAATTTATGTGAATCACCCATTAATTGAATAGAAGCTGGCGCACCCACAAAAATTTTATTCAGTTTTGTTTCTTCAAAATAGCCCACAACATACAACTGCTCACGATCAACCAATGCTGCAACAGCCTGACCTACTTTTACATAATTACCTTCTTTTAATTCAAAGTTAGATAATGTTCCATTAGCAGGTGCAACCACTTCAGAACGATCCAAATTTAATTGTGCTAAATGTAGATTACTTGTAGCAACCTCAATTAAAGCTTTTTGCTGCGCTATATTCGCTTTCGCTTGTTCAAGTGCCGCCTGCATTTGTGCATGCTCAGCATGTGATTGATCTTTCTGTGCAAATATTTGATCTTGCTCTTGTTTGGAAATTGCACCATTCATCAAATCAGAATATCGACTTGCATTTTTATCTGCCAAAAGAGTATTGGCTTGTGATTTCACTATATTTGCTTTTGCTTGTAATAACGCTGCTTCAGCAGCAGCCAAACTTGCCTTTGCTTTTGCAAGATCAGATTTAGCTTGCTCTACATCAAGTGTTTGACGTGCAACATCAATTTTAAATAACACCTGTCCTTTTCTAACAGTTTGATTGTCTTGTACTAAAACTTCTGTAATAAGACCTGAAACATCTGAAGACACTTGAATTACATCTCCACGAATACGCCCATCACGGGTCCACGGCTCTGCATTGTAATAATTCCAAATATGCATCATTGCCAATACTGCGAGAATTACAACAATTAAAAAACCAAGTGGTCTTATGATTTTACGCAAATTTAAAGATGTCATTTTTCACTTTACCTCGCTCACTTCAATTAATTGTGCGTTTAAACAGAACACACGATAAAACCCCAATGAATTAGCCATAGCAAAATGACATAAAGACATAAGTAAAAAATGCTTGGTAACGGTATCCATCCTTTTTCAATTAAAGGATCTGTACCTAACATCACCAAGCGTAACAATCCATAAGCAAACACACTTTGAATAAGAAGTGTGGGCACATAAACACCATATATATTGAGTTCACCCATTTTTACGCTCCTACCAAATGTGCTTGTGTAGTTTCATCAAAGGATGCATGACATAAACTACTTTGAATATTATTGAGTGAAATTTTTATACGCTGTGAAATATCTACATCTTCTAATTCAGTAGCTTGTTGTTTTATGTTTTGAATAGTTTTAAGTAAATTGTTTCGAAATTTATTTTCTGTTTGATGTAATTCTTTAAAGAGGAAATAGTCATCTAAATCTGATTGTAATCGCGTCAAACTTTGGAAAATTTCAAGCCGAGTATCCATTTTATTCATAAGCTCTTGAATACGAGTTAGGTCAATTACTGCACTCGATTCAATAAGTGCAAAATTAATATCTTGTTTTAGTGCATCTGACTGAACGACTTTTGTATTCAAAATACCTATTCTGTCCAACATGCCACGCAAATGAATTCTAAAACTCACCCCATACGGAATATATAGAGCTTGCCGAATGGCTTTGTAATGCAGAGCTAAAATACGTTTTGCCGTAATATCGGGTGACATTGCACGAACCAAATGAATCACATAAACCGAAATAATTGGACCAATAACTGTTGCTATAGAAGCATCAAAAAATGAAATTTGATCTAGAGTGTAATGATTATGAAGGTTTAGCCCCATGATGGTTCCCATTAAAACTGGCAGAGCCAAACCCATTAATGGCGGATGAGGAAACATCATTAAGCAATAAATAATAAACGGTGCTAGTGCTAAGCATAATTGCCAAAATTCAGTAATACTTGGAAAAATGCCATAGGCATAAATAAAAACAAGAATTCCTGCATATATATTTCCACGTATAAACACCTTCAATGCAGGAACTGGGTTATCCATAAAAGTTAAAATACATGCACTTATTGCAGCCATTTCAGCAAGCATAAATCCTGCTTTCCAACCACTCACAATCCAAAATGTAGTTGCAATAATCACAATTAAAAATGCGGAAACTCCACCTCGAAGTGCCACACCATGATCACGATGTAAACTAGGATAACTTGTAGTTAAAGGTGCAACACTTTGAGGTAATACAGCATTTCCTCTTTGAATACGTTTCCAAATTAATTTAATAGCACGGACATTTTGAATAAAATGGCGAACATCCATTTTTAAACTTAAAAGAATAATTTGCTGTTTAGATGTTGCGATTGCAGACATTTCTGAAAAATCTTGTTCAAAACTATTAGGTAAAGCATTTATTTGTGCTTCAGAGATATCTACGTCTTGCTCTAAAAACTGAATAATATGTTTATTTGCTACTTTTAATTTTTCCCGATATTTCAAATCAATTTGATCTAACTGCTTAATTCGTTCCGCCATTGCAACCAAATTTGTTACAAGCATGCTGAGCTGATGTAGCATTTCCTGTAAAGGTTTTGTCATTCCTTTTAAAGTAGACTTTTCATAACTAAGATGTACCGCCATCACATGAATATCAGCAATATCTCGTGCAATATTGCTCAATACAGCGCTATAGTTTTCTAATTCTTTTTCATCTATTAATATTTTTTCAAATAATATTTTCGTATCTTGAAGTGCTTTGGTCACACGTACTTTTACCGCAGGACCAATATGCATTGGAAAAATAGTCGTTGTCACAATAGCACTACACACTACGCCCACGGTAATTTCTAAAAAGCGCCCAACAGCCATATCAAATACAGAACTGTTATCAATACTATAAATAATGTTAAAGCAAATAATGACTGTGGTATAACCCGCCAACATACACACATAGCTTCGTGGTGTTCGATCTAACAATGAAATATAAAGGCAAAAACCAACCCAAAATGCTAAAAACAATGTAAATATTAACGGCGTATTAATAAGCAATGGTGTAACTACAACAGAAACGACAACACCCAATAACGTTCCAAATATTCGGTAAATGCTTTTTGAAGATGTCATTCCAGAATATGGATTAGCAATAACAAATACCGTTCCAATAGCCCAAATTGGATAGGCTAAATCTAAAGAAAATGCCACATATAGTGAAAGCATACCTGCCAAAAACGTTTTAATCGCAAAAATCCAATCCATTTTATTTGGACGAAATGCAAGTAATTGTTTAGTCAGCAACATATTTTTTTTCTCTAAATATTATGACAATGCTTCTTTTAAGGTCACTTCAGCGCGCCATATATAAAAATATATAGCGTCAAATCATCTTTACAACTGCAAAGACCTTAAAGATTATTCGAAGAAAAGAAGCAGCTAAATCACATCAGTAAATACAACTAAAGCTAAAATTACTTTATAACCCTACAAAATAATAAATGGTTGTTTATGCGCGATTAGATATTTTCAAAGCAATTTTTTCAAATTTCTACAAATATGTCAATACATAATATCTTATAGTGATAATTTATAACGTTTTATTTGTTTTTTCCTGCTCTTTTATTTATTTTTTCTTATTTTCGAATATCTAAAAATAGTTTTAAAAGACACTTATGCGAATTAATGTTCGATCTTTATATTTTTGATATATAGTAACTCTTGTTCAGATGTTCTCTAATTTCAACTAAGTAGGTAACTATGGCAATTTCCAGTTTCGGTAAAATTCTCACAGTTTTAGATCTTTTTTCATTATCTCGCCCAATTATTAATGTCGATATTATTAGTGAGGAGCTTGGTTTATCTAAACCAACAAGTTACCGCTACTTAAAAGAACTCGTATCAGCTGAATTATTACAAAGAATTAGTGGTACATCTGGCGACTACACGCTTGGTTCAAAAATTGCCGTACTCGATTATATTTCTCGCACAACAGATCCTTTAGTACAAATTAGCATCCCTTTTATGCGCGAAATTGTAGAACGTACTGAATTTTCCTGCTTACTCACACACTTAAATTATGATTCTTGTATAGACCTTCATGATGAAGTTTATAAAAATGCATCGTTACTTTCATATGGTCGTGGTTGCCCTCGCCCAGTTTTTGTCAGTTCATCTGCAAAAATTATGATTGCGCATTTACCAAAGCAAGGAATTTTAGATTATTACCAACGCTTTTCTAAGCAACTTGCCGAAGTCGATTTCGCGCACAGTGCAGATGATTTCTTAATGAAAATGAAAAAAATTAAGAAACAAGGATATTATTTTTCAAATGGCGAGCTCGATCCAAATATTGCTGCTGTTTCTGTTCCTATTAAGTTTTCAACAAAAGAAGCACCATTAGCATTAACACTTTTGGCTTCTAAAAATCGCTTTGAATTTGTGAACTTGCAAAAACTCATTACAATTTTGCAGGAAAATGCAGAGTTAATTGAGAAAAAAGTTGCTAGCTCTATGAACATCTCAGAAACTCTAAGCTAGAACCAATGACATATAAATGCAAAAGCCCACGTTTATGTGGGCTTTTTTATGCTTCTGAATTTGGATAAAAATATCGAAATGTTAAATTTACTCTAGGTTCTAAAATTCTGGTCGATTTCATTAAAGCATGCTTCCAATATTTTTGGGTTTGCCCACGCATAACAATAAGTTGTCCACTTTGTAGCAACATATCAACTTTATGATCTTTAAATTTATGCTTAAAACTAAACTTACGCGTAGCGCCAAAACTCAAAGAAGCAATAACTGTTTCCTCGCCTGTTTTCGGTGACAACGCTAATTCATTATCGCTGTGCCATCCCATGCCTTGTGTTCCATTTTCATATAAGTTTGCCAAGCACGAATTAAAAGAGTGTCCAACTAATTGCTCAATATATTGCTTCAAACGAAATAATCCTGCATTCCACACAAAAGCTTCTTTTAAAGTACCTGAATATTGATATTGAAAATGTTCATCGCCATACCAAGCAATTTTTCGATCTGTTTTAAAGTACTTTCCATGTAAATGAACTTCGTCATTTTTCCATGCTAAATGCTGTAGAAAATATTGTAGATATTTCTCGCTTTGTTCTGTATTTAAAATCAAACCAAAATCTTTCACCACGCCATCGCAAGGTAAAATATTTTCTTTATAGTCGGGTTCAAATAGTTCAAAGTTCATTTCTAAATTATTTTCTAGGCTTTCAATTGAGCTTAACGCATTGCTCATTCACAAATCAAAACATCAAGCTAACTTGTCGAAATTCACATTCAGGAATAGACTTAAATTCATGTTTAAAAATAAGAATTATTCATTATGAATTTGTGGCATCTCTTTCAAAAACTAAGACCATTTGTTCGACCATATAGACTTCTTGTTATTGCAACACTCATTCTTACGCTTATTGGCTCTCTAACCGCTCAGGTGAATGCACTTACGCTTCAATATGCCGTAGACAGCATTAATAAACTTGTAGAAGCAGGCTTGGGCTTAAGTGAAGGTTGGCATATTTTAATTACAATTACCGCAATATTATTGGGTAAGGAAATATTAAATGCCTTCGTTCAATTTGGACAAAAGTTTTATGGCGAAAAATTAAGAATCTTTGTTTCACAAGATTTAGCACAAGGCATTATTGAAAAGCTCCTCACTTACCGACTGTCATTTTTCAATGAAGATAATAATCAGGCAGGTAAACTGCAAACCCGAATAGACCGTGGGATTGGCTCACTTACTCGTTTAGTTCAAATCTTTTTTATTGATATTTTACCTTTATTTACCAGTGCTTTTGTCGCTTTAGGTTTAATGTATTATGCCAATTTTTATGTGGGCTTGGTCGCAACAATTATTGTACCTATTTACTTTTGGCTTACCTATAAACAAGCACAAAAACTTGGAGGATGGCGACGTAATTTACGTGATGGACGTGAGAAAAAGAGCCAAGGCATTTTAGGAATTATCAACTCAATTACGGTCATTAAATCATTTAACCGTGAAAGCATTGAGTCATCGAAACAACTTAAATTACAAAAAGAACTAACCGACAATCAAATGCAAACTCGCCAAGTGAGTTTCTTATTTGATGGCTTAAAAACCTTTATTGAACAAATTGGCATTGTGCTCATTATTATTCTTACAGCTTATTTTGTGCTTGATGGACAAATGAGTATTGGCATGATTATGTATCATGTTTTGTTATTCAATAACGTATCTGCGCCTATTCGCTCATTGCATCGTATTTATGATGAAGTTAATGACGCCATGATTTACTCAGAAAGCTTCTTCAATATATTAGAAGCAGACCATGAAATTGAATCAAGCGGATCACAAAAACCAGCGATTCAAGGCAAGTTTACCCTTGAAAATGTCAACTTTTACTATCCAAATGGGCACCATGCTTTAAAGAACATTAACATGGAAATTCGTCCCAATAAAATTACCGCATTGGTTGGCTTATCGGGTGCAGGAAAATCGACCCTCATTAGTTTGCTTGATAAGTTTTATGAACCTAAAGATGGAAAAATTTGTATCGACGGCATAGATCTTCAAGATATAGATACGCATTATTTACGTGAACATATTGGATTAGTCTTACAAAAGAATCATATTTTCCAAGGTTCAATTTTCGAAAATATTCGTTATGGCAAAACCAATGCGACTTTAGAAGAAGTCATTATTGCGGCAAAAAAAGCATCTATTCATGAGCAAATATTACAACTCCCAAATGGTTACGATGCAGATGCTTTAATGCTTTCAGGCGGTCAACAACAGCGTATTGCCTTAGCGCGAATGTTCTTGAAAAATCCACCAATTATTTTCTTAGACGAACCAACAGCAAGTTTAGATGCTATTGCAAGCGAGCAAATTAAACAAAGCTTAGATGAGATTAAACAAGGGCGAACTGTGATTATGATTTCACATAGCTTGTCGCAAATTATTGATGCCGATTACACCTATGTGATGAAAGATGGTGCAATTGCAGAACATGGCGAACACGATGCGCTTTATCATCAAGATGGTGTTTATAAGGAAATTTTTGATGCGATGGCGAAGAGCTTAAATATTGAAAAAATTGCCAAAACCTTTGAAGATGACGCTGAAGAAGAAACGCATAGTTAATTCACTACGCAATTGAAAGAAATAAAAAAAGCTCCGATATTTCGGAGCTTTTTACAAAATCTTTTAAGGCTGCTTCAGGTACGGCCAAGCTGCTTTTAAATAAATAAACATTGACCATAAAGTTAGAACAACAGCAGTGTATAACAATGCATATGCCAACATTTCTAAAGGCGGCCAATTCAGTAAAAATACTGAAATTGCAATCATTTGGAATGCAGTTTTATATTTACCCACTGTAGATACCGCAACATTTGTACGTGCGCCAAGTTCTGCCATCCATTCACGTAATGCAGAAACTGTAATTTCACGTGAAATAATCACAATTGCAGCAAATGCCATAGAAATAGAAGGTTGCCATTGCACAAGAACAATTAAAGCGGCTGCCACCATCAATTTATCTGCAACAGGGTCTAAAAAGCGCCCAAATGCAGATGTTTGATTCAGTGTTCGTGCCAAATAGCCATCAAACCAGTCTGTTACCGCAGCAACAACAAAAATTGCAGTAAGAATTAAGTGACGAGTCATACCACCAGTATGCTCATTTACACCAATTGCAGGAGGCCAATATGCCACCAATAAAAATACAGGAATAAGAGCAATACGCGCTAAGGTTAATATATTCGGAATATTCAGGATTCGACCTGTGGTCATAGACATCGCCAATTTTTCCCCTTCATGTAAAATTTAATTCACATAAATGCTAAGGTTTTATCCATCGTTAATAGCGCTCACTTTATACGAAATCCCGAACGGTGTCACGAAGAAAACACCCCCAAGCTTTCTGTGATATTTATGCCTTACTCATGCAAAATTTTATAAATTGTACGCGCCATCACATCTCCCAAACCCGGTACCAAAGTCAGGTCTTTTTCAGAAGCTTTCAACACGCCTTGTATACCACCAAAATGTGTTAACAAATCACGTCGTCGTTTTGGCCCTAAACCCGGAATCACTTCAAGTATAGAAGAGCCTCGTTTTTTATCTCGTTTAGCTCTATGTTTAGTAATCGCAAAACGATGTGCTTCATCCCGAATTTGTTGAATTAAATGCAACGCTTTATGGTCTTCTGCTAATTGAATTTTTTCGCCATCTGTAAAGTGAAGCGTTTCCAAGCCGGGTTTACGCCCCTCACCTTTAGAAACACCCACCATAAAGGCTTCTAAACCTAGCTCTTGCATGACTTCCATTGCCATATGTAATTGCCCTTTGCCCCCATCTATAAGTAGCAAATCGGGCAACATATGTTTTTTATAACGACGCGTTAAAGCTTGTCGCATCGCAGCGTAATCATCGCCTGCGGTAATATCTGTAATAGAAAATTGACGATAATCACGTTTACGCGCACCGCCACTATCAAAAACAACGCAAGATGCGACCGTTTCCTCACCCATCGTATGTGAAATATCAAAGCATTCTATGCTGTCGATGGGTCTGCTAAGCACTTGTTCAAGCTGATGAAAACGCTCATTTAATTCAAAATGATTCGCAAGTTTTCCTTTAATTGCATGTTGCACATTCATTTGTGCAAGCTCGAGCCATTCTGCACGTGTTTCACGCACATTATGCTTAATATGAACTTTCTTTTCGAAGTGTTGATGCAATGCATCTTCTAGTTCTTTTCTATCTGGAATTTCAGTATTTACAATGAGTTCTGTAGGTACTTCATCTGCAACTTGGAAATAAAAGTTGGCTAGAAAGTCAGATAACATTTGCCCTAAATCATCGCCTTGCATATCTGGAAAATAACTTTTTCCACCCAACATTTTGCCATTACGCACATGCATAATTTGCACACATGTCACGCCTGCATGGTAAGCAATGGCAATAATATCTGCCTCACCTTTTACTTTATAAATAGCCTGTTGTGCCTGAACATCACGAAGTAATGCCATGCGATCACGGTAAAAAACGGCTTTTTCAAATTCCAAAGCTTCTGCTGCTACTTCCATTTTTGAAATTAATTCTTGGTTTAATTCTTTGGTATCACCTTGCAAAAAACGAATCGAGTTATCAATATCTTCTTTATATTCTTCTGGTGAAATTAAACCTACACACGGCGCAGAGCAACGCTTAATTTGATACTGCAAACATGGGCGTTTACGCTGTGAAAAATAGCTATTTTCACATTGGCGAACATTAAATAATTTTTGTAAAACAACCAAAGTATCACGTGCATTATAAGCACTTGGATAAGGTCCAAAAAACTTACCAACTTGATGCTTACCTTTACCTCGCCCACTTGCAATACGTGGATAAGGCTTATCTGCCGAAACAAAGATATAAACGTAAGATTTATCATCCCGCAACATAATATTATATGGCGGACGATGCAGTTTAATCAGGTTTTGTTCAAGCAATAACGCTTCCGTTTCAGAACGGACAATTAGCGTTTCAATGTCATAAATACGAGCGACTAAGGCTTGAGTTTTCGGATGCTCAATGGTTTTTACAAAGTAACTCGATACACGATTTTTTAAATTCTTAGCTTTCCCGACATACAACAACTCACCATCTTTACCTAACATGCGGTAAACACCAGGTAAATTGGTCATATTCGCTAAAATTTTCTCAATATTATTTCGTGCGTTTTCGTTCACTCTGCGCCTTAATTTAGATTTAATCTATCGCTACATGATGTGCTGTTTCGACTCTAAATTTCAAGTCACTTTGAATATCATCATGCGTAAATATAATCTTTTAACGATGATCTGATTGCTAAAAACTATGAGTGATAAATCACGAATTTGATATGCTCAAAATAGCGAGATTTGAGATTTAACCACAATGACCACAGCCAATTCTGCGATTCATGTTGTACAACCCAGCACATCCACTTTACGTACATCTGACAAAAATCGTTTGATTGGTCAGCCACGCTTTCACTTTGAACCAAACAAAGTCATGGAATTGCTTCGTTCACAAATTATTGGACAAGACCATGCACTCAATGAAATTGAAAAAATGTTGCATGTGGTTAAAGCTGATTTTTCAAGTCCAGAGCGCCCACTTGCTGTAACGCTGATGCTTGGTCCAACAGGTGTAGGAAAAACGGAAACTGTACGCTTAATTGCTCAAGCAATTTATGGACAACCCGATGCCTTTTGCCGTATTGATATGAATACATTGGCTCAAGAACATTATGCTGCCGCACTCACAGGCGCACCTCCCGGCTATGTTGGCTCTAAAGAAGGACATAGTTTATTTGATGAAACGGCAATTAATGGCAGCCATACTCGCCCGGGAATAATGCTATTTGATGAACTTGAAAAAGCTTCGCCTGAAGTTATTCGTGGACTAATGAACGTATTAGATACAGGAAAACTCACGTTAACTGCTGGTACTAAAACCATAGATTTTAGAAATTGTATGATTTTCATGACCAGTAATATTGGTGCGCAAGCTGCTCAACAATATTTAGATAAACTCAATGTATTGCCACAAAAAATTCAAAACTTATGCTTAAAGCGTGTACCGACTAAAACCATTATCGAAAAAGTCATGCAACGTAAATTTGATCCTGAATTTTTAAATCGAATTGATCGCACATTACATTATCAAGCGGTTTTAGAAGATGCCTTACCACGCTTAGTTGAAATTGAATTAGAGAAACTGAATAAACGCTTACAGCACCAAAATCGTAATATTCAACTGAGTTTAAAAGCCAAAGAATACTTTTATAAAGACCATGATATTCGGTATGGTGCACGACATTTAGCACGTAAAATTCGAACAGAACTCGAACCCATTTTGGCTATTTACTTTTTAAATCATCCAGAAAAAAACCACCTTGAATTAGATTATCAAGGTGGTCATTTTAAAATTATTGAGATGAACTAAAACTTAAATTTTAAGGTGCTAATTGCATATTTAAAGCATCACAAAATGCTTTTTGCTGCTTAGGAGAAACCAAAATAAATTTGTTTTCTCCATTTTTTGTATATTCAACTTTTAAACGATCTAGCGACAACGCTGGTGATGCAACTGAATTATTTGTCTTTGAAATTCGTTGAATATCTGTCAGTTGAATTTTCCACGTTAAAAACATGCAATGAATTGTTAAATATTTTTCATCTACAATATAACGCGTATTAAAGATCGGCCACCACAAAATAAACACCGTAATAACATACGTTGCTGTATGTACAGGATATGCCGCTATATTCCCCTTCGCCTGCATCGTTACAAGCAATTGAATAATTAAGCCTGTCATACAAACAATAAATGCCAACACCCACCATTCTTTTTTTGATCTAAATTTTTGCATGAATATTCACCTTCTTTTACTTCATTCTATACGATAATCCCACATGCTCAAAATGAATCACTATTACAAAAAACGGTTATAAAAAAACGCCCCTAGGAGCGCTTTTAATATCATACAAAGTACAATTTTTTAAAAAACATATGGTCGAACAAAAATCAGGAAGAATAATCCGAAAATAATGAACCACTTCAAGAAGTAATAAAGACCTTTATTGGTTTTTTTCAATGCTTTGGCTTTAACACGAATTTGATAAATATAACCAAATGCCTTATTTAAGCCACCTGTTTTATCATTCGATTCATTTGGTGAACTTGCAGCAGTCATTACTTTTTTACCAAACCAATGATTAAAACGTTCCATCACTTTTGACTTTAAAGGACGCTCAACATCGGCAAAGAAAATAATGCGGTTCTGTTCCGTTTTATTTTCAGCATAGTGAATATAAGTTTCATCAAAAACGACACTTTCACCATCACGCCAAGAATAGCGCTCACCATCTACATCAATAAAGCAACGGTCATCATTTGGCGTCATTAAACCCAAGTGATAACGCAATGAACCTGCATAAGGATCACGATGTCGCACTAAACGGCTATCGGGCGCAAGTTCTGTAAACATTGCAGCTTTAATACTTGGTAAGGTTTTCAAAAGTGCTGTCGTTTTTGGACAAAGTTCAGCAGCAGATGGATGCGCAGAATCGTACCATTTTAGGTAAAAACGCTTCCACCCTGTTTTGAAGAATGAGTTAAAACCTAAATCATCGTATTTTTCAGAAGCCTTAATACCACCTTGTTCATACAAGGCTTTCGCTTCATCACGAATCATTTCCCAGTTTTCATCTAACACTTTCAAGTCTTTAAAATGTTGCGTATCGATATAAGGCTGATTAGGCACTTTCGAAAATTTGTACATTAGAAAGTTAATGGGTGCAAGAATTGTTGAATGGTCAAAAAATTGACGATAAAACGTGTGGCGAACCTTGCCCCGACGCTGGATATACAGTGCAGAAGCAACAAAAATTGCCAAAATAATCCACTTAATCATAAAACTACCTAAAGTCTTTTTAATTTGCCTTTAATAAAAGACATGAGTAATTGGTGAAATTATAACAAATTAAGCATGCAAATCGTGTTTGCACTTTTCAAATGCAGTGTTCTATTTTTGATATTCAATACATAGTTTTTTATTCTATTGACATTTTTGACCAAAAATATACTCAAATAAAACTTGAATTTTCAGGCTAAATTCCAATATAAAATAGAACGAAACTATTAAAAATTTGAATTGAAACAATTATTTCTTAGTATCTACTTATTAGTGGCTGAATCTTAAAAATATCAATGCAAGAAAAGCTTAAATAAAATTTCATGACCCTTGCGTCACGGCTTGATACAACTTGTTATGTTCTTTTTGGATATAGTTATCGTAAGATTAGTGAAGTACACGATGCGCGGGAAAGCGCATACGCTTCAAAACATCAACTTAGAAGTCCTCCAAAATAAAGGAGATCAGGCATGATCCACGCTGGCAATGCCATTACCGTCCAAATGCTTTCGGACGGAATTGCAGAATTCCGCTTTGACTTACAAGGTGAGTCGGTCAACAAATTTAACCGTGCAACAATTGAAGATTTTAAAGCTGCAATTGACGCTGTTAAAGCAAATAGCGATGTTAAAGGTTTAATCGTAACAAGTGCAAAATCTACATTCATCGTTGGTGCAGACATTACAGAATTTGGTGCGAACTTTGCACAAGGCGAACAAGCAATTGTGGATTGGGCTTTGCCTGTTCATGACATCTTCAATTCTTTCGAAGATTTAAACCTTCCTAAAGTAGCTGCTATTAATGGTATGGCTTTAGGTGGCGGTTTCGAAATGTGCCTTGTTTGTGACTACCGTGTGATGTCTGAACAAGCGCAAGTTGGCTTGCCAGAAATCAAACTTGGTATTTTCCCAGGCTTTGGTGGTACGGTTCGTTTAAGCCGTGTCATTGGTATCGACAATGCAGTTGAATGGATGGCTATGGCTAATCCTAAAAAACCTGCTGCCGCACTTAAAGACGGTGCTGTTGATGCTGTTGTTGCTGCTGACAAATTACAAGATGCTGCTATTGACCTTGTTAAACAAGCAATTGCAGGTCGCTTAGACTGGAAAGCAAAACGCCAAGAAAAATTAGATCCTGTTAAATTAAGCCCTATCGAACAAATGATGGCATTTAACTCATCTAAAGGTGCGGTACTTTCTAAAGCAAATCCTGCGCAATACCCTGCGCCAAAATTACTTTTAGACTCGCTACAAGCAGGTGCAAGCCTTCCACGTGATGAAGCTTTAAAAGTAGAAGCTCAAGGCTTTGCGAAAGCTGCTGTAACTCCACAAGCAGGCGCGTTGATTGGTTTATTCATCAACGACCAAATTGTGAAAAAAACATCGAAGCGTTATGAAAAAGGCGCGCATCCTGTAAACCAAGCTGCTGTGTTAGGTGCTGGTATTATGGGTGGTGGTATTGCTTACCAAGCGGCAAGCAAAGGCACACCAATTATTATGAAAGACATTGGTAATCCACAACTTGCTTTAGGTATGAAAGAAGCAAATGGTTTACTGACTAAACAAGTTGAACGTAAGAAAATGAAGCCTGCTCAAATGGGTGAAACTCTTGCGCGCATTCGTCCTTCATTAAGCTATGACGAATTCAAAGACGTTGATATTGTTATTGAAGCTGTAACTGAAAATCCTAAAGTGAAAGGCATCGTATTGTCTGAAACTGAGAAGAAAGTTCGCGAAAACACGATTATTGCTTCAAACACATCTACAATTTCAATTACGCGTTTGGCTGAAAACCTAGAACGTCCTGAAAACTTTGTAGGTATGCACTTCTTTAACCCAGTTCACATGATGCCATTGGTAGAAGTGATTCGTGGTGAGAAAACATCTGCTGAAGCAATCGCAACAACTGTTGTTCTTGCTCAGAAAATGGGTAAAACACCAATCGTTGTGAACGACTGCCCAGGCTTCTTAGTCAACCGCGTATTGTTCCCTTACTTTGGTGCATTCGACCTTCTTCTAAAAGATGGTGCAGACTTCCAGCAAATTGATAAAGTAATGGAACGTTTCGGCTGGCCTATGGGTCCTGCTTACCTTATGGACGTTGTTGGTATTGATACTGGCGTTCACGGTGCAGAAGTCATGGCTGAAGGTTTCCCTGACCGTATGAAGCCTGACTACAAAGGTTCAATTCAAGTCATGTACGAAAACAAACGTCTTGGTCAAAAGAATGACGTTGGTTTCTACAAATACGAACTTGACCGTAAAGGTAAAAAAGCCAAAGTGGTTGATCCAACTGCGTATGATCTTGTGGCTTCTGTTGCGACTTCAGAAAAACGTGAATTTGATGCTCAAGAAATTATTGATCGTATGATGCTTGCGTTCTGTAACGAAACTGTTCGTTGCCTAGAAGACAACATTGTGGCGACAGCTTCTGAAGCAGATATGGCGATGATTATGGGTGTAGGTTTCCCTCCATTCCGTGGTGGTCCTGCGCGTTACATCGACCAAACAGGTGTTGCTGAATACGTTGCGCTTTGCGACAAATACGCTCACTTAGGTAAAGCTTATGAAGCGCCACAAATGTTGCGTGACATGGCTGCTAACAACAAAAAATTCTACGGTTAAGGAGCAACGTGAATGGCTACTTTAAATCCACGTGACGTTGTCATCGTTGATGGTGTACGTTCAGCAATGGGTAAAACCAAAAATGGTATGTTCCGTAATGTTCGTGCTGACAGCTTATCTGCTGAATTAGTTCGTGCATTGGTTGCTCGTAACCAGTTTGATACTAACGAAGTTGAAGATGTAATTTGGGGTTGTGTGAACCAAACGCTTGAACAAGGGATGAACGTTGCACGTAACATCGCTTTGTTGGCAGATTTACCAAAAACTGTTGCAGGTCAAACTGTAAACCGTCTTTGTGGTTCTTCTATGCAAGCAATTCACACGGCGGCTGCGCAAATTGCAACGAACCAAGGTGATATTTTCATTATTGGTGGTGTAGAGCATATGGGTCACGTAGGTATGATGCACGGCATCGACCTTAACCCTGAAGCATCTAAGCATTATGCAAAAGCGTCTAACATGATGGGCTTAACGGCTGAAATGTTAGGTCGTATGAACGGCATTACACGTGAAGAGCAAGATGCATTTGGTGTTGAATCTCACCGTCGTGCTTGGGCTGCAACGCAAGAAGGTCGTTTTAAAAACGAAATTATTGGTGTTGAAGGTCACGATGCTAACGGCTTTAAACAGCTTTGCGATATTGATGAAGTAATTCGTCCTGATTCTAACCTTGAAGCATTTGCTGCTTTACGTCCTGTGTTTGACCCGAAAGGTGGTTCTGTAACAGCAGGCACTTCTTCAGCATTGTCTGATGGTGCTTCTGCTATGTTATTGATGTCTGCTGAACGTGCTCAAGCTTTAGGTCTTAAGCCTCGTGCTGTAATTCGCTCTATGGCGGTTGCAGGTTGTGATGCTGCAATTATGGGTTATGGTCCTGTTCCTGCGACTCAAAAAGCGTTGAAGCGTGCTGGTTTAAGCATGGCAGATATTCAAACAATTGAGTTGAATGAAGCGTTTGCTGCTCAAGGTTTGTCTGTAATGAAAGGCTTGGGTATTTACGAGAAGCAAGACATTATTAACTTGAATGGTGGTGCTATTGCGCTTGGTCACCCATTGGGTTGTTCGGGTGCGCGTATTACCACTACGCTTCTAAACGTAATGGAACAACAAGATACACAAATTGGTTTAGCGACGATGTGTATTGGTTTAGGTCAAGGTATTGCGACTATTATTGAACGGGTTTAACTAGTCTAAAGTATATAAAAAATCCTCGCTAAAGCGAGGATTTTTTATTATAAAATAAGGAGATAATTAAACTTATTTTTTAGGACTATAGTAGTGAAAAATGAAAAGTTTTTAGAAAAACAAAGAACATATATTTACACTGGATATAATTTAACACTACACCCACACCACACTCCCCAAATTTATGTAGATTTTTTTGAATTTATTTTTAAGCAAAAGTTCTTTATACCTACTGGTTACCGAACTTATCATCTTGCTCTTCATGAAATTAATTATTTCGATAAAGATAATAAACTCAAAGGTTTTTATGGAGCTTTAGTAAGATATGAAAATCTGTTACCAACCCAATTTATTGATCTGAATACAGGTAAAACTCCAGAAAATTGGAGTTTAGATATAGCCTCAAACATTAAATATAAACCAACCTTCTTTTATTTCTCTTTTTATCCTGAAAATCATAAAATAATTTTTGAACTTGAAAATGAAAAATCTACAATTAGCTATAATGTAGTATTAAATTTTTTCAAAAAGATTTTATCAACTCCAAAATTTAAAGAAATTTTTAATAGTGGTGAAATCCATACATTAACGTCAAAGAAAAAAGTTCGAAGTATATTAAAAAATCGAAAACTTAAACGAATCGAATTTTTAGTTACAAGACCTAATCCAGATATATTTGGCGATTTAGTAGATGAGGCAATCACCGAATATCTAGAAGATCAAAAAGCTAAAAATATGACAATCTCCCTTACAGCACAAGATGGAGAATATCTAAACCTCCAACAAAATACAGAAAAATTTGGTATGGCTGCTGCAGAAAATGGGGAAGTTCGTGCAATTTTTGAAAATGCTAATCAACGATCTGAAGAAATTAGTACTAAAGCATTTCCGTTAAACCACCCTCAACTTTTTCAGAAAAGTATAACTATTGAAAATAGGCTAAAATTTATTTCCGAAAAGCTTATTCCAACCCGCCAAATTAAAAAGGTCTAAAAATGTTGAATGATTTTCATGATTATTGGAAATGCTATGGTGGATCAAATGCGGTAATTAAATCTTCTTACTTTTGGATAGCTGTACTCATTACAGCTATTTCTTATAACACATGGTTAAGCTCAGGCTGGTATACGTTATTTTTAGGTACATTCCCTAGTCTTCTCGGCTTCTCTTTATCAGGTTATGCTATTTGGCTAACTCTTGGCGATAAAAAATTAAAAGAAATTCTTATTAAAAAGAAAGTAAATCATGTCTCTGCTTTTTTAGTAATCAATGCTAGTTTTATTCATTTTATAATTTTACAAGTATTAGCATTCATTGGGCTTTTTACTTTGCATACAAATTCTATAGCTCACCTTGTAAAGATTATTAATTTAAAAAGCTGTAACCTATTATATAATCTATATTTATTTGGTGTGACTACCTTTAACTTATTTATTTTTTTCTTATGTATCTATTCTATTTTATCAATGTTAGCAGCAATATTTGGCTTATTTAATATTGCTAAAGCAATGGACAAACTTCAGAATTAATCTTCATCACTTCGAATACTACCCACTTATAAATATTCACATTTTAAAATCACTCACTCTAATCAAAACAAAAAAGGATGCTTCTGCATCCCTTCTTTCATCTCAAATCCTACAAACTCGCTTCTATCGCCTTCTGATTTTTCTGACTCACCTTCTTCATTTGCTTATCTAGCTCAAGCATTTCTTTATAAATTTTATTAAACTGCTTCACGTGATCATCACCCTGAAACATAAACATATTATTCTTCGCTTGCCACTTACTCTCTTTTAAAATGGCAAATAAAGCCTGCGCTTTCGCAAAACTTTGCTGTTCAAGCTCAAATAATTCTTGCCCGTTATTCTGCTTTACCACTTCTTTAAAAGACTCGGTTAAATAACGACGAAAACGCTGATTCACCTTTAAATGTTTTGCTTCGTTTAACGCCAACTCATCACGATGCACCATACTTTCTTGATAACGAGTCATCACCTCTTTTACAGCAATAAACATAATTTCCGTTTCTTCATATTTATTCTTTTTGTCTTTATCTAAACGGTTTACATCTAAAAACTTATCCCAATTTAATGCTTTTAATTCACGTAAATACGTATTTCGAGCTTCTGCACTTTGCACCATAAAATTCAGCACAAAATCTGCCATAATTTTATAGTCACCCTCTAAATTTGAAGTATCCAAATCTACAGAAATTGGTTTTTGCCACTTTTGCGCTGACTCAAAAATCAATTGACCTTCATCTTGTATAACCGATTGATAAACTTCTAATTGTGCTAGCTCATTTTGTTGTACTTTATATTGATAAATCATATATCCAAAAATACTGAATGTTGCCGCAGCAATAACCAACACTACACGTTTCATTTTTTCTCCTATACAAAAGTATAGTCAATTTGAGCCTTATAATTGCATGCTTTTTATACAAAATACAATCACCAATCGCAACAACACTTTATTTTTAAAGGTTTTATAAAATTAGAATAAATTGCATATATAAGTTACTTTTTTATGATGATTTGTACGTTTAACATCTAATTATGAATTTCATGCTTTAATTTATACAAACTATCCCCACTTTAAAAATAAGTAATGAAAAGAGAATGCTCATGCGCGTAGATATTTGGTCAGATGTGGTTTGCCCATTTTGTTATATTGGTAAAAAAAGATTAGAAAAAGCAGCAACAGAAGCAGGTGTAGAACTTGAAGTTCATTGGCACAGCTATCAATTAGACCCAGAAGCTCCTGCTCGTCAAGAAGTTTCAAACTCTGAACGTTTGGCACAAAAATATGGTCGTACGCTTGCAGAAGTTGAAGAAATGCAACGTAATATTGCGGCTATGGCAAAAGAAGAAGGAATTGAATTTAACTGGGAAGGTGCAAACTCAGGCAATACATTCAATGCACATCGTCTTATTCACCTTGCTCAAAGCAAAGGTTTAGGTTCAGAAGCAAAAGAAGCGTTCTTCTTTAGTTATATGACACAAGGTTTGGCAATTGGTGAGCGTGAAACTATTGAAGATGTTGCGTCACGTATTGGTTTAAACCCTGTAGAAGTAGACGATCTTTTAGATTCTGACGCTTATGCAGACTTCGTAAAATTTGACGAAGAAGTTGCTCGTGAACAATTACAAGTAACAGGCGTTCCCTTCTTTGTATTTGACCAACGTGTTGCTTTAGCAGGTGCGCAACCTACTGAAGTATTTAAACAAGTGATGGAAAAAGCATTAGAAGCTCCAGCAACAACAGAAGCAAATACTGAAGATGCACCAACTTGTGCAGATGATGAATGTGAAGTCCCAAAAAAATAAGTCTATTTATATAAAAAAAGCCATCAATTTTGATGGCTTTTTCTTTGCATTTTCAAATTGATTGATTATTATAAAAAACGTAACAAAATTTTTCTTAAAAAATACGGTTTGAATTCCTAAGTTTTTTATACAAAAACTTAAATTTACTTAATTTTTCAGGTTCATTATGCACTTATCTTTGTTACAAGCACTTATAAGAAATGAAGTTCCACCTCAAACAATTCATATTCAACAATTATTTGAAATGTCTGAAAAATATCAAGATCCTCTTTCTTCAGAATATAAACTGGTTGAATTAGCGTTAAATATTGTTTTGGGTAGTTATCTAGAAAAGGCGCATAAACTCCTTTGAGCTACTGAATATGAATAACATAGAAAAAACAAAGTACATTGAAGAGCTGAAAGAGTTAACGACAAGCTTAGAGCACGGCTCACTTTCACTTTTTGAAACAGCTCAGGCTAAAAAGCGCATTCAAGATATTTGTACTTTGTTTGATGAGCCCATTTTTCAAAAATACCTTCCACAAAATGCTATAAAAAATGAAGTAAAAGTTATTGAGTCCACACTTTCTCAAAGAGGAACACATAATTACACTTTAGCAATTCAAGAGCTCAAAAAAACTGAACCTGAACCACCAATAGAAGAGTCAAAACCATTAACAACAGATGAAGCTTTACAACCCGAAAATTTACAACAAGAAACCCCAATTTTAAGTGATATTCCACCAATACAAACAGCTACGCCTAAGCTCGAAAATGTAAATATTGATGGTACAAACTATTCTGTTAAACCTATTCTTTTAAAAAATAATGAAACTTCTCTTTATGAGTTTTCAATTTCAGAGCACTCAAACAATATTGTTCTCATCAATGAAGCCAATATCGAAAGCTTAATTAATCATCCAATTTTTATGGCGGAAGAAACAACAGATACAAGAAGCTTCACTCAATATATTATTTATATGGGTGCAGAAAGTGAAATAGAAGCTATTGCGTCACTAAAAACCTATAGCCAAAACCTATCTTGTGAAATTTCAGCTATTCGTCAATTAAAGTGGCAAGACTTAAAAAATGCTTTAAATAGCAACGATACGCTTTTTAAAGCATATATTTCATCGAATACGATTGTTTGGCAACAAAGCCAATACCTGCCATTTATTCCTAAAAATTTGGTTTCAAATAGAAAGTTTATTTTCTTTGAAGAAGATGAAGCACAAATAAACACACCTTTATTATTTTTAGAAGAACGTGGGAAAATTCGTTTAATTTGTGGCACAAATCGCTTGCTGCTAAACGAACAAGACCTTGCTTATCCGTTTATAACTTTTACACGGCAGCAAGGTCTAAATTGGCAAATGATTCAAGAAATAATAACGTTATTACCACAACCTATTGTTACGCTAGATTTACTTAATGCCTTACAGAAAAAAATAGAAAATCCTTAAATTTTAGCCCATCAAATGAGATGGGCTTTTGCATATATAACAATCGAACACATTTATATTTTCACAACATGCAACAAGGTGGTTCTAACGAATAGAATGTTTTTTCTGCGAAGATTTTTCATCCATTTTCGCTTTGTCTAAACGTTGATTATCCACAAAAGGGTTAATATCTACATGACTTAATGCTTTACTAGTAGATGTAACTGATTTAGAAACAACATTTTTTTCCGATACATTTGCAAGTGCAGCTTGCATAGAAACCAATGGAATACTAAAAAATGCAACGAGAGATAGAAAAATTTTCATAAATTAAATTCCAAAATTAAAACATCGTTATTATAGATTAATACTTATTTTTTAATCTTATTTTTAGATCTAAGTGTAGACGTATTTTCTTATTATTTACATAGGTAATTTGAATAATATATCGCCAAGAATATTCCATTTTTAACATTTTATTTAATAAAAAAAGCCTCCCTAAGGAGGCTTCTTAAACTCAATAGAACCTAATCATTACTTCAATAAAAGGCTATTAATACGCTTAATATATTCAGCAGGATCATCAGGTAAACCGCCTTCTGCAATTAATGCCTGATCAAAAATCACATTTGCCAAGTCATCAAACTGTTCAGAGCTTTCTAACTTTTTCACCAATGGATGTTCAGGGTTAATTTCTAAAATTGGTTTAATTTCAGGTACAGGCTGTCCCGCTTGTTTTAGCATGCGTAACAATTGCGGAGATAAATCACCATCACTTGTCACTAAACATGCAGGAGAATCGACTAAACGAGTTGTTACACGTACTTCTTTCGCCTTTTTATTCAATGAAGCTGATAGTTTCTCTACCACAGGTTTAAATTGTTCAGTCGCTTCTTCTAATGCTTTTTTCTCTTCAGCATCTTGAAGATCGCCTAAATCTACCGCACCTTTTGCCACGTTTTGCATTGGTGTGCCGTCAAACTCATGAACAAATTCCATTGCCCATTCATCTACACGCTCAGACATCAACAATACTTCAATGCCTTTTTTCTTGAATAACTCAAGTTGTGGAGAGTTTTTCGCAGCATTTAGGCTATCGGCAGTCACGTAGTAAATTGCATTTTGCCCTTCTTTCATACGTGCTTTGTAATCTGCCAATGTTGTTGAAACTTCGTCATTGGTTGATGTTGCAAAACGTAGAAGTTTTAAAATACGGTCATGATTCACTAAGTCTTGACCCAAGCCTTCTTTCAATACAGAACCAAATTCTGCATAGAATTTTTTGTATTTCTCTTGGTCTTTTTCGTCTTCAGATTTAGATAAACCATCTAACATTGTGAGAATACGACGTGTGTTACCTTCACGAATTGTCTTAACATCTCGGCTTTCTTGAAGTAATTCACGACTTACGTTAAGCGGTAAATCTGCACTATCTACAATACCTTGAACAAAGCGTAAGTAGTTTGGAATCAGGTTTTCTGCTTCATCCATAATAAATACGCGTTTCACATACAGCTTAATGCCTGGTTTTGCTTCACGCGTAAAAATATTGCCTGGTGCTTTGCTTGGAATATAAAGCAATTGCGTATATTCAGTGCTACCTTCAACACGGTTATGTGCCCACGCAAGTGGCGCTTCAAAGTCATGACTTAGGTTTTTATAAAACTCTGTGTATTGCTCTTCTGTAATTTCAGATTTATTACGTGTCCATAAAGCACTTGCAGAGTTAATTGCTTCCCATTCGTCAGTCTTAACATATTGACCGCCTTGAGGTTCTTCGCCTTCCACAACTTCTTCTTGCTGCCAAACTTCTTTTTGCATTTCAATTGGCAAGCTAATGTGATCTGAATATTTATTAATAATATTCTTCACTTTGTAGCTTTCTAGGTATTCGAGTGCATCTTCACGTAAATGTAAAATGATATCTGTGCCACGGCTTTCTTTTTCAATTTGTGCAACTTCAAACTCACCTGTTCCGCCACTTACCCAACGAACTGCTTCGTTTGTAGCTGCACCTGCACGACGTGATTCAACCGTAATTTTTTCAGCAACAATAAAGCCCGAATAGAAACCAACACCAAATTGACCAATTAATTGCGCATCTGACTTTTGGTCGCCAGAAAGCTTAGACATAAAGTCTTTCGTACCTGATTTTGCAATTGTACCCAAGTTATCAATGGCTTCTTGTTGAGTTAAACCAATTCCATTATCAGAAATTGTAATTGTTTTATTGTCTTTATTTAGGCTTACACGAACATGTAAGTCAGGATCATTTTCATAATATTCAGGATGATTAATCCCTTCAAAACGTAATTTATCACACGCATCAGATGCATTCGAAATCAATTCACGTAGGAAAATTTCTGGGTTTGAATATAGAGAATGCGTCACTAAATGTAATAGCTGAGCCACTTCAGCTTGGAAACTATGTTTTTGTGCGCTTTGCTCGCTCATTCATTACTCCTTAAATTCATTACATTGTTTTGGATACATAATGAATTGGAGCTTAGCGCTTATTTTTCAATAGCAAATTTAAAAAAATTAGAAAGGACCTTTTTGATAAATACGTTGTAAATAAATATCGAGTTGTTGCTGACGCATTTTATAAACTTCATTTAAACAAGCTTCAGCTTTACCACAACGATCACGCATAGCTAACCACTTCACCTGTTCATCTCGAATCACGGATCGGGTTCCCATTGGCACCAATTTATTGACTATTTTATAAGTGGTTGCCATTTTAACATCTGCATCATTCACAGCTAAGCTTTCACAAATTGCATGCTCTGTACTTGTTTTTGCATGATTACAATCGAAACTTGCCGCATAAGTTTGTGTCAAAGAAAGACTCATTATCATGAGCAGAAATTGAATAAATATTTTCATTATTTCTCTTATCTTTATTTAGATATTCATTAATAAACTATCTATCCATAGCAAGTTATTCAATACGGCATCTACATCATTTTTGTTTTCTATTTGCAATAAAAAAGCCCCATCAAAAGATAAGGCTTTTAATATTCTACATTTCTAAATAATTAGAACTTGTAGCTATAACCTAATGTGTAGATTACAGGATCGATATCTAACTTAAACTTCGTAGCACCAGGTACTTCAGTTTCAACTTTAGGATTTAAATCAGCATAACGTACATCTAGGAAAACGCCCCAGTTTTTCGCATCAGCAGGCTGAAAATTCATACCTATTTGAGCAGCATAACCATAGTCTTCTTTAACTTTTACTGTAGTACCAGCTAAATCACCTGAAGTTTCTTCATCCCATGGAATAAATGCAGTAACACCTACACCTACGTATGGAGTAAAGCCAGTAGAATTCTTAAAGTTATACTTTGCAGTTAATGTTGGTGGTAAATGTTTAATTTTAACACCTGCATTTGCTGCACCACTAACCGTAACATCATGGCTAATAGGCGTAGCCAATAATAATTCAGCAGAGAAATTATCATTAAAGAAATATTCTACAGATGGAGTAAAAGCAAGTTCGTTATCAGCTTCAACTGTTGCTGCACCACCAAGAATTTGTGTATCTTGAGTTGGAGCAATTACAGAACCACCTACTTTAACTTGCCATTGACCAGCCATAGCAGAAGCAGACATACCCATTAATGCAATAAGAGCAACTTGTTTTAGCATTTTTTAAATACCCTTGTTATGAATAACATTATAATAAACGCGTGTATTAATATTATGCAATAGCTATTATTTCTAAAATTTCATATATATTATCAAGTTATTGTTATTTAACATTATTTATTTTAACTAGACCAATAAGGTTGGTTTTAATCCTAACCCTATTAATCTAATATTTTTATTTTAATCCTACTAAATTTATCAGAAATAAATATATATTCACTTCTAATATATTTATAAAGATTAGATTATAAAACCATTGCTGCAATCCAACCAAAAATCATTAGTGGAATGTTGTAGTGAATAAAAGTAGGTACTACGCTGTCCCACATATGGTCATGTTGACCATCCATATTCAAACCTGATGTTGGACCTAATGTAGAATCTGAAGCTGGCGAACCTGCATCACCTAGCGCTGCTGCTGTACCAATAAGTGCAATTGTTGCAGCAGGGCTAAAGCCAAACTGTAAACATAACGGTACGTAAATAATGGCAAGAATAGGTACTGTTGAAAATGACGAACCAATACCTAATGTAATAAGTAAGCCAATCAAAAGCATCCAAAATGCTGCTGAGCCTTGACTATCACCAATCCATTGAACAGATGCTTGTACTAAAGCAGGTACCTGATTTGTCGCTTCAATAACTGATGCAAAACCTTGCGCAGAAATCATAATAAAGCCAACCAATGCCATCATACGCATACCACTTACAATTACATCATCTGCTTCTTTCCATTTGAAAATACCTGCACAACTTAAAATAGCAACACCTACAAGTCCTGCTAAAATCATTGAATCAGATATCACTTGTACAAACAGCGTCATAACGACAGCTATAGCCGCCATAATCAGTGTAAATTTAGCAACTAGCGGTTTGCCATTTTCATCACTTTTTACACTATTAGAAATCGTATTCTGCGAAGATTTAACGTTTAAATCCGAATATTCTCTTGGTTTACGATAACTAAAAAATACCGCAATTAATAAACCAATAAACATTCCCAGCACAGGAATAAGCATCGCATGTGGAATTTGATCATATGAAATGCTGAAACCGTATGGCTTACCAAATGTATTGATGTTTTGCCCTAAAATATCATTCAGGAAAATCGCACCAAATCCAAAAGGTACTAACATGTAAGTACCAACAAGACCAAAGGTCAACACACAAGCAATTAAACGACGGTCTAGCTTTAAGTGGTTAAACACGCTAAGTAGCGGTGGAATCAATACTGGAATAAAAGCAATATGCACTGGAATCACGTTTTGCGAGCATATAGCAGCAAGAGCAATAGTACCAAAAATCATATATTTCACACGATTTTGTGCTTTAACATCACTATTACCTTTTAAAGTAGTAATGAGCTTATAAGCAAGCAAATCTGGCAAACCTGAACGAGCTAAAGCCAACGCGAATGCACCCAACACACCATAGGCAAGCGCAATTTGTGCACCATTACCTAGACCATTATTGAATGCTTGAATTGTTCCATGGATACCAAGTCCAGCTAATAAACCACCAGTTACCGCACCAATAATTAATGCAAATACGACAGGAACACGAGCCAATGACAATCCAAACATGACTGTAATGGCAGCAAGAATTGCAAACATAGAAAATAGTAATTTTTAAAAAAGAAGTATTTTATCAGAGTTTCCTATTAAATTTACTCCAGTTATCCGCTTACAATTTTATATCTAGCTAATATAAAATATTAACGATAAAAGATTCAAACATTCCATTAAATATCATCAACTAAAATTCATTTTTTGGTAAATATAATTTAAATTGAAGAAATGGTTTTAATATCTATAAACATAAAAAAGCGCAAATCATTGCGCTTTTTTAAAACAAGACTCAAAGAAACTTCTATTTCTTCTGCTCTATAGCAGCACCTGCACCACCACCCAATGCACCACCTATAGCCGCACCAGAATTACCACCTAGCACTTCTTTTCCTATAATGGCACCTACAGCACCACCAACGCCACTATAAGTTGCATTACGGTTTGAGCCATTCTGAGTTTTGCTACCAACAGCAGAACCTGCGCCAGCTCCAGCAGCAGCACCAACACTACCGCCCACTTTATTTCCCACACCACCACCAACTGCACCGCCTAAAGCTGCGGCACCAATACGTTGTTGGTTTGTACTCATATTTTCACAGCCTGCCAACATAAAAGCTGAAGCTGCAACCACGCTTGTCATCATTACTAATTTTTTCATAGCGCCTCTCCTTTTGTTCAATTTATATTAGCCATTTTTTAAACAATGAATAATGAATTTATGTAAGTGAAATAGTGTGAATGTTGAGCTCAAATTCAGAAATAAAACCTTAAAAGCTCATCAACATTCACTTATGGATTTTCATTAATAATCAGCATATCACGTGTTTTTTCACCATCTTCTGTTGTTACAACATGTGATACTTTTTTATTCGCCTCTACACCTGTTGCCTCATTCAGTTTAAGTGTACGTTTAACAGGTTCAGATTGATCCTTTTTAAACTCCACACCTTCAGCATCAATTTTCTTATTTTTAGAAAGCACTTCCCCGCCTTGTGTAATTGTTGTATTTAGCTCAATTTTTGAAGTTGGTACAATTACACCACCCTTTTTCACAACAGGAATAGATAATTTCTTTTCTGAAAATTGTTGTTGATCATCATTAAATTCAACTTCTCGTGCAACAACATCTTTGCCTTTATTTGTTACTTCAAAAATTGTAGCTTCTACATGGCGCGTTGCATTTTGACCTGCAATTTTACGAATCACTTCTGTTTTAAGCACTGGAACAACAGCTTTATCTTCTACAGTAATGGTATGTGGCATAGGTGCTGCCATTGTAAATGTAGATAAACTCAACACTGCTAAGCCTAAAATTGTTTTATTTAACTTCATGTTTAATCCCTCAATTAATTGTCATGATCTTTTACTTATTTAATATATGAAAAATAACGTATTTTTAAAAGTGTTTATTTTAGATATAAAAAAGGCGCCCTAAGGCGCCTTTTCATTCAATCATTTAACGTTGAATTAAAATTCTTCGTTAAATGCTTGGCTTAATGCTTGATCTACGTCAGAGAAATCATTTACAAGCTCAAACTCAGCAGCTTCAGATTCTTGACGACGACGTTCTAAGTGGTAAGCAAGACCTGTACCCGCTGGGATCAGACGACCTACAACAACGTTTTCTTTCAGACCGCGTAAATCATCCTCTTTACCTGTTACAGCAGCTTCAGTTAACACACGAGTTGTTTCCTGGAACGATGCAGCAGAGATGAACGAGTCGGTAGAAAGCGATGCTTTTGTAATACCCATTAATTGACGTTCAAACTTAGCAGGGAACTTGTTTTGAGCAAGTACAGCTTGGTTTTCGCCAACAACACGGATGTATTCCACTTGTTCGCCTTTAATAAAGCTTGTATCGCCACCGTCAGTGATTTCAACTTTACGCAACATTTGACGTACGATTACTTCAATGTGCTTATCGTTAATTTTTACACCTTGCAAACGGTATACATCTTGAACTTCGTTCACGATGTAATTTGTAAGCGCAACTTCGCCTTTCAAACGTAAGATGTCATGTGGGTTTTGTGGACCATCAGAAACAGTCTCACCACGGTTCACATGCTCACCTTCGAACACGTTCATCGTACGCCACTTAGGAATTAACTCTTCATAAATTTCAGAGCCATCATCCGGAGTAATCACAAGACGATTCTTACCTTTAGTTTCTTTACCAAAGCTTACAACACCAGAAATTTCAGCAAGAATTGCATGCTCTTTCGGTTTACGTGCTTCGAATAAATCGGCTACGCGTGGAAGACCACCGGTAATATCACGAGTACGTGAAGATTCTTGTGGTACACGACCAATTACATCACCCACACCAATTGTTTCGCCATCACGGACAGAAAGAATTGTGTTTTGTGGTAAGAAGTAGAACTGTTCGCCACCATCTGTAGTATCCAATACAACTGCTGGACGTAAATCTTTACCTGACGCAGGACGTGAAGTCACTGGTAAGATTTCGATTGTTGTCATACCTGTTGCATCATCAGTTTTAGAGGTAACAGTTACACCGTCAGCAATTTGGCTGAAGCGTACTTTACCGGCAACTTCTGTTACAAGTGGATGTGTATGTGGATCCCAAGTTGCAACGATACCGCCAGCTTCAATCGTTTCACCATCTTTAAGTAAGATAGACGCACCGTAAGGAAGTTTATAACGTTCGCGCTCACGACCGATGTCATCCGCAATACCAATCTCACCTGAACGTGAAGTTGATACCAAGTGACCTTTAGCGTGTTGTACTGTTTTCACGTTGTGGAAACGTACTGTACCTTTATTACGAACTTGTACGCTGTTTGCAGCAGAAGTTCTGCTTGCAGCACCACCAACGTGGAACGTACGCATTGTTAACTGTGTACCTGGCTCACCAATTGATTGAGCAGCCATTACACCCACAGATTCACCTGGATTTACCAAATGACCGCGAGCAAGGTCACGACCGTAACATTTCGCACATACGCCAAATGTAGATTCACAAGAAACTACTGAACGTACTTTAACTTCATCGACACCAGCTTCTTCTAGGAATGCTGCAATTTTCTCATCGATAAGCGTATTACGTGGAAGAATAACTTCTTCAGAACCTACACGTTTTACATCTTCAGCAACAACACGACCAAGTACTCGGCTACCCAAGTTCTCAATTACATCACCACCTTGAATGAACGGAGTCATTACAAGACCGCCTAAAGTACCGCAATCTGGCTCAGTAATTACTAAGTCTTGCGCTACGTCTACTAGACGACGAGTTAAGTAACCCGAGTTTGCTGTTTTAAGTGCTGTATCGGCCAAACCTTTACGTGCACCGTGTGTTGAAATGAAGTACTGAAGTACTGTCAAACCTTCACGGAAGTTCGCTTTAATTGGTGTTTCAATGATCGAGCCATCTGGCTTAGCCATCAAACCACGCATACCCGCTAACTGACGAATCTGAGCTGCCGAACCACGGGCACCTGAGTCAGACATCATGTAAATCGAGTTGAATGATTTTTGCTTCTCATCTTCACCCTGTTTGTTTTTAACAGTTGTGAAAGATAAGTTATCCATCATCGCTTTCGCTACTTGGTCGTTTGTACGCGCCCAAATATCGACCACTTTGTTATAACGTTCACCAGCAGTTACGAAGCCTTGTTCAAACTGTTGTTCGATTTCACGAACTTCAGCTTCAGATTTCGCAATAATCGCTTCTTTGTTTGGTGGAATTAACATGTCTTCCATACCAACAGAAACGCCTGAACGAGTCGCTTGACGGAAGCCCAAGTACATCAATTGGTCAGCAAAGATAACAGTATCTTTAAGACCTAATTTACGGTAGCAAGAGTTAATTAACTTAGAGATGTTCTTTTTGTTCATCTCAAGGTTAATTTGTTGGAAATCCATACCTTCAGGAACAACTTCCCAAAGTAAGCAACGACCTGGAGTTGTATCTACAACAATCGTTTGCTGCTCACGGTTACCATCTTCATCAATAACAGTTTGATGTACACGTGCTTTAACACGAGCGTGTAAATCAACTTGACCTGTTGCAAGTGCACGGTTTACTTCGTCAGTATCCGCAAACACCATACCTTCACCTTTGGCATTGATCGCATCACGAGTGATGTAATACAAGCCTAAGACAACGTCTTGAGAAGGTACGATGATTGGCTCACCGTTCGCTGGAGACAAGATGTTGTTTGTAGACATCATTAACGCACGAGCTTCTAATTGAGCTTCAAGTGTTAATGGAACGTGTACCGCCATTTGGTCACCGTCGAAGTCGGCGTTAAATGCCGCACAAACTAACGGGTGAAGACGGATCGCTTTACCTTCAATAAGAGTAGGTTCAAATGCTTGAAGACCTAAACGGTGAAGTGTTGGCGCACGGTTCAACATTACTGGATGTTGACGAATTACAGATGCAAGAACGTCCCAAACTTCTGGAGTTTCGCGCTCAACCATTTTCTTCGCAGCTTTAATGGTTGTTGCTTGGCCAGATGCTTGTAGTTTAGCGAAAATGAATGGCTTGAATAATTCAAGTGCCATTTTTTTCGGAAGACCACATTGGTGTAAACGTAAAGTAGGACCTACAGTAATTACCGAACGACCAGAATAGTCAACACGCTTACCAAGTAAGTTTTGACGGAAACGACCTTGTTTACCTTTGATCATATCTGCCAAAGATTTAAGAGGACGTTTGTTCGAACCTGTAATTGCGCGACCACGACGACCGTTATCAAGCAATGCATCTACAGACTCTTGTAACATACGTTTTTCGTTACGTACGATAATGTCTGGAGCCGCAAGGTCAAGAAGACGTTTTAAACGGTTGTTACGGTTAATTACACGACGGTAAAGATCGTTCAAGTCAGAAGTCGCGAAACGACCACCTTCAAGAGGAACTAACGGACGAAGATCTGGTGGAAGAACTGGAAGTACAGTCAACACCATCCATTCTGGTTTGTTGTTAGATTCTTTGAACGCTTCCATCAACTTCAAACGCTTAGAAGCTTTTTTAAGCTTAGTTTCTGAAGTTGTATTCGGAATTTCTTCACGTAAACGAGAAATTTCGTTTTCAAGATCGATGTCTTTCAACAAATCTTGAACTGCTTCTGCACCCATTTTCGCAGTGAATTCATCACCGTGCTCTTCTAACGCATTGAAGTATTCTTCATCGTTAAGAAGTTGGTATTTCTCAAATGGAGTCATACCAGGGTCAGTTACAACATAAGATTCGAAATACAATACGCGTTCAATATCACGAAGCGTCATATCAAGTAATAAACCGATACGGCTTGGTAATGATTTCAAGAACCAAATATGTGCAACTGGAGAAGCTAATTCGATGTGACCCATACGTTCACGACGAACTTTCGCAGTTGTTACTTCAACGCCACATTTTTCACAAATGACGCCTTTGTATTTCATACGCTTGTATTTACCACACAAGCATTCGTAATCTTTTACTGGACCAAAGATTTTGGCACAGAACAAACCATCACGTTCTGGTTTGAACGTACGATAGTTAATGGTTTCAGGCTTTTTAACTTCACCATGAGACCATGACTTAATCATTTCTGGTGACGCAAGACCAATACGGATGCGGTCAAACTCTACAGGAGCATGACCGTCTGAATCCGTCTTTTTGCGCATGATATCGAGCAAGTCTTTCAATTTTTTTCTCCGTGTGTTGTGGAGATTTTCACTCAACAACTGGGTCACAAATATTGTTTTTTAACTGAAAATCCACCCTTGCTCCTTTTCAAAGGGTGAGAAGCACTGCTTCGCAAGGGGGATTAAATGGAACTAATTAGTCACCATTTTTCAGTTCAATGTTGATACCTAAAGAACGGATCTCTTTGGTCAATACGTTGAACGATTCTGGCATACCCGGATCCATATAATGGTTTCCATCTACAATGTTCTTGTAGATACGAGTACGACCTTCAACGTCATCCGACTTAACTGTAAGCATTTCTTGGAGCGTGTAAGCTGCACCATATGCTTCAAGTGCCCAAACTTCCATCTCACCGAAACGCTGACCACCGAATTGTGCTTTACCACCAAGCGGCTGTTGCGTAACTAACGAGTAAGAACCAGTAGAACGCGCATGCATTTTGTCGTCTACCAAGTGGTTAAGTTTCAACATATACATGTAACCAACAGTTACAGGACGGTCAAAACGCTCACCTGTGCGTCCATCATACAATACTGTTTGACCAGTACGTGAAATGCCCGCAAGTTCTAATAACTCTTTGATTTGACCTTCATCAGCACCATCAAATACAGGAGTTGCTAAAGGAACACCTTTACGCAAGTTCTTAGAAAGTGCTAGAACTTCTTGGTCAGTTAAGCTATCCAGATCTTCTTGCTCGCCACCAACTTTGTTGTAAATCTTATCTAAGAATTCACGAAGTTCCATGATTGTACGTTGCTCTTGCATCATCTTGTCGATTTTTTCGCCAAGACCGCGAGCAGCCATACCTAAGTGAGTTTCTAGAATCTGACCCACGTTCATACGTGAAGGTACACCTAGCGGGTTAAGTACGATATCAACTGGAACACCATTTGCATCGTGTGGCATGTCTTCTACTGGTAGGATGTTTGATACAACACCTTTGTTACCATGACGACCCGCCATTTTGTCACCCGGTTGGATGCGACGTTTAACAGCTAAGTAAACTTTAACAACTTTCAATACGCCAGTTGTAAGTTCATCACCTGTAGAAAGTTTGCGTTTTTTCTCTGCAAATTTCTCATCAATTTCGAAGCTCTTTTCTTTCAAGAACACTTGAATTTGAGTTAAACGTTCTGCAATTGCTTCATCAACTGGTTGGATATCCAACAAATCAACTAGCTCTAAACCTGCCAACATATCTTCAGAAAGTTTGTCGCCACGTTTAGTTGTACCACCACCGTTAGATTCTTTACCAGTCAATAAACGAATGATACGTTCACGAGCAGCTTCTTCGAAGATTTTGAACTCTTCTTTCAAATCTTTACGGTATGCATCAAGTTGTGCTTTTTCAATTGCTTGAGCACGTTCATCTTTTTCAAGACCGTCACGTGTAAACACTTGAACGTCAATAACTGTACCTTTAACGCTTGAAGATACGCGTAAAGATGAGTCTTTAACGTCAGCAGCTTTTTCACCGAAGATTGCGCGAAGCAATTTTTCTTCCGGTGTTAACTGTGTTTCACCTTTAGGCGTTACTTTACCTACAAGGATGTCACCAGCAGCAACTTCAGCACCGATATAAACAATACCCGATTCATCAAGTTTAGAAAGTGCAGCTTCACCTACGTTAGGAATATCTGCAGTAATTTCTTCTGCACCTAACTTAGTATCACGAGCAACACATGACAATTCTTGAATATGAATCGAAGTTAAACGATCTTCTTGAAGAACACGCTCAGATAATAAGATCGAGTCTTCATAGTTGTAACCGTTCCAAGTCATGAACGCTACGCGCATGTTTTGACCAAGAGCCAATTCACCGCCATCTGTAGATGGACCATCAGCTAATACATCACCACGACCAACTTGATCACCCATGCTTACAAGCACTTTTTGGTTGATACAAGTGTTTTGGTTCGAACGTGTGTATTTGATCAGGTTGTAGATATCTACACCTGCTTCACCAGCGATCATTTCATCTTCGTTTACACGAATAACAACACGCGAAGCATCTACGTATTCAATACGACCACCACGGTTCGCGATCACACATACACCAGAGTCATGTGCTACGTTCGCTTCCATACCCGTACCTACGAGTGGTTTGTCAGCGATTAACGTAGGAACAGCCTGACGTTGCATGTTTGAACCCATTAATGCACGGTTGGCATCATCGTGTTCAAGGAACGGAATGAGTGACGCAGCTACAGATACAACCTGCTGAGCAGATACATCCATATGCGTTACTTTTTCTGGAGGCATACGTACGAAGTCACCTTGGTGACGTACAGATACAACTTCTTCCGTTAAATTACCATCAGCATCAACTGCAGAATCGGCCTGTGCAATTACAGTACCCACTTCTTCAATTGCCGATAAGTATTCAATGTCCATTGTTACACGGCCATCAACAACTTTACGGTATGGTGTTTCTAAGAAACCAAAGCTATTCGCTTTAGCATAAACAGAAAGCGAGTTGATCAAACCAATGTTTGGACCTTCCGGAGTTTCAATTGGACATACACGACCGTAGTGAGTTTGATGTACGTCACGTACTTCAAAGCCCGCACGTTCACGAGTCAAACCGCCGGGACCAAGAGCCGATACACGACGTTTATGCGTGATTTCAGATAATGGGTTGTTTTGGTCCATGAACTGAGATAACTGGCTTGAACCAAAGAATTCTTTGATTGCAGCAGCAACTGGCTTCGCATTGATTAAATCTTGCGGAGATAAGTTATCAGTTTCAGCTTGGCTTAAGCGCTCTTTAACAGCACGCTCAACACGAACTAAACCAACACGGAATTGGTTTTCTGTCATTTCACCAACAGAACGAACACGACGGTTACCCAAGTGATCGATATCGTCTACTTCGCCTTTACCGTTACGAATTTCAATTAATGTCTTTAAAACATCAGTGATATCTTCGTTCGATAAAATACCTTCAACTTCACGTGACTTCTGATCTGTACCAACTTCGTAAGGACGACCTAAACGACGGTTGAACTTCATACGACCCACAGGAGATAAGTCATAACGCTCAGAAGAGAAGAACAAGTTGTTGAATAAGTTTTCAGCAGCTTCTTTCGTTGGTGGCTCGCCTGGACGCATTACTTTGTAGATTTCTACAAGCGCTTCTTCACGACTTGTTGTCGTATCAGCACGTAAAGAATCTGCAATGAATGAACCACGATCGATGTCATTTGTGAACAGAATATTGAACTGCTTAACGCCGCCTTCTGCAATCTTAACCATGATTTCATGGCTCAATACTGTGTTTGCAGCAATAACATCGCCATCACGTAAAGCGATGTCTTCAGCAGTAATACGTTCGTACAAGTATTCATCAGGAACTGAAAGCTTAGTTAAGCCAGCAGCTTCCATTTGACGAACATGACGCGCATTAATACGTTTACCTTGTTCAACAATCGCTTTGCCGTCAGCATCAAGAATGTCGAATTGAGCCATTTCACCACGTAGGCGTTCAGGCACAAGGTCAATTTGGTAGCTACCCATGTCTAGGTATACAGGAACTTTCTCAAAGAATAAGTCTAAGATCTGTTCGTCTTTATAACCTAAAGCACGAAGTACAACAGTTGCTAATAATTTGCGACGACGGTCAATACGTACATATACTAAATCTTTCGCATCAAACTCGAAGTCTAACCATGAACCACGGTAAGGAATGATACGAGCAGAATAAAGGACTTTACCACTTGAGTGTGTTTTGCCTTTATCGTGATCGAAGAATACGCCTGGCGAACGGTGCAATTGAGATACGATTACACGCTCAGTACCGTTAATAACGAAAGTACCGTTATCTGTCATGAGTGGCATTTCACCCATGTACACTTCTTGCTCACGCACATCTTTAATAGATTTTGTTTCGCGATCTTTAAGGATCAAACGAATTTTTACGCGCATTGGTGCCGCATAAGTTGAGCCACGAAGAATACATTCGCGAACATCAAACTCAGGCTTACCAAGACTATACTCAACAAATTCTAAAGCAGCATTGCCAGAATAACTTTCTATAGGGAAAACTGAACGAAATGCGGCTTGGAGACCGATATCTTCGCGGTTTTTTGGTGTTTTGCCATCTTGAAGGAATGTTCTGTACGAATCGACCTGAATCGAAAGCAAGTACGGAGCATCCATCACACTCGGCAATTTACCAAAATTCTTACGGATCCGTTTCTTTTCGGTATATGAGTATGCCATCTGGAGTCCTCGGAAAGTAAACTAAACCCGCCTGCAGAACGGGTTTAGAAGGAATTACGCAGGTCGATATGACCACCACCTTGTTCAAATGCTGCAATTTTCAGTGGTATTAAAACGCTTAACAATATTTTTAAACATGGAAAAATATTGGTAAGCATTTAATTTTATTCAATTATTATAAATGTGGTGCTTTTTGCATCACGCAAACAAAAATCGAGCCGATTATTGTAACGCAAAAAGGCTGATGACCCAAGAGCCATCAGCCAAATTTCGGGGTTAATTTTTCATTAGCCCCCTAGCGAAATTACTTAACAGTAATTGTAGCGCCAGTTTCTTCAAGTTTCTTCTTAAGTTCTTCAGCTTCTTCTTTAGAAACAGCTTCTTTAAGAATAGCTGGAGCGCCTTCAACCATGTCTTTAGCTTCTTTTAAGCCAAGACCAGTAACTTCACGAACTGCTTTAATTACAGCAACTTTGTTCGCGCCGAAAGAAGTCAACTCTACGTTGAATTCTGATTGCTCTTCAGCAGCAGCAGCAGCAGGACCTGCAGCTACAGCTACAGCAGCAGCAGATACGTTGAATTTTTCTTCGAAAGCAGAAATAAGTTCAACAAGTTCAAGAACAGTTTTTTCAGCTACTGCGTTTAGGATTTCTTCGTTTGTTAAAGCCATGAGATTAACTCCAAATGGGTATTGAATGATGTGTGTTTAAGTTTGAGCTTATGCAGCTTCTGACTCTTTTTTCTCGTTGAGCGCTGTAAGTAAGCGACCCAATTTCGAAATAGGAGCTTGAAGAACGTTTGCAAGCATAGTAAGCGCTTTCTCTTGGTTCGGAAGATTAGCGATAACGCTAACTTCAGCACCTTGATAAAGTTTGCCATCAAATGCAGCAGCTTTAAGTTCAAATGCTTTATTAGTTTTAGCGAATTCTTCAAACAAACGTGCAGCAGCACCCATGTCGTCTTCAGAAGTCGAGAAAGCTAAGATTGTTGGGCCAACAAGAGTTTCGTTCAAGATAGTGAATTGAGTATCTTGAAGAGCACGTTTAGCTAAAGTATTACGTACAACACGTGTAGCAACACCTAGTTTACGAGCTTCAACACGTAGAGCAGTTAATTGCTCAACTGTTAAACCTTGGTAGTCAGCAACAACAGCAGCAAACGCTGTAGAAGCAACTTCAGCTACTTCAGCAACGATCTGTTTTTTGCCTTCGATAAGAAGAGCCATTGTAAAACCTCCTAACGGTGATTTATGTACTTACTCGAAGTACACTCCCAATTCGTAAATTCATTTCTGAACTTACACGCGGAGGATGAACAAATCACACCACCGCGTCTACGCAGGCTGGAAAATTAAGAAGGAAGTAAACTCCCTTCGCCTGAGGTCTTTGACGCTGATAAACAAATATTTATCAATTCAAAGTTTGCCTAAGTTTGCAAGAAGCCCGAGACCGGTTTTTTCTTGCGTAAAAATCAAAGCAGCGCTTTGATTTTTACTCAGGGCTTTAAAATTCTGTAATAAGTCGAAACTTATTTAGAAACGTTTGCAACATCAACAGTAAGACCAGGACCCATAGTTGAGCTCAAAGTGATCTTTTTGATGTAAACGCCTTTAGATGTAGCAGGCTTCAAACGTTTTAAGTCAGCAATTAAAGCTTCAACGTTCGAACGAACAGCAGTAGCTTCAAAACCTACTTGACCGATCGCAGCATGGATAATACCAGCTTTGTCTACGCGGTAACGTGCTTGACCAGCTTTAGCGTTTTTAACAGCGCTAGCTACGTCAGGAGTTACAGTACCCACTTTAGGGTTTGGCATTAAGCCACGTGGACCAAGAATAGTACCCAACTTACCAACAACGCGCATTGCATCTGGAGCAGCAATTACTACGTCGAAGTCAAGGTTACCAGCTTGAATGCTTTCAGCTAGATCATCAAAACCAACAACGTCCGCGCCTTCAGCTTTAGCAGCTTCAGCAGCAGCGCCTTGAGCAAACACAGCAACACGTACAGTTTTACCAGTACCTGCAGGAAGTGTAGTCGCGCCACGAACAACTTGGTCAGATTTACGAGGATCAACACCTAGGTTTACTGAAACATCCAAAGATTCTTTGAATTTAACAGCAGGTAGGCTTGTTAATACTTGTACAGCTTCTTCCAAAGTGTAAACTTTGTTAGCTTCAATAGCAGCTGCAATCGCTTTTTGACGTTTAGTTAATTTAGCCATGTCTTAAAGCTCCACTTCCAAGCCCATAGAACGCGCAGAACCAGCAATGGTACGTACACGTGCGTCTAAATCAGCACCAGTTAAATCTGGTTCTTTAGTAGTCGCAATTTCTTCCAATTGAGCACGAGTCAACTTACCAACTTTAGTTTTGTTAGGTACAGCCGAACCCTTTTGGATACCAGCAGCTTTCTTAAGAAGAATAGCAGCAGGAGGAGTTTTCATGATGAATGTGAACGACTTATCGTTGTACACAGTAATCACTACAGGAATTGGTAGACCAGCTTCAACTTTTTGTGTAGCAGCATTGAACTCTTTACAGAATGCCATGATGTTAACACCACGTTGACCTAGTGCAGGACCAATCGGTGGAGATGGATTCGCTTTACCAGCTGGAACTTGCAGCTTGATATAGCCGTCAATCTTCTTAGCCATTTCAAATTACCTCTGGGTACAAACGCCGATTAAGGCTCCCCAACGTTTTCAAGTAACGATAACCGTTACAACAACAATGCCCGATCTTAGAAAAATCGGGCGTTTTTAACCAATTAAAATTAAACTGATTTTTCGACTTGACGAAATTCCAATTCAACTTGAGTTGGTCGGTTAAATACATTAATAGTCAGTGTTAAACGTGACTTTTCGTACAGAACTTCTTCCACAACACCTTTAAAGTCAGTGAATGGACCGTCCACAACAAGTAATTCTTCGCCTGGTTCAAACATCGTCTTAGGACGAGGTGCTTCACCAGTATTACGCACGCGAGCTAAGATTGCATCAGCTTCTTTTTGAGTAATAGGTGCAGGTTTTTCTGCAGTACCACCAATAAAGCCAAGTACTTTGGGACACTCTTTCACGATATGCCAAGTATCATCATTCATTTCCATTTCGACTAACACATAGCCAGGAAAGAATTTACGCTCAGACTTACGCTTTTTACCTTCCTTCATTTCCACCACTTCTTCAGTAGGGACAAGGACTTCACCAAAGCTATCGGCAACAGCGCTACGCTGGATTCGATCATTAAGCGAACGCATCACTTGTTTTTCATAACCTGAATAGGCATGAATAATGTACCAACGTTTCATAGCTCTCTTACCCGATAATAAACTTCATTAGCCAGCCTAAAATATAATCAAAACACCACAAAACAATTGCAGCAATGATTACAACCAATAAAACTTGCCATGATGTGGTCACAGTTTCATTTTTGGTTGGCCAGGTCACTCGACGCAACTCAATTCGCGAATCTTTTAGTAAGCGAACAAAGCCTTTGCCTTGATGGGTGGCGTATAATAAACCTAAAGCGGCTACGATACAAGCCAAAATCACACCAACCCGAACCCAAACATCATTCGCAGGCGCCCAATATCCTGGCAAATGTTGATTTGTCAGCATTGCAGCGATAAATAAAATTATAGAAAAAATCCATAAAATATAGTCTATCGGTGAACTAGAGCTTACGATTTCAGCAGAATTATTTCTTTGAGGGATTGGCGCTTCGCTTAATGCGTCACGCGATTTATCATTCGACATTTTTGTACTCGTCGTAGAACTCGCGACTTATTATATGACCAATTTAACCAGCATCAAGTTTTTTTTAAAAAATGGCAGGCCAGGAGGGACTCGAACCCCCAACATTCGGTTTTGGAGACCGACGCTCTACCAATTGAACTACTGACCTACAAAACAAGCTGGAGCCGAAGCCCCAACTTGAAATACCATTAGCGATTATGCAGTTACTTTAGCAACTACACCAGCACCAACTGTACGACCACCTTCACGGATCGCAAAACGTAGACCTGGGTCCATTGCGATTGGGTGGATTAATTCTACCGCCATTTCTACGTTGTCACCAGGCATAACCATTTCAACGCCTTCTTGAAGAGAAATAGCGCCAGTTACGTCAGTTGTACGGAAGTAGAACTGTGGACGGTAACCGTTAAGGAATGGAGTATGACGACCACCTTCTTCTTTAGAAAGTACGTATACTTCTGCGTCAAATTTAGTATGCGGCTTGATTGCACCTGGTTTAGCAAGTACTTGACCACGTTGAACGTCTTCACGTTTAGTACCACGTAGAAGAACACCACAGTTCTCGCCCGCACGACCTTCATCAAGAAGTTTACGGAACATTTCTACGCCAGTTACAGTTGTTTTAACTGTATCTTTAATACCAACGATTTCAACTTCTTCACCAACACGTACGATACCAGTCTCAACACGGCCAGTTACTACTGTACCACGACCTGAGATAGAGAATACGTCTTCGATTGGCATAAGGAATGGAAGATCGATAGCACGTTCTGGCTCTGGAATGTAAGAATCTAGAGCTTCAACAAGAGCTACTACAGCTGGTTCGCCGTATTGACCTTGGTCACCGTTAAGCGCAGCTAAAGCTGAACCACGGATGATTGGAGTATCATCGCCAGGGAAGTTGTAAGCAGAAAGAAGTTCACGAACTTCCATTTCTACTAATTCAAGTAATTCTTCGTCATCTACAAGGTCGCATTTGTTTAAGAATACAACGATGTAAGGTACGCCTACTTGGCGAGAAAGAAGGATGTGTTCACGAGTTTGTGGCATTGGACCATCAGTCGCAGCACATACAAGGATCGCGCCATCCATTTGAGCAGCACCAGTAATCATGTTTTTAACATAATCGGCGTGACCTGGACAGTCTACGTGTGCGTAGTGACGAATTACTGAATCGTATTCTACGTGTGAAGTATTAATTGTAATACCACGTGCTTTTTCTTCAGGTGCAGAGTCAATTGCAGCATAGTCTTTCGCTTCGCCACCAAAAGTTTTTGCACATACAGTTGCAATTGCAGCTGTTAAAGTTGTTTTACCATGGTCGACGTGACCAATTGTGCCCACGTTAACGTGTGGCTTATTACGTTCAAACTTAGCCTTAGCCATGAGATTCTCCTCGTTTACGTCGACACAACTCTAAGATTGCTAAAATCGACTAATCGCCTAAAAAATAGACACCCTAAATACTTAAAAAGCAGACTAAATAGCCTGCTTTATTTAACTTTGTGACAAAATCACTAAACTGTAATCTGGAGCTCTTATCGAGATTTGAACTCGAGACCTCTCCCTTACCAAGGGAGTGCTCTACCACTGAGCTATAAGAGCAAATTTTCGCTTCAATGGAGCGGGAGACGAGGGTCGAACTCGCGACATGCAGCTTGGAAGGCTGCCGCTCTACCAACTGAGCTACTCCCGCACGATGTTGGTACATCCACTTATTGAAGTCTTAAATTGGTGGTGAGGGAAGGATTCGAACCTTCGAAACTTTCGTAGCGGAGTTACAGTCCGCCCCCTTTGACCGCTCGGGAACCTCACCATTTACACTTACTTCCAGTGTCGCTCTTTTACTCGACTCAAAACTCCTAAGATGGTGCCGGCACACGGATTCGAACTGTGGACCTACTGATTACAAGTCAGTTGCTCTACCAACTGAGCTATGCCGGCGTTTCTTAGTGTTTCGTACGTTTCGTATCGGAACGGTGTGCAGTTTAGCAAAACTTAGAATCCGTGCAAGTGTTTTTTTCAAAAAAAACGTTAAAAACTCACAAAATCAATCCATTTGACGATAATTCAACCGCTTTGATCACTGCGCGAGCTTTTATTTGCGTTTCTTGCCACTCAGATTCAGGATTTGAGTCTGCAACAAGCCCCGCTCCTGCTTGAACAAACACCTTATTTTCACGAATTACGCATGTTCTAATTGCAATAGACATGTCCATTTCGCCATGCCAGCCTAAATAACCAACAGCTCCACCGAAAATTCCACGTTTTACAGGTTCAACTTCGTCAATAATTTCCATTGCGCGAATTTTTGGTGCACCAGAAAGTGTTCCAGCGGGGAACGTTGCCTTAAATACATCTAAAGCATCTACATCATCTCTAACTTCTGCTTGAACATTCGACACAATATGCATGACATGCGAATAACGTTCGATCACCATTTTATCTGTAACTTGTACTTTTCCAATTTTTGCAATGCGACCTACATCATTTCGCCCAAGATCAATTAGCATAAGATGCTCTGCAATTTCTTTTTCATCTGATAGTAAATCTTGCTCAAGCGCTAAATCTTCTTCTTTGGTTTTGCCGCGTGGTCGTGTACCCGCTAATGGGCGAACTGTTGCAATACCATTTTCCAAACGAGATAAAATTTCTGGTGATGAACCGACAATATGGAATGGTTTTTTATTTTCTAATGTTTTGCCTTGCACCAAGAACAAATACGGCGATGGATTTAAATGGCGTAGCGCACGATAAACCTGCAATGGCTCACCATCAAAGTCTGAAACCATACGATGCCCAGGAACAACTTGCATTACATCGCCTGCTCGAATGTATTCTTTTACAGTTTCAATTGACTCTAAATACTTCTCTTTACCTGTAAGCGACTCAAAATGCGGTGCTGTGTGCTTTTCTGCTTTAAGGCTAATTGGTGTTGCTAGAAGCTCTTCCAATGCATCTAGCTCAGCCTGTGCTTTTGTATAAGCATCTGTATCGTTCACATCTGCATGAACAATTAAAAACAAGGTATCTTTCAAATTATCAAAAACGATGACGGTTTTAGAAAGCATCATCCAAATATCAGGCAAACCTACAGGATCTGCTTCTGGCATATTCTTTAAACGAGGTTCGATATAACGAACTGAGTCATAACCAAAATACCCAACTAGACCACCTGTAAAGCTTGGTAACGCAGGTAAATCATTTTTTGTTGGAACTTTATATTGCGCTTGAAAATCTCGGATATATTGAAATGGATCTGCACATTCTTGTTTTACGATAGCACCATCTGCTTGCTGAACCGTAAGCTGGCCTTCATTGCACGAGAAAACTGTAGACTCCCCCAAACCAATAATGGAATAGCGCGCCCAGTTTTCACCACCTTCCACAGATTCAAAAAGATAAGCTTGTTCGTGAGATTTTAATCGTGCAAACACAGAAAGCGGTGTTTCTGTATCTGCTAAACGCTGACGATATACAGGAATAAGATTATAGCCAACATCTTTTAATAAGTTGAATTGAGCTTGAGTAGTCATGTTTTTCTCTAAAAAATTTCTTAATGGACGATGTTCATTTCATTCGATTTTATTTAACTGAGCTTCGCCATCGAAAAACCACACAAGTACTCATTTTCAACATTCCTTCATTTACCGCTGCTTTACGCAATTAATTCTCTAAGATCATCAACAACTTGCTGTGGCTGACATTCTAAAATATTTTCACCATGATTATAGCCATAGCTAAGCACAATACAATCTACTCCTGCACGACGAGCAGCTTCTACATCATTGCTTGAATCTCCAATCATGAGCACTTGATCTTTAGTCACTTGGTAAGTTTCTACACAATGAAGCAGTTGTTTAGGATGTGGTTTGCGCTCTGCAAATCGATCACCACCAATAATATCTTCAAAATAATGGTCTAAAGCTAATTCTTTAATAATTGCTCTTGCAGGCTGTTCAGGCTTATTGGTCACGCAAATCAGTTTTTTATGTTGTGCTGAAGCCCAATCTAAAAACTCAACAACACCATCAAAAGGTAAAGTTTCTACACAAGGTTCTGCATTATAAATTTTTAAGAATGTTGCAAGTAATTGCTCATGTTGCGTTGGATCAACTTCCCCTGTGATATGCTTCAAAACGCTATCACAAAAAATTGCTGTACCCTTACCTACCCAAACACGAACTTGCTGCTCTGTCACAAGTGGTAAATTCAATTCTTTTAAGCTCAAATTCATTGCACGATATAAATCTGAAGCGGAATCAACCAAAGTGCCATCTAGGTCAAATAAAATTACTTCTCGACTATTAAGCTTTGCGACAGACATTTTCACTCCACAATAAAAAAGGCATGCGATTGCATGCCTTCGATTGTATGCTAAACCAACGTTATTTAAACAATACAAATGCAATAATTGCCAAAATAACAATCGCGATAACAGCCACCAAACCAACTGAAGCATTTTTTTGTGCTTCTTTTTCCTCTTCTACGCAAACCGCAGGAATTTCAACTTCACATTCCTCACGTTTCATAGGCGCAGTTAAATCTACATCAGCAGGAATTGGCGCAGGTTTTGGAATACCAACATTTGTTGGCATACCTTCTTTAGTGACTTGAACACTTGCATCACGTGCTTTTAAGTCTGGCATACCCTGCTCATTCATTTGCTGTGCAGGTGTAAGTTCTTCTTGCTTAGCCGCAGTTTCAGATGTCGCAATAGCTTCTGAAGGCTGTTGAATAGCTTGTTTTACTTCTTCTTTATCTGCCACGACAACAGGTTGAAGTTCTACACCTTGCATAAATGTAGGCTTTTCAATTTTTTGCGCTTCTTGTAGTACAGAAAACTTTAAACTTGCAAACTGAACAATATCTTCAGCTTCAATAAGAGTTTCTTCTTCAATACGGACATCGTTTACAAATGTTCCGTTTGAAGATTTCAAATCTTGAAGCCAAAGCTCATTATTTTTCAATAAAAATGCTGCGTGCTTACGTGAAATTTCAGAAGATTGTAAAAGAATATCTGAATCTTGATGACGACCAACCAACATATCACGGTCAATGAGAATCTCTTGCCCTGTGAACTCACCTGTAATGGCCTGCAATTTCCAAGTCATAAAAAGCTACTCAATAGTGATTTTGAATTATAATATCACGCTGAATGATTAAAATAGCTTACGGTTTTATAAACTCAATACAATTTAAAACCATCAAACATAAAAAAACCAAGTTCATTAAACTTGGCTTTTAAAATAAATACTTTTCAGCGCATTATTAATTAAAAAATTAGATAAGAAAATCTTCTAATTTTGCACCTTTTTCAAGTTGTGCAACTAACCAACGAGGTTGTTTACCACGACCAGTCCAAGTTTCTTCAGTATTACCCTTATTACGGTATCTAGGTTCTACTGCTTTACGTGTGCCTTTTTTACGTTTAACAGAGCCAAACTCAACAATCTGGTCTACAGATAAACCAACACTTTCAGCAATTGCTAAAATTTGATTATATGCATCTTCTATTGCTTGATCTTTTTTAGATGCAATTAAAGCTTCAGCTTCAAGCTGTAAACGTTTTAACTGTTCAACAGACATATTACTAATATCTGGCATTATAAACTCCAATTTCTGAATATTGATTTTATTAATTAACTCGACCATATTATTTATATAAATAAAAAAATTCAATCATTTAAAGTCAACAAACTACAATTAAAAACAATTTATTATTTCTCCAATTTACTCAATTAGATGATTAATCTCATTTTCTAATTGCTTAATTTTATCTTTAATATAAGTGGGTATTTGTACTTTTTTCATATCATTTTTATTTACACATACAATTACAGCCTCACCCGTTGCAACGATATTACTCAGCTTTTCACTCCAAATAGAATAATGCATTCTAAATGCACTATTTCTTATTTCATCTACACGCGCGCCTATTTTTAAACGATCTGGATATAATACAGGTTGAATATATTTACATTGATTTGATGCAACAACTGTATAAATATCTTGCTCAAAAATATTTAATTTATCCAAATAACATAATCGAGCACTTTCAATATATCGATAATAAATTACATTATTAACATGCCCAAAAGCATCCATATCACCCCAAGCAACTTGTTGCTCATATATCACGGGATAATCTTTAAGTGCAGTCATTATTCACCTTATATTTTAATTGCTACATGATTCGCATTATTCTCAAAAATCAAATTAAGCTGCTGAACTAAATGATCTTGATCTTTTAAAGTCGATTTAATTCTTAAATAGTTCATTAACACATGATCAGGATAAAGTGTTAATAATTGCTCTGCTTCTGCAAAACGACCTTGCTCTTGGAAAACATGCCATTTCACAAAACTTAATACAGGCAATGCAGGATATTTCGCTTCCCAATATTCAATTTTTTGTTCAATCGTTGCATAATCTGGGTTCTGCTTTAATACTTGCTGCTGGAACCATAAGTAGAAAACTTCCTGATCAAATTGAGTCCCTAACAAATATTCTGCAAGCTCTTCATGCTGTTCACTTAGCTCTGGTAAGCGTGAAAGTACTTTTAACCAAAGCACATTCACCTCATAACTTTTTTCAGAGATATTATTAGATAAAGCCAAATAACGTTGCTTTAAATCTTCTAAATTATCAAAACTTGCTTGATCAAACTGTTTAAGTAACTGCTTTAACCAGTCAACTTTTTTATCGATATTTAAATGACCATATTTGGTTGAGCGTAAATAATTCCACGGAAATGCAACTGCAAAAGCGCCCCATAAATCTTGTAATGTGCGCTCATACGAGTTTTTAACATCATTTAACCAAGGTGATAATTCATGCTGATTTAAGAACTCAAGATGCGTTAGCGCCTTCTCAGCATCATTCTGTGCCAAGTAAATACGGATGCGTTGAATTTCCGCCAACTCAAATGCCATTGCATTGGTTTGTTCTAACGATATAAGTGCCTGAGGTAAATTGCCTTGTACATATTCAAGTTGAGAATCAATAACACCCTGCAATAAACCTGAATTTGAAAATACAGTTTGAATGAAATCTTTCTGATCAATTTCCGCATCTAAAAGCGAAATAACAGCCAATTGCTCATATGGATGCAAGTTTTTAAAGTCAAAAATAACTTCATTTTTACGCTTTTCACGCATCAAGTATCTCTTACTTAGCACCCATAATATTTGTATAAATAAACTGGTTAAAATTGTTAAAAAGAAAATAACCCAAGTATTGGTTTGTATTTGTAAGTCACGCCAATAAATATAAACATAACCTGCACCATAGCCATAATTTAATAGGCTCAAAATGGCAGTAAAAATTAAAATAATAAGTGCATAAGCAAGAACAACTGTTTTCATAACTTAGCCCATTAATGCTCGAGTACTTAATACAGGAACTGGAATAGAGGTCATTCCATCAAGCATTTTAATTTGTTGAACAATTTGTTTAGCAACCTGATCTGGTAATTGCTCTAGCAACTGAATAATATCGGTTAATTCTTGATGATATTGAACAAATTGACCTTGAGATAATGCTTCACGTGCAATAAGTAATCTTAACTGTGCTTCTTTTAAAATTACTGAGCGCTGCATTAATTGCTGTGCTGGTTTTTTAGTAGATTCAACAAAAAACCATTTTTGCCAAAAGTATCCATTTTCAGGCTGTGAAATCGTTAAATTCGGTTGAATAATTTCTTGTTTAAGCTCTGAATTTAACTTCAAAATTAACTGATTAATTTGCTGTTGTTGTGCATCACTATTTATTACATATTGCTTAATCGTTTGTACGTCTTTATTAATAACTTGATGCAAACTATTTTTTAATGATGGCGCTAAAACATAATCATTAATTTGTTGATTAAGTACCAATAATTTCTCTACTGCATAATGATATTGATGCTGTCTTAATGCAAATTCAACCAAATTTAATTGCTGTTTAATCATATCATTCGGCTGAATATGCGTATCAACATCGGTTGTTTTTTTAGATTCAATAGAATTGCTTTCATTCGGTTCACGCTTAATTGCCACTAACTGATCATTTAAGCTCGAATTTGTTTTTTCTAACTTATTAACCACTTGCTGCAATTGAATTTGCTGTTCCGATATTTTATATACGTCATAACTTAATTTAGCGACTACAGCCAAAATAATTATGAGCACAAAAATATAAAGCTTTTTCATGATTTCCCTTGAGCAACAATAATTTGTTGCATGATTGAATCTATTTTTAAATTGGCTAATTTTGTAATTTTAAAACTAAGCTTATTTTGCTTTTGATCATTAAGTAACAATTGAAATAATCGCTCCCCAAGTACCCAATAATCAGCTTTATTTAGAATATCACGATTATTTTGAATTAATTCAATCCAATTTAACCAACTTGCCTCACTACTCACCACCATTTTATAACTTGGTGATTGTATTAACCGCTGTTTTATTGTTTCTATATCTTGCTTAGACTGCTCAGGACATTGACGTTCATACAAAATAAAATTAAGAACCTTATGCCCTTCTGACATTAAAGTATCCATCATAAATTGACGACCACCTTCACCACGCCAAAATGCAATCTCAGTTTGAGCATCTAAAGATTTTAAAACCGATAAATTCAGCATACCTTCCGATGTTTCAACATCTGGAATAAAGCTTTCAACACCATAGTCCAGCAAACTTTCAGCAGTCTTTTGACCTACAGCAATCCATTTCAAATGTGCTAAATCAGCCAATTGAATATCTAATTGTTTTAGATATTTCATGCCAATTTCAACAGCAGTTGGACTCACTACTACAATAACTTTTGCAGAGAAAAGTTGCTGATATAAGTACGTTAACTCGCTTGATAAAGGACGTGCAATAAGTTCTAACAATGGAAGTTCAATAACTTCAATAAACTGTTGTTGCAAAGCCACCGTTAATGGCTTTGCACGATCTTGAGGACGGGTATTAATAAAAAGCATATTAATGTAATGCTTTTAAAAGCTCACCTGCACCCAATGCAAGTAATTCTTGAGCCAATTGAACCCCTAGCTTTTCAGCATCTTCAGGCTGACCTTTTAAATTCACTTGAAGTAAGGTTTCACCATCTACGCTACCTACACGACCCTCAATGGTTAATTGACCATCTTGTAATGTCGCATAGCCTGCAATTGGAACTTGGCAACCACCTTCTAAATATGCATTAAATGCACGTTCTGAACGTACACAAACATTCGATTCTTCATGCATTAATGGCAAAATTAAATCTAAGACTGCTTGATCATCTTCACGACATTCCAGACCTAATGCACCCTGTCCAACGGCTGGTAAACTCACAACTGGATCAAGTGTATGACGAATTCGATCTGCTAATTCCAAACGCTTTAAACCTGCACTTGCAAGAATAATTGCATCGTAATTGCCCGCATCTAATTTAGATAAACGTGTACCTACGTTGCCACGTAAATCAATAATTTCTAAATCTGGACGTGCTTTTAAAATTTGGCATTTACGACGTAAGCTAGATGTTCCAACTTTTGCACCTTGCGGTAAATCATCAAAGCTTGCATAAGTATTTGAAACAAAAGCATCTAGAGGATCTTCACGTTCACAAATCACTGCAAGCGTTAAACCTTCAGGCAATGCCATTGGAACATCTTTCATTGAATGTACAGCAAGGTCTGCTCGACCATCTAATAATGCAGCTTCTAATTCTTTTACAAATAAACCTTTACCACCAATTTTTGCCAGTGGCGTATCTAAAATTTTGTCGCCTTGCGTAACGAAAGTTACAAGTTCAACGGTTAAATCTGCATGTAACGCCTCTAAACGCGCACGAATATGTTCTGCTTGCCATAAAGCAAGTGGGCTTTGTCGAGTTGCAATTTTAAGGGTTTTCATTATGCCAGCTTAAATAAATGATTGAGTATGCATGTAAACTTAACTTGAAATCTTAAAAATGCAAGTAAATTGAACTTTTGCTTGTGTCAAAATTTATATTTAAGCCAATTAAATTTTTTGTAGACGCTCTCTTAAAAGCGGTAAATGTCGACGACTTACGGATAATTTTTCTTCCAAGCCATGACATCTCACTTGATATTGCCCTGAACTCACAAGCTCCAAACCGCTCAAAAAGTTAACAGAAACCAAGGCATTACGATGAATTCGAATAAATTCATCACCAAACTCTTGCTCTAAATCTTTCAAAGTTTCATCAATAAGAACACTGCCATTCTTATGACGAACGGTGACATACTTTTGATCTGCTAGAAAATAATAAATATTTTCCACAGGAATTAGCTCTACACCTCGAAAGGTCTTCGCCACGATTTGTGTGCGCTGATTATTTAATTCTTCCATATTTTCTTTTTGTTTTATGTTACTCAGCTGAGCTTGAGTAAGCTTGGTTAATTGATCTAACACCAGTTGTAAATCTTGTTTTAGCACAGGTTTGAGCAAATATCCATCTGCTTGAGATTTAAAAGCATTTAGTGCGTACTCATCATATGCCGTACAAAAAACAATCGCAGGCATTAAACCCAATTCACGTAAACGCTTTGCACAGGTTAAGCCATCCATTTCTGGCATTTGAATATCAAGTAAAATAACGTCTGGAGAGTAAATTTGTGTAAGTTCAATGGCTTCTTGACCATGTGATGCAGTCGCAACAACTTTATGCCCAAGCTGTTCAACTAATTTTGATAATCTTTGTACTGCTAAAGATTCATCATCACAAATCAATATATCCATACATTCATCTACCCAATTAATTTTCCAAAATTTAAGAAACCTGAAACGTATTATTTGTATCTGTACTGAACCACTGTTGTGTATATTTGATTGCTTGAAAATGTTCTAAATGTCACAGAACTTCCATAATAGGCTTGCAAGCGCTGTTTAATATTTTTTATTGCTATCCCATGACTTTGACGCTGTGCAACATCATTAATTATAAAGGGATTTGTCACCACTATATTGACATGATTATCTAAAACTTCAACCAATATACTAATGGTGCTTTTGGCTAAAATTTTCTCTACACCATGAAAAATACTATTTTCAAGTAGTGGCTGTAAAGTCAGCAGTGGAATTTGTGTTTGATTGAAAAGCTGCTTATTTTCAAATTTCCAATCTACATTTAACCGATCACCTAAGCGAATTTGTTCTATTTCTAAGTATTTTTGGCAAAGTTCAATTTCATCAGCCAAACTCACAAGCTTGAGTTCTTGCAAACTTGCACGAAATAATCGAGATAAATTTAAAAGCATTTGCTCTGCTTTATCTGGATCTATTGCAATTAAACTAATAACGTTGTTTAAACTATTAAATAAAAAGTGAGGATGTATACGTGCTTGTAAGGCATCTACTCTTGAGCGTAATTCACTGTTCTGCTGTTGCACCCATTGTTCACGTACATATAAATATCTAAAGCAAAATGCGCCAAGCAATATGCCATAACCCAAGTGCAAACCAATATTATCGAATAAGACATCCAAGCTCAAATTTTCTAAGCCAAGGTTTTCACCTAAATGTATAAAGAAATTAAGACCAACACTTGTCGAAAAGACAATCAATTGCAACAACAAAAAACCCATAACAAATGATTGTGCCAAATGCACTTTTATAAGCGTTTTCTGAAAGTATTCAACCAAAGTAACAAAGCACAAAAGTACCCAATCGATATAAAGCACATATTGAATAAAACGCTCAAAGCTTAGCCCTGACCATCCCTGTGCTTCTGCCAAGACCAAAACCAATGCCAATAAAACACTGCCAATAAATAATTCAATTAAATATTGCCAACGACCTATTTTCGTTAAAAAATAGATTGAATGATTTTCCCCCTGCATATGTGCAAAAGTTTGATCGACTTGTTTTTCGGTAACTGTTTCCGAATTTGCTATACTACTTTGCATATTATCGCTTTTTATTCTATTGAGCCGACATGACCACATCTTCTAATTCCTCAAATCCGTCACAAACCCAAACATCGGGTATGTGGGGCGGTCGTTTCTCTGAAGCTACTGATGCATTTGTTGCTGAATTTACAGCATCTGTTCAATTTGACCAACGCTTTTATAAACAAGATATTGCAGGTTCTATTGCACATGCAACTATGCTTGCAAAAGTTGGCGTTTTAACTGAACAAGAACGTGATGACATTATTAATGGTTTAACCACTATTAAATCTGAAATTGAAGCGGGCAACTTTGAGTGGCGCATCGATTTAGAAGATGTTCACATGAACATTGAATCTCGTTTAACTCAGCGTATCGGTATTACGGGTAAGAAACTGCATACAGGTCGTAGCCGTAATGACCAAGTTGCAACTGACATCCGTTTATATGTACGTGATGAAATTGATGCGATTTTACAATTACTCGAAAAATTGCAAAAAGGTATTTTGAGCTTAGCGGCTAAAAACACCAATACAATTATGCCTGGTTTTACACATCTTCAAACTGCACAGCCTGTGACTTTTGGTCACCATTTAATGGCTTGGTTTGAAATGTTAGTACGTGACTCTGAGCGTTTAATTGACTGCCGTAAACGTGTAAATCGTTTACCGCTTGGTTCTGCTGCGCTTGCAGGTACAACGTATCCAATCGAACGTGAATACACTGCTGAACTTTTAGGTTTTGAAGCAGTTTGTGAAAACTCACTTGATGCAGTTTCTGACCGTGATTTTGGTATTGAATTCAATGCTGCTGCATCTTTAATTATGATGCATTTATCACGTATGTCTGAAGAAATGATTCTTTGGACTTCGGCTCAGTTCAAATTTGTGAATATTCCTGACCGTTTCTGCACTGGCTCATCAATCATGCCACAAAAGAAAAATCCAGATGTTCCTGAATTAATTCGTGGTAAAACTGGTCGTGTTTATGGTGACTTAATGAGCTTATTAACGCTTATGAAAGGTCAACCATTGGCTTACAACAAAGACAACCAAGAAGATAAAGAACCATTATTCGATGCAATTGATACGGTTCGTGGTTCTCTTATGGCATTTGCCGACATGATTCCTGCATTGGTTCCAAACATTGAAATCATGCGTGAAGCTGCGCTTCGTGGTTTCTCTACTGCAACTGACCTTGCTGACTACTTAGTGAAAAATGGCGTTGCTTTCCGTGATGCCCATGAAATTGTAGGTAAAGCTGTTGCGCTTGGTGTTCAAGAAGGCAAAGACTTATCTGAATTAACATTAGAACAGCTTCAACAGTTCTCTGACTTAATTCAAGCAGATGTATTTGAAAAAGCTTTAACACTTGAAGCATCTGTAAATGCACGTAACCACATTGGCGGTACAGCTCCTGCGCAAGTAGAAGCTGCAATTGCTCGTGCATATACTCGCTTAGAAAGCCTTTACGCTTAAATTTTACGTTTAATTCGGAGTATTGATATGTCTCGACAAGTATTTTGCCGTAAGTATCAACAAGAAATGGAAGCTTTAGATTTTGCACCTTTTCCAGGTGCAAAGGGTCAAGAATTATTTGACACGGTTTCTAAACAAGCTTGGCAAGAATGGTTGAAGCACCAAACGACACTTATTAACGAAAAGCGTTTAAATGTGTTTGAACCAGATGCTAAAAAGTTTCTTGAAGAACAACGTGAAAAATTCTTCAATAATGATGAAACTCTAGAAAAAGCTGAAGGTCTAAAGCCTGAGTAATTTTTAGAGCATCGCTCTAAAATTACGCAAGACAAACACCGAAGGTGTGCGTAGGCTTTAATCTGAAAAGAATCTCCAAATTTGGGGATTCTTTTTATTAACTTATTAAGGCATAAGAAAAATGGATAAAAATCACACTAATCTTAGAACCAAAGAAAAGTCTTTAAATATTTATACCACCTAGAAATTAACGTATATTTTTAACTTAGATAAACAATAAATCCATAAAAACAATATGTGTTTTTTCTGTAATTATCAACAACTTCTGTTTATAAAACATTACATTAGAACACAATAAACCACATGATTTATGTTTAGCTCTTTCCTATAATAAATCTCATAGACAGTATCTATCTCCATTGATACTGTACTAATTTTAGTCTCAGACTTCCCCCAAAGTCTGGGATTTTTTTTATTCTTTTTTTAATCATTATAAAAAAGCCTCTAAATAACTAGAGGCCTTAAAAGTGTACTAAATAATTTTTAAAATTACTTTTCCTGTACTTTTTCTTCAATTTCTTTAACGTCTGTATGGCGTACGTCTAGACCTTTCACCATATAAATCACTTGCTCAGAAATATTCCGTGCATGGTCACCAATACGTTCCAATGAACGTAATACCCACATAACGTTCATAACACGTGAAATATGGCGCGGATCTTCCATCATATAGGTCATTAATGTACGCATTGCAGATTGGTATTCACGGTCAATATCGGCATCTGCCAATAAAACACGTAATGCTTGGTCTACATCTAAACGTGCAAAAGCATCTAATGCATCATGAATCATAATACGAACTTGATTACCAATATGGCGAGTTTCCATATAACCACGTGGAGAACCACCTTCTTCACATAAATTTTGCGCAATACGTGCAATTTTTGCTGCTTCATCACCAATACGCTCTAAATCTGTATTGGCTTTAGACATTGCAATGACCATACGCAAATCAATTGCAGCAGGATGGCGTCTAGCTAAAATTAAAGTTAATGCTTCATCAATTTCAGTTTCATATCGATTCACAACATTGTCTTGAAATTGTGTTTCAATTGCTAAGCTAGCATCTGTATCAAGTAATGCACGAATTGCACTTGCGACCTGTTGTTCAACTAAGCCGCCCATCGTCATAAATTTTGTATTTACATCTCTTAATTCTTCGTTAAATTGAGAAGAAATATGATGATTCAGCACAGGATTGGTTGGACTCAAGGAATATACTCCACGACAACAGACTTATAAATTTATAATGAACAATATTAAAGCACATCAATGATGAACTTTTTATGACAAAGCACATCATCTTTTAGACTTATTTAAATCGCCTAAATTTCAAAATTATTTTGCAATCAGCCAAGCATTCATTTCTTTCAGCACTTGCTCATTTAACTGCCCTACAGATGCCTTGAGCCTTAAGACATTTACTACATAATCATACTTTGCATTTAAATAATCTTGCTTTGTCGAAAATGCATTTCGCTGTGCCAAAAGTACATCAACCATGGTTTTTAAGCCTTCGTTATATTGCGCTTTCGATGCGTTTGACACAATTTCTGAAGATTCCATTGCCGCTTTTCTTGCTTCTAGTTTCGCTTGGTCAGTTTCAACTTGTAAATACGATTTTTTAACATCTGTATTGGCTTTTAAAATGGCAGCATCTAATTGAGCCTGTGCTTTTTTTGCATTTACTGCTGCTTTTTGCACATTCTTTTTGACACGTCCACCGCTAAAAATATTCCAGTTTACTTCCACGCCAATTTGATCAAACTCACCATTTTGAGACATTAAACTTTCTGGACTTTGCTTGTTATATCCATAAGTTCCGACTGCTTCAATTTGAGGATACTTTGCAGCGCGCTCAACACGCACACCATCTTCGGCATATTGATATTGCAAACGTGCTTGTTGCACATTTAAATTTTGACGTTGTGCTAAGTCTGTCCAATCTTGAAGCTTTTCAGGAATCGGTTTTTGAAACTTAAAATCATCTCGAAGAACAGCTAAATTTTCACGATACAGCCCAATCAGTTGTGACAATTGTTCTTGCGCTAAAACCAATTGAACATGCGTTGAAATTCGATTTGCACGTGCATTTTGATATTGTGCATTGGCTTCACTCACATCACTTTTTGCAACTAATCCTTCTTTTAGTTTGGCATTCATCATATTGAGTTGTTCAAGCAAAGCTTTTTCTTCTTGTAAATATGCGGCTGTTAAAGCTTGTTGCCTAAGCACATTAAAATAAGATTCAGACACATTTAAAATATGATCTTGCTGCTGAACTTTTAACGTTACTTCACTTAAATTTACCGAGGTTTTAACCTGTTTCAGCCCTTCCCAAGCATCCCATCTAAACAATGGTTGTCTTGCTGTAATTGAGGCTTGTCGCGTAGTTGAAGATGATGACATCAAATTATCTGAATTTACTTCGGGTGCGCCAGGTATAGAAATGCTATTCATGTCCTGACTTTTTCTTGTGATATTTCCAGATAATGTAACGGTTGGTAGCAAGTTACCTTTTGCCAAACCTAAATTTAGTTGATCTGCTTCATATTGGAGAACATTTGCTTGCCAATTTGGATCTGAATTTTTAGCACGATCGTAAGCGCTTACCAAATCTAAAGCATTTACCCACGGGCTTATGACAGCAAGAGATAAAAAGCATAAAAAGTTTTTCTTCATTGTATTGTTTAAACCCTTACGAAATTTAGTCTAGTTGCCAATAACATCTTGTATTCAATCAATAACATCACAATTTTGAAAGCTTAAACATCCTTTTTATGTATATTTTTCATTTATTTTCAAATCTAGACAGGCTTTCACACTCAATTACTACAGCAACAACATTTGTTACGTTCACATGCACATACTTACCAAACCAACTCATAAATCCACAATCATTCTTCATGTTTCAAAGCTAAGATTGTTTCAGTTAGTTTTATATTCTTTATGCAAGAGTTATAGTGAAATATAAAGTTTTTTACATCGCAATTATTTTAAGTACTTTGGGCTTTATGCTTAGTTTAGTTGCATGTCAAAAATCTGCTCCTCCACCTATAAGTGCCGAAGAAAAAAACGAGGCTCCAGTACAACTAGACTTGACCCATTTATGTGAAAATTTAAGCAAAGAAATGAAAGAGGTTGATAATACACGTACTACTTTTGCACTTGAACAAATCAATCATGATTTAAAAATTTGTATTCCATTGGTCGATCTAAAACAACAAATGCACTTAATGCATTTGAGCAACCAAATGTACAATAATTTTTTAACCGTTAAACGCACATCAAAAGAACAAAAAGCCTTTGAAAGCCATGCTTTAAATATGGCTCAATATCCAACTATTCAACAAAGCCATCATCAAGAATTTAGTTTAAGAGACCAATATTTACTTAAACATAAAGGTCAAGCTTATGTTGAGCTTCATGAAAATGCCCAACAAGAATTAGTTTATAGACGAAATCCGCAATATCTTGCTCGAATTTTCGCACCTTACTTACCTCAAGCAGAGCGAGTATTTATAGAGAATCTAGCTCAACAAAACATGCAAAACCTATTTTATAATCAAGATATTACTATCGATGCAAATGAGTTATTAGAACGTGCTTTATTTTGGGAGGACTATGTAAATAAGTATCCTAAAAGCCAATTCATTAAAGAAGCTCAATATTTATATCAAGCGTACAGTCAGCTTTTGTTTAAAGGTGTGTCGGTTAATCCTGTTTCCGAATCATATCTAGGTGAATCCTCAATTAAAAGCGATCATTTATCTGCAATAGAAAAGCTATCAAAATTAAATAAATCTCAACTTTCAAATCAAGCAAGACGCTTCCTCAGTTTTATTCAAATGAATCTAAATGAAAGAACAAAATTAACAGGTTTTGAACATCCAAGTGCTCAACTCAATCAATATTTAAAACTCAAATCTGTTCAATTGAATCAACCATTCGATTGCTTTTCAGATGCGATTTGCTACAAAAATTAATCTCATTTTCAACCTTTATATCCACGCATCAATCCATTCATCAAAAGCAGTTGAAGATTAAACGAGCACTGTTTTTCCTTCAGCTTCATGCTAATATCCTCGCATCGCTTGACGGAGCGCGAGTAAAAACTCGCTGAGATCATCTAAATAAAGCCCAAAGCTTTTGTTTGAAGATGAGTACCGTTGAACCTGATCAGGTTAATACCTGCGTAGGAATCAAGCCCATCTAAAAACTTAGCCTCAATTTATCTAAATTTTACAAGATAAAACCGCCACGTTTTTGGTCGTGCTTGATTCGTTGATGTCATTCATAAGGATCATTGCAATGAACCAATTAACGAATCTCACTGCTTCTGAAATTTCGGCTCAACATGAGCAAGATGCAAAAGATTTAACTCGAATTTTACCTGCTTCTAAAAAAGTTTATATCCAAGGTTCACGCCCAGACATTCAAGTTCCCATGCGTGAAATTGAACTTACGGATACACCAACAGGCTTAGGCGGTGAAAAAAATCCACCTCTCATGGTGTATGACACTTCTGGCGTTTATACCGATCCAAACGTAACGATTGACCTTAAAACAGGTTTACCTAGTGTTCGTGAAGCATGGATTGAAGAGCGCGGAGATACCGAACGTTTAGAAACACTAACATCTCAATTTGGTCAAGAACGCTTAAAAGATATTCGTACTGCTGATATTCGTTTTGCAGATATTCAAAAACCAAGACGTGCCAAAGCAGGCAAAAATGTCACGCAAATGCATTATGCAAAACAAGGCATTATCACACCTGAAATGGAATACATTGCCATTCGAGAAAACCAAAGACAACGTGATGGCGTAGATATGCGCCAACATGCAGGGCAAAATTTTGGTGCGCAAAATTTACGTGAAATTACACCTGAATTTGTACGTCAAGAAGTCGCTTCTGGTCGTGCCATTATTCCTGCAAACATTAATCATCCTGAATGTGAACCGATGATTATTGGACGTAATTTCCTTGTGAAAATTAATGCCAATATTGGTAACTCTGCACTTGGTTCAAGCATTGATGAAGAAGTTGCCAAAATGACGTGGGCAACACGTTGGGGCGCAGACACCATCATGGATTTATCTACAGGTAAAAACATTCATGAAACACGTGAATGGATTATTCGAAATGCACCCGTCCCTATTGGTACTGTACCTATTTATCAAGCACTCGAAAAAGTAAATGGCGTTGCTGAAGACTTAACTTGGGAAATTTTTAAAGACACACTCATTGAGCAAGCCGAACAAGGTGTCGATTACTTCACCATTCATGCGGGCGTACTTTTAAGATACGTACCTCAAACAGCCAATCGCCTCACAGGAATTGTTTCTCGTGGCGGTTCAATTATGGCGCAGTGGTGTTTGGCACATCATAAAGAAAACTTCCTATATACGCATTTCGATGAAATTTGCGAAATTATGAAAGCTTATGATGTTTCTTTTAGTTTAGGAGATGGCTTACGCCCCGGATGTGTTCAAGATGCCAATGATGAAGCACAATTTAATGAACTCAGAACTTTAGGTGAATTAACGCATAAAGCTTGGGAGCATGATGTTCAAGTGATTATTGAAGGTCCGGGTCATGTGCCAATGCATATGATTAAAGAAAATATGGACTTGCAACTTGAAGTTTGCAAAGAAGCACCCTTTTATACACTTGGACCATTAACGACCGATATAGCTCCAGGTTATGACCACATTACCTCTGCCATTGGTGCGGCAATGATTGGTTGGTACGGCACCGCAATGCTTTGTTATGTCACGCCCAAAGAACATTTAGGCTTACCAAACAAGAAAGATGTAAAAGACGGCATCATCACCTACAAAATTGCAGCTCATGCCGCTGACCTTGCAAAAGGACATCCGGGGTCTCAAGCACGTGATAATGCTCTTTCAAAAGCACGTTTTGAATTTAGATGGGAAGATCAGTTTAACTTAAGTTTAGATCCTGACACTGCACGTAGTATGCACGATGAAACCATGCCAAAAGAAGCACATAAATCTGCACACTTTTGCTCTATGTGTGGACCTAAATTTTGTTCGATGAAAATCACCCAAAATGTGAGAGAGTATGCTCAAAATCAAAATGCTGAGATTAATTCCGATCAAAACAGTCAAGAAATTGAAACTGGTCTCAAAGCCATGAGTGACGCGTATTTGGAACAAGGACAAAAGTTGTACCATAAAGTGTAAATGATCAGAAAACTGTTTGTATTCATCAAAAACTCAGTTAGGATGAAATAAGATTTTATTTATCCTAATGAATAAATTATGAATATTATTAAACAAGCAACTTATGGAATTAACGACTATAAAATTCATCAACGTGAATACTTATATCGTGGCTTCATACAAGTTGAAAAAGTGAGTTTATCTCATCAATTGTTTAATAAAACTTCATATACACCCGATATTCAGCGTGAACTTATTCATCGCCCTGAAGCAGCAGGTGTTCTTCTTTATGATGATGAGCAACAAAAATTTGCTTTAATTGAGCAATTTCGAGTAGGTGCTATGGATGATGAACAATCTCCATGGCAACTTGAAATTATTGCAGGTGTACTCGATGGAGATGAAACACCTGAAAGTTGCATCCGCAGAGAGGCTCTTGAAGAATCTGGATGTGAAGTAGATGATTTAGAACATCTCTTCACATTCTTCCCTTCTGCAGGCGCTTGCTCAGAACTTTTTCACTTATATAGCGCAAAAGTAAAATTGCCAAAAGAAGGTGGGATTTTTGGCATGCCCGATGAAGGGGAAAATATTCAACTTCATTTAATTTCATACCAAGATTTAAACACACTTTTAACAAATGGACGCTTGAGAAATGCACCTGTCATCATGGCTTTACAATGGTTAAAACAACATATTAAAACCATAAAGAATGTCTAGAGGGGATGGACATGGCTTTAACAGAAAACAATAAGCAAAATGATTTAACAGTCATACAAATCTCAGATACCCATCTGATGAATAAAGATAATTTAGAATTTTTACAGATGAATCCATCTGCAACTTTTCATGCTGTGATGAAAGATATTCAACAAAAATATCCGGACGTAAATTCTATATTTCATACAGGAGATTTGGCTCAAGCACCTGTTCCTGAAACTTATGAAACGTATATTAATTTTATGAATAGTGTGGGAATTCCGTATTATCAAATTCCTGGCAACCATGACAAAGCTGAATTTTTCCCCTTTCATCACAATCAAAACCAAGTTCATGCCATTAAAATAGGCTTTTGGACTGTTATTTTATTAAATAGTGCTGTTAAAGGTCAGGTTCATGGTTGGATTGAAGATGAACAATTACAACAACTTGATACCCTTTTAGCAGAACATAAAAATCAACACATTATAATTACCTGCCATCACCATCCTTTAGAAATGGATTCTCGTTGGATAGATAATCACAAACTTAAAAATAGTGAAAGTTTCTGTGAAATATTCAAAAAATATTCAAATATTAAAATGGTACTTTTTGGACACGTACATCAAGAATCTATCAACCTTTGGAATAATATCCATTTTTACTCTACACCTTCTACGTGCGTGCAATTCAAGCCAAAAAGTGAACAATTTGCTTTAGATAGTTCTGCACCGGGTTATCGTGTATTACATTTAAAGGAAGATGGCACTTTTAGCACTGAAATACATAGAATTGATACATTAAATTTGAAAATAAATTTAGAAATTTCAGGTTATTAACTTTTAATTTCATCTCGAATGCTTTATTTTATTGCCTTCAAAAGGAATAATGATGGGTCAAATCCAAAACATCAAAGACTATCAAAATACATAAAAAGTCTATATGATGACGACCCCCAAAGAACGTTTATCTATGTGGGGAGTGTGGAAACAGACACTTGCATATCACCATATTTTTTGCGTATTAATATACGTATATGATGAGGAATGCCTTACATGGCGAATGACAATCAAAATCAAGTCTTGGACGAGCAAACAAATATTGTAGAAGAAAAATCTACAAAAAAAGTGCGTAAACCGAAGTCAAAAGCGTCAGAAAGTGGCCCAGCTGCTAGCTTATTTGGTATTGAGCCTTATCAGCCTAAAAAAAATGAAGAGTATATGTCCGAAGGACAGCTTGAACATTTCCGCAAAATTCTTTTGGCGTGGAAAGAAGAGCTTATGTCTGAAGTTGACCGTACTTTGAATACAATGCAGGATGAAAATACTGCCCTTCCAGACGTAAATGACCGCGCGACACAAGAAGAAGAATTTGCGATTGAATTACGTACACGCGACCGTGAACGCAAACTAATCCGTAAAATCGAGCAATCTATTGAAGCGATCAAAAACGATGATTACGGTTTCTGTGAAACTTGTGGTATCGAAATTGGTTTACGTCGCTTAGAAGCACGTCCAACTGCAACACTTTGTATTGACTGCAAAACTTTGGCAGAAATCAAAGAGAAGCAAAATAACGGTTAATTCATGTTATTCAGTAATCCATCCCTGCCCCTTCCTTTAGAAAAGGAAGGGAAAGAAGTGAATTACGTGGGTCGGTTCGCGCCATCGCCAACCGGCCCTTTGCATTTTGGGTCTTTAATTACCGCAGTTGCGAGCTATTGCGATGCGAAAGCACATCAAGGGCTTTGGCATGTTCGTATTGAAGATACCGACATTCCCCGAATTTACCCCGGGAGTGAAGAACATATTCTTCATGCAATAGATTCTTTCGAACTATTTCCAGATTCAGACATTATTTTCCAAAAAGATCGCTTAGACATTTATGAAGATGTCATTCAGCAATTACATAAAAAAAATATGGTCTATGCATGTCAATGCACCCGTAAAATGTTAGGTTCCAACCATATTTATGCAGGAGCTTGCAGAGATCTTGCACTTCCTTTTCATGATCAAGCAATTCGTGTAAAAGTTTCAGATCATGACATTTGCTTTCAAGATCATCTCCAAGGACAACATTGTTCAAATTTAAAAACAGATCTTGGTGATTTTGTTTTAAAGCGTCGTGATGGCATTATCAATTATCAACTTGCTGTTGTTGTAGATGATTTTTTACAAGGAATGACCCACGTTGTTCGTGGTGCAGACTTACTAGATAACACTGAACGTCAAATTTGGCTTGGACAATTACTTGATTATCCGCGCCTTGAATATATTCATTTACCGCTTGCGATGAATGATCAAGGTCAAAAGTTATCTAAACAAAATATGGCTCAAGCACTTGATCTAACAAAACCATCAGAGCTACTACAACAAGCTCTACACGCTTTACAACAACCTGCTGTTGAATTAGATCAGCCACATAAAATGTTGCAACAAGCAGTTGCTCAATGGAATTTGGATCTCATTCCGCATCGTACTCATTTAGATGGTGTTTTTATTTAAATAAAAACATAAAAAAACCGAGCTATTAGGCTCGGTTTTTTTATTGAAGCTTATAACTAGAAGCTCGATTCTTCTCGACTCATATTTTTACCATGTGTGGTGGATTCAATTTTTAAAATTAAACTAATCATTACCGCACAAACAATAAGTGATGAACCACCATAACTAATAAATGGAAGTGTCAAACCTTTGGTTGGTAACATTCCCATGTTCATCCCTGCATTTACAAGAATCTGCATAAGGAAAATAATACTAATACCATAAGCCAAATAGCCTGCTCTTAAGTACTGATTTTTTAAGGCACGATGCCCAATCATAATACAGCAAACAAGCAGAATAAATGAAAGCGTAAGAACTGTTGAAATACCTAGAAACCCAAACTCCTCGCCTAGAATTGCAAGCATAAAGTCTGTGTGTGCTTCAGGTAAATAAGACATTTTTTGAATACTATGTCCTAAACCAACCCCAGACCATTCCCCACGACCAAAAGCCATAAGTGCATTGGAAAGCTGATAACCCGCACCTAATGGATCATTCCAAGGGTTTGAGAAAGACATTAAACGTGCCAAACGGTACGGTTCAAATAACACAAGGAAAACAAACGCAGCAATAATTGCACCAAAGGCAATCGCAAACTGAATAAGTGGCGCACCAGCTAAAAAGAAAACACCTAGCATTGTTAATGCAATTACAACTGTTGCACCTAAGTCAGGCTCTGCCATAACCAAGCCCACTGTAGCCGCCATAATAACGCCAAGGCGAATAAGCCCTTTAATATTATTACGAACTTCTGCTGCACGCCTTACCACATAATCTGCCGTGAATATTGCCATCATCAGTTTCGCAACTTCAGATGCCTGCAAAGTAAAGCCTGCAACACGAATCCATCGTTTGGAACCATTGACTTCTGTACCGACAGCTAAAACCGCCACAAGCAAAATAATGGTAATAATCCAAAGGAAGAATGTATTGTTAAACCATAAATTGAGTGGAAATTTATATGCGATTAATGCTGCAACCGAAGCAACAAAAATTGAAATGCTGTGCCGTGTAACATAATGAAATGGGTTTTCATGCATACGATCTGCATAGGGCATAGAAGCTGAAGCTACCATGATCGTCCCAATGCAAAGCAACGCCAATACACAAAAAATCAGTACATTACGAACATTTATTTCAGCAGGCATTTTAAGTGCCCACTGATCATATATTTGAGTTATTTTATTGATAGTTGTCTGAGCAAACCCAGCCATATCAGCCTTCCTATTATTCTTAGTTTAGCGCGTTAACGAGTTCTACAAACTGATGACCACGTTGCGGATAGCCCGTAAACATATCAAAACTTGCACATGCTGGTGAAAGCAATACAACATCATTCGCTTGTGTATTTTTTTTGCATAATTCAACAGCTTCTTTAAATGTTTGTGCATGTAATAAAGTTGTTGTGCCCTGAATTGCTTGTTCAATGATTGGCGCATCTTCACCAATTAATACTGCAACCTTAACATATTTAGTTAAAGATTCGCGTAGCGCAGTAAAGTCCTGCCCTTTGCCTTGTCCACCTAAAATAATGGCAACTTTTCCGCCTTTAACTTCAATTGCAGCACCTAAACCATCAATTGCCGCCAAAGTTGCACCAATATTTGTGCCTTTTGAATCGTTGTAATAACGAACCTGTTTCACTTCTTTTACAAATTCACAGCGATGCTCTAAACCTTTAAATGTCTTTAATGTTTCAAGCATTGTGTCTAAAGGCAAGTCAATTGCCTCACCTAAAGCTAAACATGCCAAAGCATTCGCAACATTATGCGTGCCTTGAATATACATATCTTCGCTTTTTAATAAACGCTCACGACCACGTGCCAACCAAATTGTGCCGTCAGTATCTTTCAAAATACCAAATTGATTCATATCTGGTGCATTTAAACCAAAACTCTGCATTGGTGTTGCATCTGGAACCAATGGACGTGTAAGTGAATCATCACGGTTATAAACTACTTTTTTCACGCCTTGGAAAATACGATGTTTTGCAGTGTGATAACCAAACATATCGCCATGACGATCTAAATGATCTTCACTCATATTTAGTACAACAGCGACATCTGCATTTAAGTTAGATGTTGCTTCTAACTGAAAGCTTGATAACTCTAAAATATACAGCTCAGGATCATCATTGGTTAAATCGAGTGCTGGACGTCCTAAATTACCGCCTACAGCAACTTTCTTACCAGCTGCTTGCGCCATAATACCCATTAGCGTCGTTACAGTACTTTTTGCATTTGAACCCGTTATAGCAACAATAGGTTTATCTGTAGCACGGCGTAAAATTTGAATTTCACTTACAACAGGAATACCTTGCTTAACGGCTTCCTGAATTTGCTCAATTTTAGGATCTAATCCTGGACTAATAACAATTTCTTCAGCGGATAGTAATAATTCTAAATCGAGCTCACCGAAGCTTGTTTGAATTTCAGCGGGAATTTGATCATGCCCAGGCGGGTTTTGACGTGAATCGGTTACTGCAACACGATAGCCTTGCTTATGCAAAAAATTAACGGCTGCCACACCAGAAATACCCAACCCAGCAACGACTTTTAAACCACCACGCTGTATCAACATTTTTGCACCATATTTTTGATATATTTTAGAACTGCTGAAATGTTAGCACTTTGATGTTTTATTTGCTTTTTCTGTTTTAACTTTCTTTTCATTTTTTTGTGTCAGTGCGTAAAAAAGCCATCTTTTTAGATGGCTTTTTTAGGTCTATATTTTTTATAGATTTAAATTACTTCCACTTTACAGCTTGTACTTCAGTTTTTTGCTGCGCAGTTGAATCTGTTGCAGCACAACCACAGCTACCACCACAGCCTGCAGCCATTGCTGGTTTTAGCCATTTAGCCAAAATTGTCCAACCTTTTGACTCACATGCACTTGAAAGCGATGTAAAGACTGAATTCGATGTCTTAGGAAAAACTTTCTTAAAAACAACGATCGCACTCCAAATGACCAATGCAGCAACAATTAGAATTTCAATCATCTCAATCTCCTTTCACTTCGTTATTCAGCAAACTTAGCCAAAATAATGTGAAGCTATTTGATAAGTAAGGAACGACATAAAGTATGCCAAACCAAATAAGTAAACGGTCATTACACCCACAGTTTTCCATGAACCTGTTTCACGCTTAACTGTTGCCAATGTTGCCAAGCAGTGTGGTGCGTAAATAAACCAAACAAGTAAAGATAAACCTGTTGCTAAAGACCAACCCAAATCACCGCTACTAATAAGTGCAGATAAACCTTGAGTCATTGCATCTTCATCTACAACAGATAAAGCGTAAACTGTACCAAGTGCAGCAACCACAACTTCACGCGCAGCCATTGCAGGAATTAAGGCAATACAAATTTGCCAGTTAAAACCAAGCGGTGCAAAAATTGGTTGAATCAAATGCCCTAGCATACCTGCAAAAGAGTAGTCGATATCTGGCATTGTTGCGCCATCTGGTGCTTGCGGGAATGTACATAAGAACCAAAGCAAAATAGACAACGCAAAGATGATTCCACCTACACGTTTTAAGAAAATTTTTGCACGGTCTAATAAACCAATCCACACACTTCTTAAATCTGGAAGACGGTAACTTGGTAATTCCATAAGCAATGTATGTTGAGATTTGTCTTTTTGGAAAAATTTCAGAACAGTTGCAACAACAAGAGCACTCACAATACCTGACATATATAAGCCAAATAAAACAAGACCTTGAAGATTCAACACGCCCCATACTGAATATTCAGGAACAAATGCTGCAATTAAAAGTGCATAGACTGGTAAACGCGCTGAACACGTCATCAATGGCGCAACAAAAATAGTTGTTAAACGATCACGCGGATCACTAATACTACGTGTTGCCATAATGCCCGGAATAGCACATGCAAAACTTGAAAGTAGTGGAATAAATGCACGACCACTTAAGCCTGCTTTATACATAAGTTTATCAAGCAAGAATGCTGCACGAGGTAAATAACCGGACTCTTCAAGTACTAAAATAAAGAAGAATAGAATTAAAATTTGTGGCAAGAACACCACAACACCGCCTGCACCAGCAATGACACCATCGACAACCAAGCTATTTAAAAGTGGATGCGAAATAAACCCACCAACAAACTCACCAAGCCAACCAAAGAAGCCTTCAATGCCATCCATAAATGGTGCTGCCCAAGCAAAAACTGCTTGGAAAATCACAAACATCATGACTGCAAGGCTAATTAAGCCAAATACTGGATGAAGGAAAATTTTGTCTAGGAAGTCAGAACGTTTATCTTCATGGTCAACATAATTCACAACATCCGCTAGAATTTTTTCTGCTTGTTCGTGATGCGAACCTGTTAAACCATTCAATTCTGTATGTGGCTTTTCGTATTTACCTTGATCTAAAGCACTAAGTAATGCTTCAACACCAGAATTGCGCACAGCAACAGTTTCAACTACAGGTAAACCTAAACGTTCTGAAAGCTTTTGCGTGTTAATTTGCATACCACGACGACGAGCTTCATCCATCATGTTGAGTACGATTAGCATTGGTCGACCCAATTCAATCATTTCTAGTACTAAACCAAGGTGAAGTCTTAAGTTCGTTGCATCAACAACACAAAGGAAAGCATCTTGCTCACCTTCTTCAGCAATTTTTCCTTGTACAACATCACGCGTAATTGCTTCATCAGGACTTGTAGCATTTAAACTATATGTTCCCGGCAAATCTAGTACGCGAACTGCTTTACCTGAAGGCAAAGTAAATTGACCAACCTTACGTTCAACAGTTACACCCGCATAGTTTGCAACTTTTTGACGTGTTCCTGTTAAATGGTTGAATAATGAAGTCTTACCACAGTTTGGATTCCCTACAAGGGCAATACGTAACGCATCACTCATGTAAGCGCTCCTTCAATTTCAATTTTTTCAGCTTCAACTTTACGTAGGGCAAAACGAGTAAATCCAACTTGAATTAAAATTGGATCTCCGCCAAAAACACCTTTAGTAATTACCTGAACTTTCGTACCAGGAATAAAACCAAGTGTCTCCAAGCGACTTGCTACAAGATCTGGTGAACTTGTATCATTCGTTTCACGATGTACTTGTTGAATGACAGCAGATTGTTTAACTTTCAAATCAGATAGGCGCACGCGTCTAACCCTTTACGTTTTTGAACAGTATACATTCAAATGAGAATAATTCACAAATCTGATTTGATTATGATTCGCATCTATTTTATACAGCATCGACAGTCCCCCATAATTAAATTACAGTGTGAAAAATCAATAATTTTATCGATTTGAAATACTTAAAAGTTGATTCAAACATGTTAAACAAAAAGCCTCGTATACCCACCGCTGTAAGCATTCCAGAAGAATTTAGTTTTCTACAAGGCTTTAGAGACTACCTAATTGCTCAAACTGTGAGCCCGCATACCCGAAATGCGTATTTATCTGACCTTATTCAAGCGGGAGAGCTACATCAATCTTCCATGCCTAATTGGACGAGTGATGATATTTCCGATGTACTTTTAGATTTAACTAAACAAGGTAAAAGTCCAAGATCTATTGCACGTACGCTTTCTGCATTACGTTCTTTTTTTAAATTTTTAAGAGAACAGAAACTTCGTAGTGATAATCCTGTTGCAACGCATAAAACCCCCAAGCTTGGTCGTGCTTTACCAAAAGATTTATCTGAACAAGATGTTGAAGCTTTAATTCATGCACCTGATACAAATACAGCGCTAGGTTTGCGCGATCGAGCAATGTTCGAGGTTTTATATGCGTGTGGCTTACGTGTTTCTGAACTCATTAATTTACGTTTAGAACTCATTAATTTAAAACAAGGCTATGTACGCATTGTCGGTAAAGGGAATAAAGAACGCCTTGTACCTTTAGGGCAAGTTGCATCTGATTGGATTGAACAATATTTAAATATTGCACGCCCTGTGCTTTATAAAAGCTCAACCGATTATTTATTTTTAACGCAACATGGCGGCATTATGAGCCGACAAAATTTTTGGTACGCGATTAAACGCTATGCTTTGCAAGCAGGAATCTCAACAGAGCTTTCGCCACATACGCTTAGACATGCATTCGCAACTCATTTGTTAAACCATGGTGCAGACTTGCGCGTTGTCCAAATGTTATTGGGTCATAGTGATTTATCAACCACACAAATTTACACACATGTCGCGCAAGTGCGTATGCAACAACTGCATGCACAGCACCATCCACGTGCCTAGATACACAACGATTGCATTTATTAGACTAAGAAGTTCTATATAGAGTTCAGAATTTTGATATTCTATTTGCCTATTTTATATCTACAAAGAAGAAAGGGTTACCTATGACTTTTACCCGCTCTAAACTTTTTATCGCATCTGCTCTTGCGACAACTTTTGCTTTAAGTGCTTGTTCAAATGCAAATAACGATGAAAATAAGCAAGCTCCTTTAACTGCGAGTACGCCTGCTACGGGTGAAGCTTCAAATCTTTCTGAAAGAAATGCACAACAACGTTTAATTACAACTTTGGGTGAGCATTTCAAAAAAGTAGGTATTCCTGCCAAAGTTTTAGATGTTAAAGCAACCGAAGTGCCTAATTTATATTGGGTAAACTTAGAAGGTATGCCTTCTGTATACGCAACAAGCGACGGTAAATATATTATTCAGGGCGATATTGTCCGTTTAGGCGATAAACAACTACACAATGTAAGTGACAGCCTTCAAGCCGAAGCAAATAAGAAATTACTTTCTCAATTAAATAAAAAAGATTTAATTGTTTATAAAGCTAAAGGTAAAACTAAGCATGTTGTATATGTCTTTACCGATGTAAGTTGCCCGTATTGCCACAAATTACATGAGCATATGAACGAAATTAATGCCAAAGGTATTGAAGTTCGTTATATCGCATGGCCACGTGGCGAACAATTCATGCCAACAATGGAAAGCGTATGGTGTAGTTCAGACCGCCAAGCTGCTTTTGACCGCGCAATTAGAAATGAACAATTAGAACCTGCAACCTGTAAAAATCCTGTTCAAGATCAATATAAATTGGGCTTAAACATGGGCGTAAATGGTACACCAGCAATTTACAATCAAGAAGGTGTTTACCTTGGTGGCTACCTAACTCCAGAAGAGTTAGACACCCGCTTAAATAACTAATTTTTATATATTAAATTACTGCTTTTTATGGGTAAAGATAAAGTTATTTTTACCCTAGAGTATCAGCGTTTTTTTAGCTATGATCTAAGCTCGCTTATAACCGATTAAATTTTGGAGTGTGACGTGAAACCAGTTCGTCTGGCTATACTCGGTCTAGGAACCGTAGGTGGTGGAGCCCTTAAACTATTACAAGAAAACGCTGCTGAAATTAGACGTCGCACCGATCGTGAAATTCAAATTACGCATGTTGGTACTCGTCGTCCACGTCCAGATCTAAACCTTGCAGATTCCGTAAAACAAAGCGCTGATTTAATGGACATCGTCCGTCAGCCCGATGTTGATGTTGTTGTTGAAGTTATGGGTGGAATCCATCCTGCTTACGAACTCATCATGGAAGCAATGAAACACGGTAAGCATGTCGTTACTGCGAACAAAGCTTTGCTTGCTGAACATGGTACTGCCCTGTTTAAAGCTGCCGATGAATATAAAGTACAAATTGCATATGAAGCGGCAGTTGCTGGCGGTATTCCAATTATTAAAGTCATTCGTGAAGGCTTAGCAGCAAACCGTATCGATTGGTTAGCTGGCATTATTAATGGTACGGGTAACTTCATCTTGTCAGAAATGCGCGAGAAAGGACGTACTTTTGACGATGTACTGAAAGAAGCGCAAGAACTTGGCTATGCAGAAGCAGATCCAACTTTTGACGTTGAAGGTATTGATGCTGCACACAAGTTAACGCTACTTGCTTCAATTGCTTTTGGTATTCCTTTACAGTTTGACAAAGTATTCACTGAAGGTATCAGCAAAATCACGGCACAAGATGTGAAATATGCTGAAGAACTCGGCTTCCGTATTAAGCATTTAGGTATTGCTCGTCGTGCAGATACAGGAATTGAACTTCGTGTTCACCCAACTCTAATTCCTGCTGAAGAATTATTGGCAAATGTAAATGGCGTTAAAAATGCTGTACTTGTGCAGTCAAACGCTGTTGGTCCAACGTTGTATTATGGCGCGGGCGCAGGGGCAGGTCCTACAGCATCAGCTGTTGTAGCAGATATTGTAGATATTGTACGTGACATCATTTACACAGAAGATGGTGCAGGCACAATCCCTCAATTAGCATTTGAAAATCTCACAGACTTGCCTATTTTAAGCCGTGAAGAAATGACGACTGGCTACTACATCCGTATCAATGCCGACGATCAAACTGGTGTACTTGCAGAGGTTACTTCTATTTTAAGTCGTAATGGCATTAGCATTGATGCCATCATGCAACAGTCACGCTTAAAAGACCTCATTCCTATTGTTATCCTGACAGATCCTGTTAAGGAAGCGAAAATGGATGAAGCGTTAAAGCAAATTCAAGCACTTCCAGTGATTCATGGCGAAATTGTACGAATTCGTTTAGAATCGCTTGATAATTAATCGGGTTGGGGGAGTATTTCCCCTCGCCAAGCACTATCCACAATTGGAACATCATCATGTCGAATGCCAATCGTTATACTGGTTTAGTTGACCGCTATCGCGACCGTTTACCAGTGTCTGCAACTACCCCTGCCGTATCACTAGGCGAAGGTAATACCCCACTGATTAAGCTTGCGAATATTCCGCGCATTATTGGCAAAAATGTTGAAATTTATGTGAAGTATGAAGGCTTAAACCCGACTGGTTCATTTAAAGACCGTGGTATGACCATGGCTGTAACAAAAGCTGCTGAAGAAGGCTCTAAAGCAATTATTTGTGCATCTACAGGTAATACTTCAGCTGCGGCGGCTGCCTATGCTGCTCGTGCGGGTATGAAAGCGTTTGTTTTAATCCCTGAAGGCAAAATTGCCATGGGTAAAATGGCGCAAGCGATGATGTATGGTGCAATCACTATGCAAATTCGCGGTAACTTTGACGATGGTATGCGCCTTGTTAAAGAAATTGCAGACAAAGCACCTGTAACAATTGTGAACTCAATCAACCCTTACCGTTTGCAAGGTCAAAAAACCATTGCTTACGAAATTGTTGATGAGCTAGGTCGTGCACCTGACTATCACTGCTTACCAGTAGGTAACGCAGGTAACATCACTGCACACTGGATGGGTTATACAGAAGCTGTTGCAAACCAACCTGCTGGTGAGTTTGAACAAGTTGTTTATGATCCTGCAACTGATACATTCACAGGTCCAAAACCTGCTGGCTTGCCAATTATGGCAGGTTACCAAGCTTCTGGTGCTGCTCCATTCTTACGTGGTGCTCCTGTTGAAAACCCTGAAACTGTAGCAACTGCAATTCGTATTGGTAATCCACAAAGCTGGAACCATGCAAAAGCTGTAGTCCGTGATTCAAATGGTTGGTTCGATGAACTTACTGATGCTGAAATTTTAGAGGCACAACGTTTGCTTTCTATGTATGAAGGCGTATTTGTTGAGCCTGCTTCTGCTGCTTCAGTAGGTGGTGCAATCCGTGATATTAAAGCGGGTAAAATCAAAGAAGGTTCAGTGATTGTTTGTACTGTTACAGGTAACGGCCTGAAAGATCCTGATACAGCAATCAAACAATGTTCTGATGCTGTAATGCTTTCAATTGATGCAACTTTAGATCAAGTTCGCGATTCAATTTTATCTAATATGTAATTTATTTTAGATAGTTAGATCAAAAAAATCCCTGCAAATGCAGGGATTTTTTTATAGAAAATCTTTAAGTGTTGAGTCAACTCAAAGATCTTCTTAAATTAGAAATTAAATGCTTTTTGGTAATTGGCTTGCCCAGTTCATTAGGCGAATAGCATCGTTATTACGTGCTTGGGTATTGTTTGCACCTAAAATAACAACAACTGCAGGACGATTATTTAACGTGGTATGCATTACAACGCAACGACCTGCTTCGTTAATATATCCAGTCTTAGAAATATTAATATTCCAACCGCCATTACGTACTAAAGAGTTCGTATTGTTTGACTTCAATACACGGTAACCCAAATTAAAATCATAACTTGGTGTTGTAGAGAATTGACGAATCACACTGTACTGAGATGCAGCGGAAACTAAAATGCCCAAATCACGTGCAGAAGATACATTACGTGGGTCTAAACCGCTCGACTCAACATAATGAGTCGATGTCATACCCAAACTACGCGCTTTTGCATTCATCGCGGCATAAAATGCATTACGCCCACCTGGATATGTACGCGCTAAAGCAGCCGCAGCAGGATTTTCTGACTTCATTAAAGCAAACAATAAGGCTTCGGCACGATTCATTTTATCGCCAACACGTAAAGTAGAACTAGAGTTCTTACCGCCTGCACCTGCGAAATCAATTTGCTGTAAAGTAATTTGCTCTGACATATTTAAACGAGCATCTGCCGTTACAACAGCTGTCATTAATTTTGTAATAGATGCAATAGGAAGTGATGTATTGGTATTCTTGCCAAATAATACTTCACCCGTTTGTGCATCCATAATTAAAGCCGCACGAGCACTTACAGTAGGCTGATCAGAAAAATTAGAAGTATCTACAATTTGTACTGTTTTAGGTGTAGATTGAGCAGCAGCTCCGCTACGAACAGTTGTAGTTACATTCACCGAGCCTTTAGGTGATGGCTCATTAAATGATGATGCTGAATTTGCAGAAACATCCCCATTTAACAATAAATTAGCTTCTTCAGATGACCAACTAATATTTGCTTGACCTGAATTCCCAGAAGAATTCATTACTATTTCAGCAAAACCAGTTGAACTCATACAAAGCATTAATGATGCACCCAAAGCATTCATTAGCAGTTTTTTAGTATTTTTCACGAATATTTACTCAACTTATGGAGGTAATATACATTTGCTTATTACCTCAAATATGTCTTACATTTAACACAAATAATGAGCAATAGACAGCCCATTAGCAATTGCATACATGTTTTCAATTAATATTGATAATAGGATTGCTAATTTTGCCATTTCATTGCAAGCTTATTTTGCGATATGTAACAAAAAAGATGAATAAACTAGAGGGAGATTGCGGGTGATCACAGTTTTAGTAGTAGATGATCATGAATTAGTGCGTACTGGCATTTGTCGGATGCTAGAAGACCATGCTGAAATTGATGTCATTGGCCAAGCTGAATCTGGTGAAGAAGCAATTAATCTTATCCGTCAAAATGCCCCGAATGTTGTTCTGCTTGATGTAAATATGCCTGGTATTGGTGGTGTTGAAACAACACGCCGCTTATTACAGTCATCACCAGACACAAAAGTCATTGCAGTCAGTGGTTTAGCTGAAGAACCGTATCCTTCATTATTATTAAAAGCAGGTGCGAAAGGCTACATTACAAAAGGTGCACCTGTTACAGAAATGGTACGTGCAATTAATAAGGTTATGCAAGGTGGTAAATACTTTAGTGCCGATATTGCGGAACAGTTAGCAAGTTCATATTTATCAGATACTCAGCAGTCTCCTTTCGACAGCTTATCTGAACGTGAAATGCAAGTTGCAATGATGGTTGTAAACTGTATTAGCACTCAAGAGATTGCAGATAAACTCTTTGTGAGCGTAAAAACTGTAAATACTTACCGCTATCGAATTTTTGAAAAACTAAGTATTGATAGTGATGTAAAACTCACACATTTAGCAATGCGTTATGGCTTAATAAAACCTTAAATAACGTCTGAGTAACGTATAGGCTTATGTATTCTAATTACAGTAATTCTGAGCACAACAGATACAGATTGGGGTTATGGTATGGAACATACCGCCTCATCATTGCACTTTGTTTATTCTTCGTTTTCTTTTTGACTTATCAGAACCTACAGCATGACTATGGTCATCCCTTACTGTATTTGTCATCTGTTAGCATTTACATTTTTTTAAGCCTTGCACAATTAGTCTTCTATAAATTTTATTCATTTCATATTGTTCGACAAATCACATTATTTTTCGCTATAGATGTCATACTTTTTAGCGCACTTACATTTGCTTCAGATGGCCCAAGTCTACATATCAGCTTATTATTCGCAATTGCCATCTTTGCCGCATCTTTACTTTTAGAAGCCAAAAAAGCACTATTTATTACACTTGTCGCTGTTATTAGTGTCGTGTATCAGCAGTTTTTAAGTGGTCTTTTTTCTCTAGCCTCTCTAAATAATTTGAGTATTAGCGCACTTCTCGCAATTTTATTTATTGTTGTCTACATTATTGGGCAGCTTACGATCCGTCGATTTCAAGTACTTGAAAACTGGAGTTTTACTCAATCTTTAGAGATTAACAAACTACAAAATATTAACCGCTATATTCTCGAACAAATTGAAACCGGCTACTTAGTTTTAGATGAAAATTGTCATATTGCACTAAGCAACCCCGCGGCTCGTGAATTACTTGGTATTAGTCCACTCTATGCCATTGATCCATTTCCACTTTATAAAGCACAACCAGATTTGTTTGAAATTTTAAAATTTGATCAGCTTAAAGATGGCGAAAAATTCGAATTTGAATCGCAACAAAGTAATTCACATATTCACGTAAAGGTTCAAAAATTAATTGTACCTCACCAAACACTAACTCTCCTAGTGCTACAAGATTCAAAGCGAATCAATCAACATGCACAGCAACTTAAACTTGCATCTCTAGGGCAACTATCTGCAAGTATTGCCCACGAAATTCGTAATCCTCTTGCAACCATTGTCCAAGCAAATAATCTTCTCGAGGGCAGCGACGATCTTCAACAAAAGCAACTCATAAAAATGGTGAACAAACAGGCTCAACGGATAGATAAAATTATTCATGACACTTTAAGCATGGTCAAAAACAACGAAACACATACTTCAACCATTCATTTAAATACTTTTATACCTGCATTTATCCAAGATAATCTGCTTGATATTGCAGATAAAATTCAAGCAAATATAGAAGCATCTTCATTTATTAATTTTGATGAATCACAAATTCAACAAGTGCTTATTAATCTTATTCGAAATGCAATACGACACAATAATAAAGACAGAAGCCATATAGAATTAAATATTTATAGCCATGAGAGCTATATCAGACTTGATGTAATTGATTTTGGTGAAGGTATTTCGCATGAAAACATTCGCTCGCTATTTCAACCATTTTTTAGTACCGAAATCACAGGAACTGGTTTAGGATTATACTTATCACATAGTTTTTGTGAGGCAAACCAAGCTAAACTGAGTTATGTAGAAAAACAATGTGGGGCATGCTTTAGAATTGAATGCCCCCGTATAGTAATAAATTAGTTTTGGGGAAATATTTTGGATTCAGCACCACTTATCTTACTTGTTGATGACGAGGAAGATTTATGCACACTTATGTCTATGACATTATCACGTATGGGCATGCACACACATGTTGCACATAAAGTTAGTGAAGCAAAAGTATTACTCTCAAAAAATAATTATGATGCTTGCCTTACAGACTTCAATTTACCCGATGGGAATGGCGTAGAGCTTGTTGAGCATATTTCCAAAAACCATCCAAACACCCCAATTGCAGTGCTTACTGCTTATGGAAACATGGATCTTGCAATTTCTGCATTAAAAGCGGGTGCTTTTGATTTTGTAAATAAACCAATTAAGCAACAACACCTACAGCAACTTCTAGATAAAGCCCTAAATAAGCCTCTAGCATCTACCGAAAGTAATAATGAAAATTTACTTGAATATAAGATGCTCATTGGTCAATCGGCACCCATTCAGCAATTACGCTCAACCATTAAAAAAATAGCACGCTCTCAAGCACCTGTCTTTATTACAGGTGAATCTGGCACAGGTAAAGAAGTCGTTGCTAATTTAGTACACCGTTTAAGCAACCGTAATGAAGGTCCTTTTATTGCCATTAACTGCGGTGCTATTCCTTCAGACCTCATGGAAAGTGAGCTATTTGGTCATAAAAAAGGAAGTTTTACGGGTGCAACTCAAGACAAGCAAGGTCTTATTCAATCTGCACATGGTGGTAGTTTATTCTTAGATGAAATTGCAGAACTCCCCCTGAACATGCAAGTAAAATTACTTCGCGCAGTTCAAGAAAAACGCATTCGTCCAGTTGGTTCAGACACAGAAATTGATGTAGATTTTCGTGTTATAAGCGCAAGTCATCAAGACTTAGAAAGTATGGTACATCAAGGACGTTTCCGCCAAGATTTATTCTTTCGTATTCACGTGATGGATTTGGTTTTACCCCCGCTTAGAGAGCGTGGTAATGATATTTTATTATTGGCAGAACACTTCATACAGCGTGTATCTCAAGAATGGCGTATTGCGCCTAAATATCTTACAGATAAAGCGAAAATCTTTTTACTTGAGCAATACTATCCGGGCAATGTTCGTGAATTAAGAAATATTATTGAACGTGCAATGACCTTAAGTGATGAGCAATCTATCGACCTTAAGCACTTACAAAGCACACCTCTAAAACAGTTTTCAATACAAATTGAAGAAAGCCCTGAAATAGTTGAAACATCGACAAATTTAGGGGGGAATTCAACTAAATTACCTGTTGAAGGCTTAGAAGCTTATTTAGAAAAAATTGAAAAAGAAATTCTGCTCAATGCTTTGAATTTAACGCATTGGAATAGAACACTTGCAGCTAAAAAGTTAGGAATGACTTTTCGGTCTTTACGTTATCGCTTGAAAAAATTCGGGCTAGATACTGACGAAGAAGCTTAATTATTTATGCTGAATCAATAATTCTGCAATATGTTCTATATACACCTCTTCTTTCATATCGGGCTGTAAAATATATTTTTGATTGGGTTGTATCCCCACACCCTCAATCATTGCGCCTTTAGGCGTGTAGTAATGTGACACTGTCATTTGTATGGCTGAGCCGTTCGACAGTGCAAATAATTTCTGTACGACACCTTTACCGTAGCTTTTATCTCCCATAACCCATGCACGACCATGGTCTTTTAAAGCTGCGGTAAATACTTCTGCGGCAGATGCTGAGCGATTATTAATTAACACACCCACTTTTAACTTTTGAAATTCAGAACCTGGCAATGCTTGGAATTGCTGATCGCCTTCCGAACGACTTTTTGTAGACACAATAATGCCTTGATTCAGAAATAAATCTGCACTTTCAACCGCAGCAGATAACAAACCACCAGGGTTATTTCTTAAATCAATCAAAATACCTTTCAAACGTGATGATGCATATTGCTCAATAAGGTTCTTAATTTCATTGGCTGTATCTTGCTGAAATACTTGTACTTTAATAACAAGTATTTGGTTATTTAAAAGTTGAGCCTGAACATCTGTTTCTATTTTCTTATTTCTTACAATGGTAATTGGAACACTTTTATCTGTCAGTTGAATATTTAAAGTAGAACCGACTGCACCTGAAAGTAAATTACGTACTTGATCGTGATTTAATTTTTTTAATTCTTGATCATCAATTTTAAAAACAATGACCCCATTTTTAAGCCCGAGTTTTGCAGAATCTGCATCGGGTTTCAGACCATAAATCACCCATTGATGTAATTGTGGATCGAAGACTAAATCAAAATCGACAGAGGCAAACTCACCTTCCGTATATTGCAAAAGTTGTTTGTATTCTTCAGGAGATAAATAACGCGAATAATGATCTAAACCTGACACTAGACCTTTAATAGCCTGCTGGAATAAATCTTCATCATTTTTTTCGGCAACATAATTATCTTTAACAATGCCGTATATTTGGACAAAGCTTTGAATTGCCTCTACAGGCACTTCCGCATATGACTGTTCGTCATCTAAAGTTAAAACATCAGGCTGCTTGAGCGTTGGTTTAGCCCAAGCAGTAGAAAGGCTCAAACACATGAAGCATGTTGTTATTATAGCAACAAGAGTGCGTTGAGCCATTCATTCACCTTTATTTATTGTTTATGGCAGTGTAATTAAATTACGACCTTGCATTTCTTTAGGTACTGGAATCTGCATTAAGTTTAATAATGTTGGCGCAACGTCAGCTAACACACCACCTTCAGCGATTGTAGCTTGTGTAGGACCAACATAAATAAATGGTACAAGTTCAGTTGTATGTTGAGTATGAACCTGGCCACTTACGTAATCTTGCATTTGCTCAACATTACCATGATCTGCTGTAACAATCATATGACCTTTTTGTGCCATAACTGCTTCATACACTCGACCCAAACAAGTATCTACAGCTTCTACGGCTTTAACAGCAGCCTCAAATTTACCTGTATGCCCTACCATGTCACCATTTGCATAGTTCACAACCAATAGGTCAAACTCGCCAGAATTAATTGCAGCAACCAATTCATCAGTCACTTCATATGCACTCATTTCAGGTTTTAAATCGTATGTTGCAACATTTGGTGATGGAATAAGAATACGTTTTTCACCAACATATTCATCTTCACGACCACCACTGAAGAAGAATGTTACATGTGCATATTTTTCAGTTTCAGCAATACGTAATTGTGTTTTGCCTAAATCAGATAAGTATTCACCAATTGAATTTTTTAACGCTTCAGGCATATATGCCACAGGCGCATCAATTGTTGCTTGGTAACGTGTAAGCATGACAAATTTAGATAAATTTGGAACAACTTTACGTTCAAAACCTGCAAAATCTTTTTCTACAAATGCTTTAGTAATTTCACGTGCGCGGTCAGCACGAAAATTCATAAATACAACGCTATCACCATCTTGAATTTTAGCAATTTCGCCAATGCGCGTTGCTTTTACAAATTCATCTGTTTCTTCCGCAGCATACGCAAGCTCTAAACCTTCAACAGCAGTTGCAACTGTACGCGCTGCTTCACCTTCTGTAAGTAAACGATATGCTTGCTCAACACGATCCCAACGATTGTCACGATCCATTGCAAAGTAACGACCAATCATCGTCACAATACGACCTTGACCTGGATACTGAGCAAAAACAGCATCTAATTTTTCAAGCGATGGTTGAGCACTTTTTGGTGGTGTATCACGACCATCTAAGAATGCGTGTAAATAAACTTTTGCACCACGTTTTAATGCAAGTTCAACCATTGCAACAATATGATCTTCATGTGAATGTACGCCACCTTCAGACAACAAACCTAAAATGTGGACTGCACCATTTGTCGCTTTTGCTTTTTCTACAGCATCTACAAGTACTTCATGTTCGAAGAAGTCACCTGTACGAATATCTTTTGTAATACGAGTAAAGTCTTGGTACAAAACACGTCCTGCACCTAAGTTCATGTGACCAACTTCTGAGTTACCCATTTGTCCATCTGGAAGACCAACATCTTCACCTGAACCAGAAATTAAACCATGCGGATGCTTTTCCTGCATTGCAGTCAAATTTGGGCGTTTTGCTGCTAAAAAGGCGTTATCTTCAACCTCTACGCGGTGCCCCACACCATCCATAATGACTAAAACGTGAGGAATTTTGCCAGCAGTTGCAACCGTCATGATATACACTCTTTTCTGTTTACAAATTAATCGATACATTTTACCGAAATTTCGATAAAGACTCTATGTCCTAACGATGGTTTAAGCCACTGATGAACATTGTTTTATTCAATTCAAAGCATTTTAACGTGCGCGGTGAAGTAAATAACCACCTATCGCAAAAATGAAAAGAATTGGTAAAAATACAAACCATGCTGGAGATGGTGAATACACCAAACTTGCATATCCTAAAAAGTCTTGCAGATAGTAAAAACCTAATCCTGTAAATAAGGCGATAACTAAACGAAAACCCATAGATTGTTGGCGTAATGGACCAAAAATAAATGAGCACGCAATAACAACCAAAGCAATCAATGCAAATGGAGATGCGAGTTTCTGCCAGAAAGCAAGCTGATAAGTTTTAGGTACTTGGCTATATTCATGCATATAGCTTGTGAAACTAATGAGCTGACTTGGAGATAATTTATCAGGATCAATCGTTACCATATGCACATATTTTGGCTGTAAAGCCATTGCAAGTGGTTGTTTGTCCGATTGCTCCAACACCGCATTACCATTTGGTAATACATCCGTTCTATTTACATTTTCTAATGTCCAAGCGCCATCTTTCACAAAATTACCTTGCTCGGCAGTCGTAACGCCTCGCATATTGTAATTAGAATCTAAATCAAGAACTTGAATGTTTTTTAGCTGACCAGATGAGTTTGCATAGTCAATATAAATAAAACGTTGACCTTCACGTGTCCAATATCCACGTACCGAACCTAAATCCGCAACTTGATGATGCTTCTTCGCGCTTTCTGCTTGTTCATTCGTATATGGTGTAACCCATTCGCTTAGTGCAAAAGACAACGCCACCAAAATTAAAGCAGAACGAACCACCCAACCTACAATGCTCCACAAGCTAATGCCTGCAGCGCGCATAATGATTAGTTCACTATTTGAAGCCAATGCTCCCAAACCCAGTACAGCTCCAATTAACGCAGAAATAGGAAGAATTTCATATAAATATGCTGGGGAACCCCAAAGAACATATTTCAATGCATCTAAAGCACCATAACCTTCTTTTAATGAACCTAATTCACCTAAGTAGGTAAAAAGAACCTGTAAACCAGCCAAAACGAGTGTTGTTCCTAGCATGGCTAGAGCAGTTGTTTTGGTCACATGTTTTGCAACAATACGGCGTGCTAACATTTTTAAGACCCCACTCGTTGAATTTGTTTCTTAATTTTTGGTGCAAGGCTTGGCTTTCGTAAGAACAGTATTGCAACACCTGAATAAATGAATAACGCTACAGGGTACGCCCATGCACCTAATTCTTCTTTACTAATACGAGTTTTAATTGCCATTAAGACCACAATTAAACTGGCAAAAATTAATAATGCAGGGAATAATTTTAAATAACGACCTTGACGTGGACTAACTTCAGAAAGTGCAAGTGAAAGAATAAGTGCAACAACCATCGCAAATGGAACATATACACGCCACCATAACTCGCTAGAAACCACAGCATCATCTCTATTTTGCCAAAGCTTAGATGTTGGTAAAGCTTCAACTTCCGTACTCTCAAACTTCGCTTCTTTATTATTTTCTAAACGTAAACGATAAGACTGAAATTCAATATGCGTATATTTAGGGCTATTTGCAAAAATCTCGTAACGGCGACCTTCTGTTAAATCGACCACATTGGCACTGTCATTAGGCATTTCAATTCGAGTTGCTTCTTTTGCCAAAATCACCACATCTGGTTGTCCTTCTCTATCTGCCTTTTGATAGAAAAAAATATCTTTTAGATTTTTACGATCTTCGGATAAATCAGTCGCATAAATAGTATATGCACCTGAAGATACAAACTCTTTGGGGCGAACCAAGTCGAAACCTGTTCTTACAGCTTGAGCAGATGTTAATTCTTCAAACTGACGTAATCCCCATGGTGCAGCCCATAACATTAAAAATGATTGAACAGCTAAAAACACAACCGCCATAGGAACAAGTAAGCGACCTAATTTATTACGGCTAATACCACTGCTGTTAAATACAGCCATTTCATGGTCGACATATAAACGACCAAAAACTAGCATTAATGCAATGAAAAAGCCTAAAGGAAGAATTAGCGTTAAAAATTCAGGTAAGCGATAACCAATGATGCTAAATAAAATACTAGCGTCTAAACGACCTTGTGCCGCAACGCCAAAATATTTGATCAAACGACCACCCATCATGATCAAGGTCAATAAGGAGACCACCACCAATGATGTCGATACAACTTGCTTGACCAGATAACGCCGAATAATCAAATTAATTCTTCCAAAAAACTGGGTAAAAAAACCAACACTAGTTTACCCTAATGTTGAAAATATAAAACTATACTCATGTTGCACATTGAAACGCTATTCATCAAAATGCTTCAATAGAACTAAACCTTACAAAGGCATGAAAATCGCATATGAAACTCAGTATTAATCAGTCATTCCAAGAGAATGCATCGAACCAATCTTTGTTAATATTAGTTGATTCTGAACAAGTTCAACATGCTTCTAACACATATCAAATCAATAACTTAAACACTATTATTGAATCAACACAGTTCAAAGCAACATTAGCTGAAACGTTGCCACTTATTGGACAAGTTTCTAATTGTACACACAGCGTATTTGTTGGTATTGGTAAAGCAACTGAGCTTAAAGCTACAAAATTAGCAAAAATTGCTCAAACAATTATCAAGTCTTCACAAAAAAAATTCAAACAGATTAGTGTTGATATTTCTTCACTGCCTCAAGAATTACATTATTTGTTCGCATTAAGCCTAACTCAAGCGGCTTATGCATTTGATGAATATAAGTCTAAAAAGAATGAATTTATTCTTGAACAAGTGAATTTAATTGCGACAAATAGCCCATTAAATCAGCAGCAATTAACACTCATTGAAGCAATTCAATCAGGACAAGATCTTGCGCGTGATTTAGGCAACCGCCCTGGTAATATTTGTTTCCCTGAATATTTAGCAGATCAAGCACTTGCTTTAGCAGCAGAATATCCAAATTTACTTAAAGTAACTGTATTAGATGAGCAACAAATGGCTGATCTAGGTATGGGTGCTTTCCTTGCGGTAAGCAAAGGCTCAGATCGTCCTGGTCGTATCATTACGCTTGAATATCAAGGTAATCGTGAAGAAGCACCTGTTGTACTTGTGGGTAAAGGTGTGACATTTGATACAGGTGGTATTTCACTTAAACCAGGCTTAGGCATGGATGAAATGAAATATGATATGTGTGGTTCTGCATCTGTATTAGGTACAATTCGTGCGCTATGCGAATCTGAACTTCCTATTCATGTTGTTGGTGCAATTGCTGCTGCTGAAAACATGCCTTCAGGTCATGCAACTCGCCCAGGTGATATTGTGACAACAATGAGCGGGCAAACTGTTGAAATTCTAAATACAGATGCTGAAGGTCGTTTAGTTCTTTGCGATACACTAACTTATGTAAAATGCTTTAACCCTGCGCTTGTTATTGATATTGCAACGTTAACAGGTGCTTGTGTAGTTGCTTTAGGTTCAGTATTAACTGGTCTATTTACACCAGATGATGAACTTGCTGAAGAAATTAATGCTGCGGGGCAAAATTCATTTGACCGCGTATGGCGTATGCCTGTTCTTGAAGACTATCAAGAGCAACTCGACTCTCCATTTGCCGATATTGCAAATATTGGCGGACCAAAAGCGGGTTCTGTAACAGCAGCTTGTTTCTTAGAGCGCTTTACACGTGACTACCGTTGGGCACATTTAGACGTTGCAGGCACGGCTTGGAATTCTGGCGCAAACAAAGGTGCTACAGGTCGTCCTGTTCCATTATTAATGCAATTCTTGGCGAATCGTGTCCAATCGAATGGCTAAAATAAGCTTTTATCTTTTTGAAAAAAGTCCTGAACGGCAAGTAGAAAGTACTTGCCGTTTATGTCGTAAGATTTTAAAAAAATCTGAGAAAATTTGGTTGCTGTGTGAAAACTTAGAGTTACAACAGCAACTTGATGACCACTTATGGAGTTTTGATGCGACTAGCTTTATTGCGCATGGAATAGATGATGCCAATGCACCTATTTGCATTTCAGCAAAGCTTCCTGAACAATCAGATTGGATCATTTTTAATTTTAATGACCAAGCACTTGAACAATTTGAGAAATTTAGTCACATTATTGAGATTATTGAAAATAATGAAGTGGCGAAACAACTCGGTCGTGAAAAGTTTAAACAGTATCGCCGTTTTGGAATAGAACCAAAAACTTATAAACTCTAAGCTATAAAATAAAGGAGAAAGATGGTGGCATTAAATGTCGGACAAGATTTTAAACAGCGTTGGTTAGAAGCACCCGAAGCTGTGCGTCAAGCATATCTTGATGACCTCCATCGTATCTTCGATATTCTAAAACCTGAAGTTCAATTACAAGCTTGGATTGAACGAGACAAGCAAGAACAGCAAAAATCTTTGCAAAAAATTGATGTCGCTTATGCAGAATTAAAAGCGAAATTGATTGAAGAGGCTCGTATTCGCCATCAACAAGCTTTAGAAAAAAAGCTAGAAGATAAACGTGCTGAAGAAGCCGCTTTTGCCAAACAACTTCAACTGGATGAAGAGCGAAAATTTGCTGAACAAGCGAAAGAACTTCAAATTATTCGTCAAGATTTAGTTCAAGAAACGCAAAGCTACACCAATCGCTATGAAAAAAATCCTAAGAATATTGCAGATAATTTATCTGTAAAAGATAGTGAAATGTTATCTGAACTTGATAGCGTTCGTATTCGCTTGGAATTAGAAGCAGAAAGTTTAATTGAACAAGCAGTTACTGTATTTCGAGCGAAATTACATGCAGCAACTCAAGAAGAAATTGAATATATTTTGAAAAGTTCGAAATTTTCAGATTAATAATTTAATTTTACTTCTATCTAAGATCTAAAGTATTTCAAATAAGGTACTTTAGATCTTAGCATTATAATTTTTATAATTAAAATAAATCTACAACCGCATGTAGCGTATGACCTAAGCCATAGCCAATACCAAGCAATGCACCAATCCAAAGCATACCGCCAATAATATTGTATGCAGTAAATGATCCAAAATTCATATGTGTAGCACCCGCTGCAAATGGTGCGAACGAACGAACAAATGGAACAAAGCGTGCAACTAAAATCGTTTTTCCGCCGTGCTTGGTAAAATAATGATTCGTTTTAACTAAATATTCAGGTTTAAAGTAACGTGTATGTTTGTTGAAATACTTAATACCTAAAATGCTGCCTGTATAATAATTTACGGTATAGCCCAAAGTACTTGCAGTAAATAGCGTAATCGCCATGTAATGTAAATGAATCACGTCTGTCGTTGAACATAGCGCACCTATTGCTAGAAGCAAGCTATCTCCAGGCAGGAAAAACATGAATACCGAACCTGTTTCTGCAAAAATTACCAAAAATAAAATTGCATAAATCCATACGCCATAGTTTTCTAACAATACTGGCAACCACTGTTCAAGGTTCAGTAAAAAATCAAACATCTACACCTTTCCCAAATTTACACTTCTTCTATTTAAACACTAAAATGCACTAAAAAATAAAAAACAGTCTAATTTTTCAACTAGACTGCTTATTTTTCACTCTAATAGCTTATTTTAAAAAGCCATTTTCAGCAAGAAAGTCCATACTAATTTTTGATTGTTGTTTTGTTTCAGCAGCTTTATCACCTAGTAATAAACGCTCTATATAACGTGCTAAAACATCAACCTCTAAATTTACTTTAGCACCTACTTTCCAAGTACCGATATTGGTTCTTTCCGCCGTATGTGGAATTAAGTTAAGGCTAATCACATTTCCACGCAAATAATTGATAGTTAAACTAATACCATCAACAGTAACCGAGCCTTTTTCTGCCAAATAACGTGCAATTTCTACAGGCACAGTCACTTCATAATAAATTGAACGAGCATCTGCTTTAACAACTGTAATTTCGCCAACAGCATCTACATGTCCACTTACAATATGTCCACCAAAACGTGTAGTTGGAAGCATCGCTTTTTCAACATTTACACGTTGACCAACCTTCCATTGACCTAAAGTTGTACGATTTAAGCTTTCTCGAGAAACATCAGCTGCATACCAATGATCTCCCCAGTCCGTAACTGTAAGGCAAATACCATTGGTCGCAATAGAATCACCCAAATGTACATCTGACATATCGAGGTCTGTTTGAATGCGTAAACGAACATCTCCGCCTACACTTTGCAAACTTTCAACTTTTCCAACACTTTCAATAATGCCTGTAAACATAGGTTTTCTCAAATATTGTAGACTTTTACCATAATGCCAATTGCGTGCTAACACCTGTCGTGTCTACACCGCCTAGTTCTGCAAAATGATGCAATTGACCAAGCAACTGACGAATTGGTGGTCCAGATTTACCATGCGTATCGGTAATCACAATAAACTCTAGCACGCGCGCTCTTTCTGACTGACGCTGTTTACTCACGCGATAGCGCGGTACATCTTGCGTTAACAGTGTTACACGTCCACGTTTTAAGTTGGCTTGTAATAAATCTGTCGCGCTAATATTACCATCGGTAGAATAGCTCGTCAGAATATATCGTGCATTTATCGTTGCCAATAATTTTTCATACGCTTCTTGAGCATATTTAGAAGAGTTATACGGGCTTGGTCTTTCTTTACGCCAAGCACGGTCAATACCGCTCTTAAAACCTTTAGTATCTGGGGTTGGTAAATTGTTTTGATCCCAAAGCGTTAATGCATTTAAAACATGGTAGTTACTGCTATACGCATGTTGATTATAAGGTGGATCTAAATAAGCAACATCTACTTCAAAGCCACTCATTTGGTTTGCTAAGTGTTGAGCATCTACACACCACACTTCAGCCGCAGGTTTTTTTCCATCCGCATGTGGATCTGTATTTTCACAAAAACGACTTGGCGTTAACCAAAGTAAAGATTCAATACGCTCTAATGCCGTTTGCGTTTTACCGCCCCATCCATGATGAAAGCTTTTAAATACGCCAGATGTATTACTCACAAAACTTGCTGAATATAATAATGGAGCAAGTAAAGCAGACATCTCTACATCATTAATTGCACCTTGTGCTTGCCATACTGCAATTTGCTGACGAATTGCATCAATACGCATACCATTACGGCGCTTGAAGAATAAACGATCTTTTGCAGGGTCATAAACTTCATCATCTCTTGGACAAAGATTATGCGTGACCCAACCTTTTACCCCAGGTAAACGGTTTAGATAATCAATCGCTTTTTGATATCCACCAAGTTCTTTAAATTCAGGCGCTTCTGTACAAGATAAAATTGCACTATTTAAAGCGTGGCTATACGGTTCCCAATCATTGGCAATAACGCGATAACCATTTTGACGTGCCAAGCGTGAAACCACACCTGAACCTGCAAAAAAATCTGCAAAAATAGGTGAGCGACCATCTTTTCGATTTAAAGTTCCCGTACTCTCAAGCGCTTCTAAAATCAGATGTAGTAAACGGCGTTTGTTTCCTAAATAAGGAACCAATTGATGGAAAAGGTATTCATCGGTAGTACGCGCCGCATGACGACGCTTGTGGTAAACCGTAGACTCTGGATTCATACTGTCTCTTGAGAAGAAGGAATGAGTTTTAAACGAACGTCACTCCCTACTTGGGTAACATCTATAAGCTTAAAACGAAGTTGCTCTGCCATAAGGCTAAATTCCGCGTTAAACATTGCACGAGCGGTTTGCCCTAAAAAAGTAGGCGCAACATAACTAATTAATTCATCTACTAATTGCTCTTTAAAAAATGCGGTTGATAGCGTTGCTCCTGCTTCAACCAATACATCATAAACTTGATATTGCTGTACTAGGGTTTGTAATAGTTCTTTTAAAGGCTGAGTTTGTAATTGAATCACACCTAAATCTTCAAGTTCTTTACGATATGGCCCCATCACCATTACAGTTTTTGGTTGCTCTAAAATTTTAGCTGTTAATGGCAAACGCCCTTGTCTATCTAAAACTATACGTAAAGGCTGAACAACTGTAGATAGATCTTCTACACCATTCAGTTGTCTTACATTAAGCTGACAATCATCGGCTAAAACAGTTTCAATACCTGTAATCACAGCACCTGAAATCGCACGCCAATGCTGAACATCTTGTCGAGCTTCGCGTCCAGTAATCCATTTAGACTCACCTGAAGCCATTGCAGTGCGACCATCTAAACTTGATGCAACTTTTAACCGCACATATGGCATGCCTGTTGCCATTGTTTTTAAGAAACCTAAATTCAGTTGATGCGCTTCTGCTTCACAAACACCAACTTCAACATCAATACCTGCATCTTTTAAAATTTGTACGCCTTTACCAGCCACCAAAGGATTTGGATCTGGGCAAGCAACGACAACTTTTGCCACACCTGCCTCAACCAAACCTTTTGCACAAGGAGGCGTTCTACCATAGTGCGCACACGGCTCTAAAGTGACATAAGCTGTTGCACCTTTCGCATGTTCGCCTGCTTCTCGCATTGCAAACACTTCGGCATGAGGTTGACCCGCTTTAGGATGAAAACCCTCACCCACCAATTGACCATCTTTAACAATGACACAGCCAACGTTTGGATTAGGTTTTGTTGAATATTGCCCAAGTTTTGCAAGCGTGATGGCACGTTGCATCCACACCTGATCTTGGTGTTTTGGATTTTGAATGAACTCAGACATGGTGTACAAATCTCTAAACTTAATCTTGAAGATCACGTTGTTGCATTTGCTCAATTTGGCGACGAAATGCTTCTACATCTTGGAAATCTTGATAAACAGATGCAAAACGTACATATGCAACATGATCTAAAGCAAATAATGACTGCATAACAATTTCGCCAATGGTGCGAGATTTCACATCTCGTTCGCCAAGTCTACGAATTTGTAAGTGGATATCACTTAATACTGTTTCGATTTGCTCTTGAGTTACAGGACGTTTTTGTAAAGCATGCATCAGTGAACGGCGCATTTTTGCTTCATCAAAGGGTTCACTTTTCCCATCTGATTTAATGACGCGTGGCATTACAACTTCGTATGTTTCAAAAGTTGTAAAACGTTCGCCACAACTAATACATTCACGACGTCTACGAATTTGACAGCCTTCAGCAGCCAAACGCGAATCTATCACTCTACTATCTTCGGCGTTGCAAAAAGGACAATGCATAGCGGTTTTATTAAACAAATTTCAATGAGTTTAGAGTGTAGCAAAAATAATGGTATTTGTAGAGTATTGTTCTAGATATGGAAATAAAACAGCCCTTTCGGGCTGTTTTATACTATATGTTGATAATATGTTTTTATTATTCTACACGTTCACCATGTTGACTTAAGTCTAGACCCATACGTTCATCATCAGATTCAACACGAATACCAATAACAAGGTCTATCACTTTAAGAATAATGAAAGTCATCACACCAGAATAAACGATTGTCGCTAATACGCCTTCTGTTTGCACCCATAATTGTGTAAGCATATTTTCTGGTACAGCATCGCCCATAATGAATTCGCTTGCAAATACGGCTGTTAATAGTGCGCCAACAATACCACCAACACCATGTAAACCAAATGCATCTAATGAGTCATCTGCTTTAAGTACGCGTTTTAATGCTGTAATACCCCAGAAGCATACTACACCACCAATCAGCCCCATAATTAAACCACCGCTTACAGTTACAAAGCCTGCTGCTGGAGTAATCACAACTAGGCCTGCTACTGCACCTGAAGCACCACCAAGTACAGATGCTTTACCGCGTACAAGTTTTTCTACAAGTAACCATGAAAGTGCTGCCGATGCTGCTGCAACTTGAGTTACAACAAGTGCATAACCTGCTGAACCATTTGCACCTAATGCAGAACCACCATTGAAACCAAACCAACCTACCCAGATTAAGCTTGCACCAATAACAGTTAATGTAAGGTTATGCGGTGCCATAGATTCACGACCTAAGCCCATACGTTTGCCTAGCATGTAAGCCGCAACTAAACCTGCAACACCTGAGTTAATGTGTACTACTGTACCACCAGCAAAATCTAGCGCGCCATCGCTACCTAACCAGCCGCCACCCCATACCCAATGAGTAATTGGCGCATATACAACCACAACCCAAATTGCGATAAATGCAATGAAAGCTCCAAATTTCATACGCTCTGCAATAGAACCACTAATAATGGCTACAGTAATAATGGCAAAGGTCATTTGGAAAATAACAAAGAGAATTTCAGGAATTGTGCCCGATAAGGCTTCTGTAGTAATACCAGATAACATAAATTTATCTAGGCTACCGATAAAGAGATTACCCTCACCAAATGCAAGTGTGTAACCAACAATAACCCACACAACACTCACTACAGCTGCGGCAACAAAGCTATGTGCCATAGTACTTAATACGTTCTTTTTACGTACCATACCGCCATAGAATAATGCTAAACCTGGAATTGTCATTAAAAGAACGAGAGCAGTAGATACTAAAATCCACGCTGTATCACCTGTATCTAATTTTACTTCTTCTTCAGCAGGTGTTGGTACTTCTTCTACAGATGCTGCAACAACAGGTGCTTCTTCTGATACAGCAGATGTTGTTTCAACCACTGTTACTTCTGATGGATTTGGCACTGATGCAGCTTCTTCAGCCCATGCAACAGAACCACCTAAAAGCGCGCCTGATAAACTCAGCGCAAGTAGCATCTTTTTCATTCGTGTCCCCCGACCTAGTTTTTTGAGTTATTAGGTACTCAGCAAACTTTATGCCAATTTATTAAACGGCATCTGCACCTGTTTCACCTGTACGAATACGGATGACTTGCTCTAAGTTAGTTACGAAAATTTTTCCGTCACCAATTTTTCCTGTACTTGCAACACGCGTAATTGATTCAATTACTGAATCAACCATTTCATCGCTAATCGCAATTTCAATTTTTACTTTTGGTAAGAAATCAACAACATATTCCGCGCCACGATAAAGTTCAGTATGACCTTTTTGACGACCAAAACCTTTGACTTCAGTTACAGTGATCCCTTGAACACCAATATCTGACAATGCTTCACGCACGTCATCAAGTTTAAAGGGTTTTACAATAGCAGTTACTAGCTTCATGTTTGTTTTCCTTCGGCTTGTTTCACCAGTAAGGTTTTATGTTCAATTTTCATGCCAAAATTTTTAAAGTCGGGGGAAAATAAAAATTCAAGCATGTCTTTTTCGTCATTATATTCTATACCTATAATTATGTTTATACGCTAGTAAATCCTCATTTTTACTAGAAGAATTTCGATTTTAATTATTGAATAAAACCATCTTATACCGAAAAGCTATAGTCTATATTTCAGTCGTGTTATACACTGCTATAACGATGCTTCACCTTAGAGAAAACAAATGATTGAAACCTTATTACAAGCAATTTTGGAACAAGTTGATCTTCCTAAAAAAGATATTGAACACAATTTACGCGCACTCTTAAATGAAGCTGTAACTAAAATGGATTTAGTTTCAAAAGATGAAATTGAGCGTCAAAAAACAGCATTAAATAATGCTAATCTTCGCTTAGAAGAGTTGATGAAGCAGGTAGAATCTTTAGAGAATCAATTAAAAAATAAATAGTAAGCACCAAATTTGTGCATATAAAATCAAAATACATAAAAAAATAACGCACTATAATGGATCACAATAAATGTCGTTTGCCAAAATTTATACTCGGGGGCTACTTGGCCTCCACGCTCCTTCTATTGAAGTAGAAGTTCATATTAGCCAAGGACTTCCATCCCTTACGATTGTTGGTTTGCCTGAAGCCGCTGTACGCGAAAGTAAAGACCGTGTTCGCTCTGCAATTATTAATAGCGGATTGCAATTTCCAACTAAACGATTAACCATTAATTTAGCGCCCGCAGATTTACCTAAAGATGGCTCACGTTTAGATCTGCCCATTGCTTTAGGAATTCTAATAGCATCTGGACAACTTCCTGAGAACAGCACTGATGGTTTTGAGTTTATTGGAGAACTAGCTTTAGATGGTCAGCTCAGACCAATTACAGGTACATTAAGTATTGCAATTGCATGTCAGCAGGCAAACCATAAACTGATTTTACCGGCACAAAATGCACAAGAAGCATCTCAACTACCTCTATTTGAAGCATTTTCAGCAGAGCATTTAAAACAAGTTTGTGATCATTTAAATAATATTCAACCATTAAAAGCCTTTGAAAATAAACAGAATTTTCAAATTAATAAATCTAAATACGATTTATCTGAAGTTAAAGGTCAATTACGCCCAAGACGTGCTTTAGAAATTGCTGCTGCAGGTGGTCACTCATTGTTATTTAAAGGCCCTCCCGGAACTGGAAAGACATTATTAGCTTCTCGCTTATCAAGTATTTTGCCGCCTTTAACAACACAAGAAAATTTAGAAGTCGCAAGTATTTATTCTGTTGCAAATGCTGCCCATGATTTTGGACAGCGTCCTTTTAGAGCACCACATCATACGGCATCTGCTGTTGCACTTGTTGGCGGTGGCTCACATCCAAAACCGGGGGAAATTACGCTTTCACATTTAGGTGTTTTATTTTTAGATGAATTGCCTGAGTTTGATCGAAAAGTTTTAGAAGTTTTACGTCAGCCATTAGAAGCAAAGGAAATTGTTATTTCTAGAGCATCTAGGCAAATTACTTTTCCCGCGAACTTTCAACTCATTGCTGCAATGAATCCTTGTCCTTGCGGATATGCTTTTAATCAAGATGTACGTTGCCAATGTTCAGCCGATGCAATTAAGCGATATCAAAACCGAATTTCGGGTCCTTTATTAGACCGTATTGATTTACATATAGATGTTCCACCTCTTCAAGCTTCAGAATTACAAGATACAAAACCCGTTGAAGATTCGGAAACGGTCCGCCTGCGTGTAATCGCGGCTTATAACTTTCAAATTGAAAGACAAAATTGCCTCAATATGGCTTTAAGTCCTAAACAGCTAGAGAAATATGCAACTTTAGATATTCAAGCTAGTAAAATTATTGAACTTGCACAGAAACGTTTAAATCTGTCTGCTCGCGCCTATCATCGAGTTTTACGCGTTGCAAGAACCATTGCAGACTTAGCGCAAAGTGAAAATATTCAAAGCACACATCTTACCGAAGCCTTGTCTTATAGAAGTCAACACGCCTAAACAAAAAGCCCGTTACAGATTTCTGCAACGGGATTAAATAAGCTTTTACTTTATTGAAACTAGAAAGATTTCGTCAATGTAAATACTGCACCAGTTTCTACACCACGTTTGTAAGCACTAGATTCCCCTTTAGTTTCTGTATCTGTACCAACAGCAGCTAACTCAGCACTGAAACCTGAAATAGATTGAAATTCGTAAGTGGCACCCACTTTCCAATCCCAAACATGATCAGAACCATTTTTCACATCGTTAAAACCAACCGCAGCAACACCACCAAAACCAGCACCGAATGGTACAGAATAGCTTGCATTTAAGTACCAAGCATCATCACCAGCACCTAAATTATCATCTGTATAATAAACATAAGTTGATACGCTATCACCTTCTGCAACTAGGCTTTCAAAGCCTACACCCGCATAGTATTCAACAAAATTATTATCACCGTGACCAGGGTAAGCATAGTACCAAATACCAACATCTAACGTAGGTTTACCAGCAACATTCTCAAATGTTTTGGTGTAACCAATGTAAGGATCTAACTCTAAATGTACAGTTTGATCAACTCCATGCTTGTCTTCATACTCATAGTTTACATTCGATCCCCAAACACCAGCGTATAAACCGGTTGAGTGATCTAATTGAAAGCCAACTTGTACAGCTGGATCGTTTTGCGTTTGTGTTAAACCACGAAAACGATAGTCAGTTGTCATTGCCGCAGAGCCACTAAACTCCAATCCTAAAGGTAATGATGGTGCTTCATCTGCGAAAGTTACAGTAGAAGCAGAAGCAACCAAAGCCAAACTCAATGCCTTTAAAGTGAATTTCATTGTCTATTTCCCCCGATGTCGTTATAACGACTCTTTTTGATTAATTTGAAAACTCAAAATAGAGTTAGCAATAGCTATGCCAATTATTCAAAAAGATACGAAAGAGGTCTAATAACAGATGAAATAAAGCTTTGGAGCTTAATTTAATTGCAATGATTTCTTAATACGCGCTTCATTACTTTAAATGCTAAATATAGGAAATTGCATCAAAAACAAACAAAATTAGATAATACACTTTACATTTTTTAAAATTTGCACAAAAATAAGCCACACATAAGTTAAGATAAAATAACAATATTTAGACAAAATCTTCTTTATATATATTTTATTTGTGATCTTAGTTTATTTTTTTATACCCAAAGTGCTTATAAGTCATATATATTATGTTTAGTTAACAATGTTTTTGATTAAATTAAACACATGTTTTCTATAGGCAAAATATAAACCTCATTGGAAGAGTGTTTAGTACTAATTAATCAGGATTAATTATAAACATCTTTTATATGTGCTTTATATAAATCACCCATTCCATAACTATTTTGTATCGAGGCTCTCTCCCAATGCAAAAAACACAAAAATTATTACTTGCTACTTTAATTCAAGCAGCACTTGTTTCTACAGCTTTTGCAAGTGAACAAAGCGAATCTAAAGGTCTTGTTGCAGATGCTGAAGGCTCTGTTCTTTTCCGTACAGGTTTTATTGACCGTGATAAAAAAGATAGTCAACCAGATAACCGCTCTACAGCACAATCAGCTATTGTTAAAATGGAATCTGGTTATACACAAGGTACTGTAGGTATTGGTTTTGGTGTAATTGGTGATGCATCTTTTAAAATTGGCGATAACAAGCATGCTGGCAACAGCATGATTCCAAAGCATGATAGTGGTCGTGCTTATAATCACTGGGCTCGTGGCGGTGCATTTTTAAAGGCACGTGTTTCTAATACAACTGCTGTTTTTGGTACTCAAGTTTTAGATTTACCTGTACTAGCTAGCAACACAGGCCGTATGGTTCCTGAATATTTTGATGGTTTATTAGTAACAAGCCGCGAAATTAATGGCCTAGAGCTTACTGCTGGTAAGTTCACTAAAAACCAAATGTCTGACCAAATTTCGACTGATGAAAACAAGTTAGACCGTGCAATTGTTTGGGGCGCAAAATACAAAGTAAATAATGCATTAACAACTTCTTACTTTGGCTTAGATTCTAAAGATAAATTAGAGCGTCATTATGTAAATGCTAACTACAAACAAGCTTTGGCTAATGATGCTTCTTTAACTTATGATTTCAGTGGCTATCATACAGAATGGGATAAAGGAGCAAGTGCTTCTTCTGCTCGCCCTGGTTTAGATGCTACATCTGACAACCGTAGTAATAACATTTGGGCACTTTCTGGTACTTATAGCCAAGGCCCTCATGCTGTAATGCTTGCTTACCAACAAAGTACGGGTAACACAGGTTATGCATATAATGAAAATGCTGACGGTTTCCAAAGTATTTATTTACCAAACTCTTACCTTTCAGACTTTAACGGTCGTGGCGAGAAATCTGTTCAAGTTCAATATAACGTAGATTTTTCCAATTATGGCGTTGCTGGTTTAAATTGGACTTCTGCTTATGTTTATGGCTGGGATATCGATACTAAAACTACTGGTAACGCAAAAGAAAGTGAAATCTTTAACCAAGTGAAATACACAGTACAAGACGGCTTTGCTAAAGATGCTAGCCTACGTTTACGTTATTCTCACTACCGTACAGATTTTGCTTATACAGATGACTACTACATGCCAGACACTAACGAATGGCGTATCTTCCTTGATATTCCTGTGAAATTATTCTAATTCACGCGAAATTCAAGTAAATAAAAAACCTGCACAATGTGCAGGTTTTTTATGTTTAAGTTTTAAAAATAAAAACTTAAGCTATCAAACAATTACTTGTTTGCTTCTTCATAAGCAGCAATTGAGCTAAGAACTTCTTGTTTTGCAACTTCAGAACCTTCCCAACCACTTAACTTAACCCACTTACCAGCTTCTAAATCTTTATAGTGAGCAAAGAAGTGTTCAACTTGTTTGATCAATAATTCAGGAAGATCTGTATATTCTTTAACATCTTTATAGATAGGTGTTAATTTGTCGTGAGGTACAGCGATTAATTTCGCATCTACACCACCGTCATCTTCCATATTCAATTTACCAACAGGACGGCAACGAATTACAGAACCTGGTTCAACTGGATGTGGTGTTACAACTAACACGTCTAATGGATCACCATCTAAAGATAATGTATTAGGAACATAACCGTAGTTTGCAGGGTAGAACATTGCTGTACCCATGAAACGGTCTACGAATAATGCATCAGAATCTTTATCAATTTCGTATTTGATTGGTGCTGCATTTGCAGGAATTTCAATAATTACATAGATGTCGTTTGGCGCATCTTTACCCGCTGGGATATTGCTGTAGCTCATAGCATCACTCTTTAACAAGTTAAATCTTTCTTAATCGAGAGCGATTATAACCGCTTTCTAGATTAAATTTGCTGTCGATTATACATCTGCACTGGAAAAATACATATTTTCAGCCTTGCTACTCATCCAGTAATTTTAATCACTAGTAAAAGCAACGAAACCGAGCAAAGTATTGAAAGCAACCAAAAGATAGATCTTAAAGTTGCCCAATTAATTAAATAGCAAATACCAAATAAAATTCTAAATACAATGTACGCAATACCAAAAGTCATCACAACGCTTTGCGGAACCACCATATATTCTGCCAACAAAACTGCAGCAATAAATAAAGGAAGACTTTCAAAACTATTTTGCTGTGCGGCATTTGCTCGTGCAGCTAAGCCTGTTGTATTGGCTAAAAATGCTCTAGGGTTCTGATTATCTTTAACTTTAAACCCACCTGCTTTCTTTGCAATAATTGTAAAAACATAAGGTAAAAGACACGCAATTAAAATTAGATAAACAATTCCACTTATACTTTGCATGAAGACAATTCTCATAGAGATTTTATTGTCATATCATAGCATGGCGTTTCAACGATAATTTTCGTTTAATGTCGTGTTTTATCAATTTTACTTGTTTTAAAGGATCCATTTATGGCTAAGCCAGATCAAGAAGAAATGTTTGATATCCTTGAGATGCAACATAAAAATCAGCTTAAAGTGGATCGCGCTTTTAAAATTGTGATTCCTATTACTGCATTTTTATTGTGCGTTATTTGCGCCAATTTCAATGTTTGGTCAACCATTTTTACATTTGTAATTTTATGGATTGCCTTTTACTCAGTTTCAGTTAAACGCCTTTCTCTTGGTTTATGGGTCGCAATTCTTTGTGTTTACTGCCTTATAGACAATATATTAAGTTATGGCACATTTAAAAATCCAAGTTTTTTGCGTCAATTTGGCACAATGTTTATCTTTATCGGTATTTTTGGTGTAGGTCGCCCATATGTCGATAGATGGTTTTTAAAGAAATAAAAAAAGCGCCTTAAGGCGCTTTTTTTATTTCATGAATTATGCTGGTTTACGTAAATCTTTACGTAGGATTTTACCTACATTCGATTTTGGTAATTCATCCATAAATTCAACATAACGTGGGCGTTTGTAGCCAGTTAAGTTAGCTTTTGCAAATGCTAGAATTTCTTCTGTTGTTAAAGATTGATCTTTTTTCACAACAAATAGTTTTGGCACTTCACCCGATTTTTCATCAGGCACACCAATTACTGCAACTTCTAACACCTTAGGATGTTGAGCAACAATTTCTTCAATTTCTGAAGGATATACGTTAAAACCAGAAACTAAAATCATGTCTTTCTTACGATCAACGATTTTAACAAAACCTTCTGGGCTCATAACGCCAATATCACCTGTACGGAAGAAACCATCTTTAGTCATGACTTTTTCAGTTTCATCTGCACGGTTCCAATAACCCTTCATAACTTGTGGGCCACGAATTGAAATTTCACCTTGCTCACCAAGCGGAACTTCATTGCCATCATCATCTAAAATAGCAACATCAGTTAATGGTAATGGAATACCAATTGAACCACTGAATTCCATAGATGCTGGTGGGTTTGCCGTTGCAACAGGTGAAGTTTCAGATAAACCGTAACCTTCAATAATGTTTGTACCTGTTACTTTTTTCCAAGCTTCAGCAGTCGATGGCAATACAGCCATACCACCACCCATCGCCATCTTCATTTTGCTATGATCTAACTGTTTAAATTCTTCGTTATTCACAAGTGCATTAAACAATGTATTTACAGCAGGGAAGAAAGTTGGTTGATATTTTCGAAGCTCTTTAATTACAGCAGGTAAATCGCGCGGGTTTGGAATAAGTACGTTGGCTTGACCTTTGTACATACCGTATAGCGCACAAACCATGAATGCAAAAATATGATAAAGCGGTAAAGCACAGAAAATACGGTCGTCTGGCTGACCATCTTGATTACCAAATTTACTTTGGAAAATACCATCGCACTGCAGCATGTTTGCAACTAAGTTACGGTGAGTAAGTTCTGCACCTTTAGAAACACCTGTCGTACCACCTGTATATTGTAGTACTGCGGTATCACTTAAAGTTAAGCTTGGACGTTTGTAGTTGCTTGGATTTACCTTAGACATTGCAGCATTAAAGCGCACATGACCTGGAATATCCCATGCTGGAACTTGTTTACGAACAGAGCGTAAAACAAAGTTTACAATTGTGCCCTTTAGCGTACCAAGTAAGTCACCAACCGATGCGACTACTACATGTTTAACTGGCGTTTTGCCTAAAATTGCTTGGTAAACCGCAGCAAAGTTTTCAATAATTACCAACGCTTCAGAACCAGAGTCATTTAATTGATGCTCTAATTCACGAGATGTATAAAGTGGATTCACATTTACAAGTACATAACCTGCACGGAACACCCCTAAAGCTACAATAGGATATTGAAGAACGTTCGGCATCATTACTGCAACACGTGAGCCTTTAGCCAATCCTAAGCTTTGTAAATATGTCGCAAATTTACGACTTTCTTCATCTAATTGACCAAAAGTTAAAACTTTATCCATAAAGATAAAAGCATCACGCGAAGCAAACTTTTGAAAATTTCTTTCGAAAACATCGTTAAGAGATGTATTTTCTGCCGGAAGTTCAACAGTCTCTGGAATGCCTGTTTTTTGGTATTCACTAAACCAAATTTTTTCCATAACGTTCAATACTCCTACCTATAATCCTTAATATTTAAACTATTTTTTTCCAGTACAAGCTCATTATTTAACTTTTTGTGCTTGATACCGCATCCATTTTGAACACTTTGCATATATAACGTATTTTGTTTAATAGATGCTAGCATTATCTTTGAATGAACAGTTTATTTGCTTTTTGATAACCTCTTGGTAAAAGTTGCCCCTTGGTTCCCCTTTTACCTATATATTTTTGAAGGTCATCACCTTTTAGTTTTAGTTGTTGCTGCCCTGCAAGCAGTTGAATTATTTCATTTAAATTAAGAGTTGTCATGGATATAATTTGATCTTTCGCATCAAGTTGTATCAATTTATTACCCTTACCTTTATTTAATGAAGGCAATTCTTCTAAATCTAGCACCAATAACCGACCCGCAGAGCTTAATACAGCCAAGTGCGTAGCTCCATCGACAGTTTGTAAATCTAGTGCAGAAGCACCTTCAGCCAAACTCAAGAAAGCCTTACCTGCTTTTGCACTGGTATCTAACTGCTTAGCTTGTGTTTTAAAGCCATAGCCTTTGTTACTAGCAACAATAAGTTCAGCTTCATCATCTGCAATAAAGACTTGTTTGAAGCCAATACCATTTGCTGGTGCAAGTTTAGAACTTAACGGTTCACCCATACCACGTGCCGATGGCAAACTATTAATTGCAAGCGCATAACTGCGCCCTGCTTCATCTAGCACATAAACACGTTGATTTGACTTACCTTGTGCATGACTTAAATATTTGTCACTCGCACGATAATTCAAGTTTTCAACATCAACATCGTGACCTTTTGCACAACGAATCCAACCTGCTTCTGAAAGCACAACAGTTACAGGATCGGCAGGTAGCATATCTTGTTCATTAATCGCTTCTGCATCTGCACGCTGAACAATTGGCGAGCGTCGATCATCGCCATATTTCTTCGCATCTTCTTTAAGCTCTTCAATAATTAAAGCTTTTAAAGATTCAGGATTTTCCAATTGCTCACGGATAATTGCAGCACGAGCTTCTAACTCTTCTTGTTCACGGCGCATTTCCATTTCTTCAAGCTTTGCCAAATGACGCAACTTGAGTTCTAAAATGGCTTCTGCCTGAACTTCATCAATATTAAAACGTAACATCAACACAGGTTTTGGTTGATCTTCTTCACGAATAATTTGAATCACTTCATCAATATTCAAATAGGCAATAATCAAACCGCCTAAAATATGCAGACGTTTTTCAATTTTGTTTAGATGATATTGCAGACGACGTGTAACGGTCTGTTTACGAATTTCAATCCATTCAAGCAAAATTTTACGAATAGATTTCACTTGTGGACGACCATCTGCACCAATCATATTCATGTTGACGCGATAGCTCGATTCTAAATCTGTTGTTGCAAATAAGTGGCTCATCACCGCTTCTGCATCAATTCGATTTGAACGTAAAACAATGACTAAACGTGTTGGGTTTTTATGGTCAGATTCATCACGTAAATCTGCAACTAAAGGAAGTTTTTTCGCTTGCATTTGATCTGCAATTTGCGAAATTACTTTTGAACCCGAAACTTGATACGGTAAATCCGTAATCACAATTTCATTCTTTTCAACTTTATAAACCGCACGTACTCGATAACTACCACGTCCTGTTGTTTGAATTTTTAATAATTCTTCAGGCGCTGTGATAATTTCTGCACTTGTTGGTAAATCTGGTGCAGGAATATATTCTGCAATTTTTGAATCGGTTAGGTTTGGATTGCGAATTAAAGCAATTGTACCTTTTACAACTTCACGTAGGTTATGTGGCGGAATATCTGTCGCCATACCTACCGCAATACCTGTTGTACCGTTCAGTAGAATATTAGGTACACGTGCAGGTAAATTGACAGGTTCTTTCATTGAACCATCAAAGTTATCTTGCCAATCGCATGTGCCTTGACCTAATTCAGACAACAACACTTCACTATATTGTGAAAGTTTGGCTTCGGTATAACGCATTGCCGCAAATGATTTAGGATCATCTGGCGAACCCCAGTTACCTTGCCCTTCAATAAAAGGATAACGATAACTAAAGGGCTGTGCCATAAGCACCATTGCTTCGTAGCAGGCAGAATCACCATGAGGATGATATTTACCTAATACATCACCCACAGTACGTGCAGATTTTTTTGGCTTGCCGCTATGTTTTAAACCCAACTCGCTCATTGCATAAACAATACGGCGCTGAACTGGTTTTAAACCATCGCTAATATGTGGCAATGCACGATCCATAATCACGTACATGGCATAATTTAAATAAGCTTGTTCAGTAAATTCTGCTACGGAACGGTTTTCTGTCGCATGATGCGCAAGGCTTGTCATAACAACTTGTTATCCTAAATCGTTTTTGTCTGTTTAAGTTCTTATGCTATGTCGCAGGGGGATTCTATACAAGTGTATGTCGTACCACTCTGCGACAATTTATGTCTTATGTCGTAAAAATATCCACTTTATTCCAAATGATCAACTAAAAAATAACCAATCACTAACTAATGGAATCGAGTGATTTTCCTTTTGTTTCTTCACCTAAAACTAAAATGACACATGCAACTGCCAATAAAACAGCAGTAAACATCATAAATACATAGCTAAAACCATTGTTCATGACCATCATGTGAGTAACCACTAATGGCGCAACAATTCCACCCATTCGCCCAATTGCAGATGCCCAACCTGAGCCAAATGCACGGATATTTGTAGGATATTGTTCTGGTGTGTAGGTATAAAGAACCCCCCATGCACCCAAATTAAAGAAGGACATTAGGCAGCCCCAAATTACAATTTGCTCAACGCTGTTAGATTGTCCAAAGAAATATGCCGATACCGCACACATTCCAATAAAGCCTGCCAAAGTTGCTTTACGTCCTAGTTTTTCTACCAACCAAGCCGCAGCGATATAACCTGGAAGTTGTGCCAAAATCATCACTAAAACATATTCAAATGACTGAACAATGGTATAGCCTTCTTTGACCAATAAACTTGGCAACCATGTAAAAATTCCGTAGTAGGAATACACAATACCAAACCAAATAAGCCATAACATTAAGGTACGACGGGCAAAAGCACCTGACCACAACTGACTAAATGATACGTTTTGCTTTTCTGATACAGGCTTAACTTCTATTTTCTCTATAACTTCTACACCACATTGGCGTTCAAAGCTTTGCACCAATGCATGTGCTTCATCAATACGACCACGGTTAATTAAATATGGAATAGATTCAGGGACTTTTTTCCAAATAACAAAAGCATATAAAGCAGGTAATCCACCAATTAAAAATGCCATATGCCAATCGAATTTAGGAATAACGAAGTAAGCAATAAGTGCGGCACACAGCCAACCCAACCCCCAAAAACTTTCAAGCAATACAATAAAACGACCACGAACATGCGCAGGAATATATTCACTCACTAAGGTGACAGCAACAGGAAGTTGACCACCTAAGCCTAAGCCAACAATAAAGCGAAAAACCAATAACCACGTTAAATTGGGTGCAAAAGCACAAGCAGCCGTTGCTAAGCTATAAATAACTAAGGTCGCTGTAAATACGGTTTTACGCCCCCATTTATCAGCCAAACCACCTGAAAAAACAGCACCAATTGCCATTCCCACAAAACCAATAGAAACCACCCAACCTTTTTCCGTAGGTGTCATGGCCCAATCTTCAGACATTTTTGCCAAAATAAATGAAATAAGCCCTGTATCCATGGCATCGAACATCCACCCCAGTCCGATTACCCATAACAAGTTATAGTGGAATTTACCAATAGGTAAGCGTTGTACTCGTGAGACTAAATCCATAACAATATCTCTGATTTGGTGAAAGATTGCGTACTGCTTTCCCAACAGGATTTTATACTTTTGCTATTTTTTATAAGATAATTTTAAAAAGTAACTGCTTCTTATAGCAGTTACTTGGTCTTTTTAGAATAGTTATGATGCATCTTTCGATGAAGCAGATTGCTCATCATCTTCTTTATAAATGAATTTCGGCATTTCTAAGCCAAAGTAAATTGCAATTAAACGAAGTGTAAAACCAAATATAAGTGTAGCAATAACTGTAAGCTCTAAAGATAAGCCTATTTCCACGCAAATCCAGTAGCAAATTACTGATACAAAAGAAATACTTGCATAAAGTTCACGACGGAAAACTAAAGGGACATCATTACATAAAATATCACGTAAAATACCACCCGAAACCCCTGTTAATACACCTGCAACAGCACAAACGACAAAGCCATGTCCCATTTGTAAGGCAATTTGGCAACCAATAATAGTGAAGCCAATTAAACCCAAGGCATCTAAAATTAAGAAAATTGAACGAAGTTGACTCATCCATTTTGCAATAATAATCGTGACAAATGCAGCACAACACGTAAGCACTAAATATTCAGGATGTTTCACCCAAGTTAAAGGATAATGTCCAAGAAGAACATCTCGGACAGAACCACCACCTAAGGCGGTAACACAGGCAATGAGCGTTACACCAAACCAATCCATACTGCGCCGACCAGCAGATAAAGCACCTGTCATTGCTTCAGCAGTAATTGCGATAATATAAATAATGGTTAACAACATCGCCCTGATTCCCTATAGGGTAATAAGTGTGCGCTATTCTAAGGCATATCTAAGCTAAAGTTACAAAAATTGTGCGCAACATTGCTTAAATTTTTTATTAGAACCACAAATACAGGGCTGTTTCATCGTAATTTGTTGATCTGTTGTTGGATCGAGGAAATACCATGCACCTTCTTGTTTCACAAAATGTGAAATTTCATGATGTATTTGTGCTTTTTCACCATCATGATAATGTGCTTTAAATTCAACTTGTGCATGATTTTTATCTAATTTTTCTTTGGCTTGTACAACTTCTAATTTTAACCATTGATTCGCCTTACTCCAATCTGCAATGGCTTGAACATCTAATGCTTGTTGTTGCCCAATTGCTGTGGTTTTTACAATGTAATCAATTTCATGTTTGGCAAAAGCACTATAGCGTGAACGCATAAGTTGAGCCGCAGATTCAGCTTTTACTTGACCTAAATGTAAAGGTTCACAGCAAGTTTTATACTCGCCTTCACCACAAGGACATGCACTTAATGTCATTCAATTTTCCATAAAAATAGCCCGAAATATCGAGCTATTTTAACGGAACTAGAAAACAGATTTTAATTATTTAATCTGTTTTCATTATAGACCTACTTTTTGTCTTTTGGTGTGATGTGCACTTTTTCAATTTTCTGACCTTCCATTGTCACAATTTCAAAAATATAACCATCAATTTCAATTTTTTCACTATTTTCAGGTAAATGACCTAAATGAAGTAAGATATAACCTGAAAGCGTTGAATATTGTTCAGACTCATCGACCAAATCACGCCCTAAAAGCAATGAAACATGACGAATATCGGTTGAACCTTCAAGCATCAGTGAGCCATCTTCTAGACTTTCTGCTGCTGTATCAAGTTCATCTTCATCTGGGAATTCACCTGCAATTGCTTCAAGAACATCAATTGGTGTTGCAATACCTTCAATTGAGCCATATTCATTAAGAATAATTGCCATTTGTAACGGTGCTTGACGCAATTGTTCCATCACCATTAAAACTTGAGCATTTTCGTGAACAATCACAGGATCGCGTAAATGTGCCTCAAAGTTTAATGCACCTGTTTCAATATATTCATTCATGACTTTATGCGTCAGCACAACGCCCGCAATATTATCAAGCTCACCATGCGCTACAATTAAACGTGAATGCGTAGTACTTAATAATTGCTCACGAATAGATTGTTCGTCTTCGTCTAAATCAATCCATTCAAGCTCAGGTCTTGGCGTCATTACAGACTTCACAGGGCGTTCAGATAAACCCAAAACACCTTGAACCATCACACTATGATAAGCACCGTTTTCTTCATCGAAAACTTCATCTGCAAAAGCGCGTGTTGCTAGCACATCTTCAACATTATTGTCTTGCGATTCTGTACCACTTTTGGCACCTAACATACGCATAACAGCAGATGCTGTGCGATAACGTAAATCTGTTGTTGTCACCATTTTTTCTTGGTTACGGCGCACTGTTTGGTTCAAGAACTCAATGAGTACAGAGAAACCAATTGCTGCATATAAGTAGCCTTTTGGAATGTGATAACCAAAGCCTTCAACCAATAATGAGAAACCAATCATCATTAAGAAGCAAAGACATAAAATCACAACCGTTGGATGCTTATTCACGAAATTCATGAGTGGTTTAGATGCCCAAAGCATAATTCCCACAGCAATAATCACCGCAATCATCATCACAGAAAGGTGCTTTACCATACCAACAGCAGTAATAACGCTATCGAGTGAGAAAACTGCATCTAATACAACAATTTGGATAATCACCATCCAAAATGTAGCATGTACTGGATTTTCTTCTTTCAGCATTGGCTTGCTTTCAAGACGCTCTCGCAATTCCATGGTGCCTTTAAATAAAAGGAATACACCACCAAAAAGCAAAATAAGATCTCGACCAGAAAAAGGATGGTCAAAAATATAAAATAACGGATTAGTAAGCGTGACGACCCAAGCAATGGATGCTAACAAGACAAGTCGCATACCAAGTGCTAGAAGTAAACCAATAATACGTGCTTTATTACGTTGCTCTGGTGGCAACTTTTCCGCCAAAATAGCAATAAATACTAAGTTATCAATACCTAATACAATTTCTAAAATAACGAGTGTAAATAATCCTACCCATGCAGCTGGGTCTGACATCCATTCAAAGATCATATGCTCTTCTCCTGAATATCATGTTTAGATTGAGATTTATTGAATATCGCATTTAATTTAAATAGATAAAATGCAAAATTTAAGGAATAACTTGCGTTGGAAACCCAACTTCCACTACCCATGTCAGTTCTATTGTTATGAAACAGATTTTTAGTATAGAAAATATTGCAAATAGAATCATCATTTTTTGTGCATGCTTTGTTATTCATTTTATAAATTAACTGAAAGCTCAATAATCTATATACGTTTGTCACATTTTTATTCTATGCTAAAACCTGAATACAGAAGATGATAAGGTCATGACAACAATATGAACAATGCGTTAACGATGATTGAATATCAAAACCCCTCTCCTAAAACAACTCAACCACTTGTTGCACTTTATTGCGGTTCTCGCTCTGGTAACAATCCAATTTATAAAGAAAAAGCGATTGCGCTTGCTAAAGGCTTAGCAGAACATAATTTAGGTTTAGTTTACGGCGGTGCAAGTATTGGCTTAATGGGTCAAGTTGCAGATACGGTAATTGAACATGGCGGTGAAACGGTTGGTGTTATTCCTGAATTTATGTTGGATTATGAAATTGCACATAATGCCTTAACTGAACTTCACGTTGTTAGAACAATGCATGAACGTAAAGCACTCATGGCTGAACGTGCTTGTGCATTTGTTGCGCTTCCTGGTGGTTTGGGAACATTCGAAGAAATTCTAGAAATTGCCACTTGGGCACAGTTAAATCAACACCAAAAACCAATGATGCTTTACAACGTAAATGGTTTTTATGATGCGCTAATTGCACAACTTGATCACGCTGTTCAAGAAGGTTTTTTACCACCGCAACATCGCGCGAAACTCATTGTGTGTAATTCTTCAAAACAGATTTTTAATGCATTAAACAATTTAGATTGCCCTAAAAGCTTTGTTGTTTAAATTGTAATTTGAATAGTTAATAAAAAAGCGAGCATCTAGCTCGCTTTTTTTATTAATGCATTCAACTCGCCAAGTTCGTCACAAAGTTATAGAACCACGGTAAAGTCACCGCTAAGAACACACTCATTGCCAAACCAAGCATGAGCTTCATTGCATCTTTACTGACGTTACGTGATGTTTTGTGCTTATTCACTTCACGTAAATGCATCGACATTGCAAACTCACGACCTGCAAGTAAACCCAAGAATACCCAAGTTGTACTCATTGGAATATTACTCCACTCTTTAAACACTAAAAGAATTAATGCATAAATGAAGTCAATAATGGTTGCCGAACGAATATCTGCAAGACCTGTTTTTGTATCAATAATCTTTTGGATTGCCCCACCACGCTGATAAAGAATCACACCAAGCAACACAACAAAAACTGAAATGGCAAAAATAAGGAACTCAAATGGAACTTGACGTGGCACATAGACAAAAATGTTTGCCAAATCTTGAATGAGCCATTGGCTCCAAAGAAATGCGGTAGATACCCACTGCAAACCAATCCAAATATTTGATGGACTTTGATCTCTAGTCTTACTGAAATAAACTGAAATTTGTTTAATCACAAAACGATAAACAATAATCGCAACAATAAAAGCAACTGCATAGCCCATCATTGATTTGGTGAGCATTGAAGTCAAACTACTTGGGGAGAAAATAGTTAGTACTAAAAAAGTTGTACTAACAGGAATTCCGTATTTCGTTAAGAGAATTAATAAAATTGGCGGAACAATGTAAAGCCAAGTAATACCACCTTCAGGAAAAGGAATAGTCTCCAATCGTCCATAAGATGCATCACCAATACCCGATGCATACCAGCCATAAAGTAATACAACAACTAAAATTGAACTGATATAAATCCAAAGTACCCACCAAGGACGATGCGCATTTGATGAAATAAAAGTACCTAAAGTTTGTGGAACATCATTTCCAACGATAGAGTATGCGGCTAAGCAAAAGCCTATCACCATCAATATTTCGATTGTCATATAAAGAACAAACCCTTTATTGCCAAAGACTTCTGTCTAGCAGTACTAAAATTTTTCAAGATTATGACAGTATTCTAACGCTTTAACTCATTTTTCATCAGGAAGTTTTTTAAATATACGCTGAACCTCTTTTCATTTAATTTTTACATTCAAAATAAAAGCATTAATTTTTTTATATGCTTTACTTTAAATATTCATTTTCACAACATGCATTTTTTATTTATTCAGCTAAACTGTTTATAAATTCAATATTTTAACGCCAATATGAATGCAACCCCAACGCATCAAGCCTTACAACCTGAATTTAGACTTTTGGTACTTTTAGTATCAATTGGCTTTTTCATGCAAGGGCTAGATACCACTATTGTAAATACAGCCATTCCTGCTATGGCACGTAGCTTAGGAGAAGATCCTCTGCAAATGCATAGTGTTGTTGTGGCTTATGTATTGTCCGTTGCAGCATGTATTCCTTTAAGTGGTTGGTTAGCAGATCGATTTGGCGTTCGAAATACTTACTTTGCAGCCATTATTATTTTTACCCTCGCCTCTTTAGGCTGTGGTTATGCAGAAAGCTTAAATGAACTTTTGGTTTACCGTGTAATTCAAGGCATTGGCGGTGCTTTGCTGCTTCCTATTGGTCGTTTAGCAATGCTCAAAGTCATTCCACGCACGCAATTCCTTGCAGCAATGAGTTTAATGAGCCTTGCAGGTTTAATTGGACCACTAATTGGACCAACTTTAGGTGGATGGATTGTTGAAGTTACGACATGGCATTGGATTTTCTTAATCAATATTCCTATGGGCTTACTTGGCGTGCTTATTACGTTTAAAGCAATGCCAAATGTTACAGAGCCTACAGTTCCTACTTTTGATTATGTCGGAATTATTTTACTTGTACTTGCAATGGTTGGCTTATCTTTAGGAATTGAAAACTTTGCCAATCCACAACACTCAATTTGGTGGAGTATTGGTTTAATTATTATAGGATTTTTGGCTTCATTAATTTATGCATACCATTCGCATACACATAAAAATGCATTATTCCGCAGTAAATTATTTAAAAACCGCATTTATGCAGTCGGTATTATTGGCAACTTTTTCGCACGCTTAGGTGGCAATGCCTTACCCTTTCTATTGCCATTAATGCTACAAATTGCTTTTGGTTTCGAGCCCTTTATAACAGGCTTATTGATGATTCCAACCGTGCTTGGTTCATTAGCATCTAAACCAATTATTCGCCCAATTATTCAAAAATTTGGTTATCGCAAAGTACTTATTATCAATACCCTTTTGGTTGGCGCATGTATTGCAAGTTTTGCCCTAACATCGGCAGATACGCCTATTTGGTTGCGTGCAATTCACTTCTTTATTTTTGGCGTGCTCAACTCGCTCCAATTTGTGTCTATGAACACGCTCACTTTAAAAGATTTACCTCAGCAAGATGCAAGTAGCGGTAATAGCTTTTTATCTATGATTATGATGGTTTCAATGAGTATTGGCGTTGCGCTAGCAGGTACATTAGTGAATGTTTTTACAGCCTATTTGGGTGCAGAAAACACCACAACTGCTTTTCATATTACTTTGTTAGTTCTAGGTTCTATCAACATTATAACGGCTGCAATTTTCTGGCAAATTCCTAAAAATACGCCTGTATAAATTGTTCTTATAAATAACGTAGTTTGTTATTTCAGAACAGCGTATCATAGGCTTAAACACTGCTTTTTATATTTATAATGAGTACACGAAAAAAGAAGATTCATCATAAAACTGCATATAGTTCCCTCTTTGGTATAGGGGGATTTTGTCTTGCTCTTATTATTTATTTAAGTTTTTTCCAACACCGCTCCGCATCTGCAACTGAATACCCAATTAAAGGCTTTGATGTTTCACATCATCAAGGAGATATTCAATGGAAAAAAATATCTCCTCAAACCTATAAATTTGTATACTTAAAAGCCACAGAAGGTGGTGATTTTAAAGATCGAAAATTCCAAGACAACTGGTTACAAGCACGTGAACAAGGCTTTCTAGTCGGTGCATATCATTTTTATAGAATTTGCCGTGATGGAAAAATTCAAGCACAAAACTTTATAGAAACAGTGCCGAACAAAGAAAATGCTTTACCCCCTGTCATAGACTTAGAATACGACAGCAATTGTATTAATACATTCACCAAAGAACAGTTGCTGCAAGAAATTCAAGTGATGCATGACCAAGTCCATCAGCACTATGGTAAACAACCTATTTTTTATATTTCTAAAAGTTTTTATAACATCATACTTGCAGGTGAGTTTAAAAACACACCTCTTTGGGTACGTGAATATAAAGGCAAACCTGATTTAAAAGACGATCCTAAATGGTTGATGTGGCAACATACGAATCAAGGTAAAATTTCTGGTATTTCTACTGTTGTCGATATGAATGTATTTAATGGAAATGAAAAAGACTGGATGAAATTTTTAGAAAAAAACAAAATTGATCCACTACAAAATCAACCATAATTTGAATTTAGTCAGACAGCTTGTGTCGTAGCTATCGTAGCTTGCTCTTCAACAAACCTACTTAAAATGTAATACTGAACTTAAAATAAACAACTACTTCAGTGCATGCGAAAAATCATACACATCGATATGGATGCATTTTATGCATCTGTCGAGTTACGTGACCAACCCAATTTAAAACACTTACCTGTGGTCATTTCCTCGCATCATCCACGTGCGGTTATTGCTGCGGCATCTTACCCTGCGCGTACTTTTGGTTTACGTTCTGCAATGTCTATGACACAAGCCAAAAAGATATGCCCACAAGTTGTTGTCATTGAACCTAATTTTAATAAATACCGTGAAGTTTCAACTCAAATTCATCAAATTTTTCAAAAATATACACCGCTTATCGAACCGTTATCATTAGACGAAGCTTACTTAGATGTAACCGAAAATTTGCAAAATATTCCCAGCGCAACAGAAGTGGCGATGCGTATTCGTGAAGATATTTTTCAAGCAACAGGACTAACAGCATCAGCAGGTGTTGCTCCCAATAAATTTCTAGCAAAAATTGCATCTGACTGGAATAAACCAAATGGAATTTGTGTAATAAAACCATCACAAGTTCAGAGTTTTATACAAAATTTAGAATTAAAAAAAATCCCTGGTGTTGGCAAAGTCACGCAAGAAAAGTTGAAAACGTTGGACTTAAAAACTTTAGGTGCTTTACAAAATATTGAAGAAGCCTTTTTAATACATCACTTTGGAAAATATGGAAAACAACTTTTCTTATATGCTAAAGGCATTGATGAACGACCTGTGCAAATAGAACGTGAACGCCAATCTATTTCTAAAGAAACAACATTTGATCAAGATCTTAACTTGAAACAGTGCCATCCTTATTGGCCAAAATTAATTGACCAAGTTTGGGAAATATTAGACAAGAAAAATTTGTGCGCTCGCGGTGTTTCAGCAAAATTAAAGCTGAAAAACTTCCAAGTTTTACAACACAGTAAAAGCTTTAAACATCCATTAAAAAACAAAGATGAATTGCAACAAATTTTAGAAAATCTATTGGCTGAAATGCATATTCCTCAAAATGATGAATTTAGATTAGTCGGCGTTGGCGTATATCAACTTTCTGAGAAAAAACCTCAACCACAACTTTCTCTTTGGGATTAATTCATATTCTAAATTGCATGCTTTTTAAACATAAGAATAAAAATAAATCAAATTTAACTTCACTTTAAATATTTTTAGAGTACTCTATTCGGGCGATGCATTATCCATGTATGCGCTGAGATGTTGAAAATCACCTTTACTTTCAGCATTTTGTCCTGTGATTGGCGTGACGATCAAATCCGAAGATTACAGGGCATCTCTGATGTCAGTCCATGGAAACAATTCAAATTTAGCACTTTAAAAATTAATTAAAACTACAATCAAAATATTTTTAGATAAATTTATTCTTCTTAATCAATAAAATATGCTTCTGAATATTCATCATAAATTTTCTTATTTAAAGCTAGTACATAACACCAATACTGTATTACTGGTATTGAGCATCGTGTTACCAGTATCATTATAAAACTCTTTATTCCATTGAAAATATTTGGTCATTAATAACTAGACATTTCGACACGATGTTGTCATTTACTTTGCAATAGGCGATTGATTAACAATAATTTTAACTTTGTTAATGCCAAACTTCAGGATTAATAATATGGCTGTAGAACGCTTACATATTCAAGAACGCTTTTCTGAAATTGCGATTTCGGGCAACTTAGTTCACCTAGCAGGGCAACTTGCTGCGGACTTAACACTCGATATTAAAGGTCAAACACAACAAACTTTAGATTATATTGACCAATTTCTTGCAGATGCAGGAACTGATAAAAGCCACATTTTATCTGTGATGATTTTCGTGAAAGATATTGCAACAAACTACGCACCAATGAATGAAGTTTGGGATGCATGGGTTGCAGATATTGATGCTCTACCACGTACATGCATAGAAGCAAATATGTATAAACCAGATGTTTTGGTTGAAATGACCGTTGTTGCTGTTAAACCATAATTAAAATTCAATAAAAAAGCATGCTATTCGCATGCTTTTTTTAGTTCATTAGCTTGAAATAAGACGGCTGTTTTCCCGTATAAAACTCATACTTTTTTGATGCAATATCTTGAACAAATAATTCAGAATCATCTAATACTCTAAATTCATCTTTTATGTATTCTATATTAGGCACACCATCAAAATGAAAAACACGATAGCCTGCCATCTTTAGAATTTTTTCTTGATACACCACATCTTTATGCTTTTTTGTTGCGTGATAATCTTCTAAAACAATAATCGCAATGACTTCATTTTGTTGTCCTAAAACTACAAAATCTGCAGTCATATTTCTATATTTTGAACGTGTATGATAGAACTTTGTCGTTAATAGTGAATCAAAAGATACCTGTGCCAAAACCGTATATTGCGGTAAGGCTTGTTTTAAACGAGCAAAAGTGAGTTGCTCGCTAATATTAAAAATAGCACGTTGTTTCAACGCACTATCATGAGACTTTACACCAGACCTTAAATTTTTAACCGCTAAAAAAACAATTAAGGCTAAAAGCAAAGCCCCCATTAAAAAGTAAATCACCATGACCCAATCCTTTAAAATTTTCTATTTTTATTTTGATATTTTTCATGCACGTAAAATCACTCGATACATCAACTTTAGCGCTATGAATTAAAAACAGGTTTCAATTAATTATTATATAAATAGATCAATTTTCCATATTGATCGCCCACTTTAAATAGTCAATTTTTTACAAGTAGACCTATAAGGTAGCCTGAAACTCATTTTTAAATCAACTTTTATCTCATTATTTTTATATTTTCCGATGAAATACGCCCAATAAAAAAGGACTCCTAAGAGTCCTTTTTTAATATTTATTTAAGCTTTAGATTTAGGCTTAGATTTACCTTTTGGTTTTGGACCACCAAAAGGCTTTTTCGCATCACCAGTTTCACGTGGTGGTAAACCTGTATGTTGCGTTAAAATTTGACCGCGCTCAGGACGTTTTTTGGTATTTGACGGACGAGTCGCTTGAGCATTTTTATCGGCACTACGCTTTTGTGAGTCACCCGCAACAGTCGAGTTTTTCTTACGTGCAGATTGATATTGACCTTCTGCACTACCCGCAGGTTGATAAGTCGGAATTAAATGATGTTTCGAGTTACCAATTAAATCAGCACGTCCCATTTCCTTCAGTGCTTCACGCAATAAAGGCCAGTTATTCGCATCATGGTAACGCAAGAATGCTTTATGTAAGCGACGACGTTTATCACCTTTTACAATATCCACTTGCTCGGTATAACGTGCCACTTTCGCAAGTGGGTTTTTACCTGTGTGATACATGGTTGTTGCTGTTGCCATTGGCGATGGATAGAAAGTCTGAACCTGATCGGCACGGAAACCATTCTTCTTCAACCAAATCGCCAGGTTCATCATGTCGTAATCGGTTGTACCCGGATGCGCTGCGATGAAGTAAGGAATTAAGTATTGTTCCTTGCCTGCTTCCTTACTAAAACGATCGAACATTTGTTTGAAACGGTCATACGTCCCTATACCCGGCTTCATCATTTTATTGAGTGGGCCTTTTTCGGTATGTTCAGGCGCAATTTTTAAATAACCACCAACATGATGAGTAACTAGCTCTTTTACATATTCAGGGTTTAAAACTGCAAGGTCATAACGTAAACCAGAACCAATCAGAATCTTTTTAATACCAGGTAAAGAACGCGCTTTGCGGTAAAGCTGCGTTAATGGTGCATGATCAGTGTGTAAGTTTTGACATACACCAGGGAATACGCACGATGGCTTACGGCAGTTTTTCTCAATTTCAGGATCTTTACATGCCAAACGATACATATTGGCTGTTGGACCGCCTAAGTCCGAGATAATACCTGTAAAACCTGGTGCCGTATCACGAATTTTTTCAACTTCACGAAGAATTGAATCTTCAGAACGGTTCTGAATAATACGACCTTCATGTTCTGTAATTGAACAGAAGGTACATCCACCAAAACAACCACGCATGATGTTCACAGAGAACTTAATCATGTCAAATGCTGGGAAACGTGCATTGCCATATGCTGGATGTGGTAAACGTGCATAAGGCAAATCGAATACATAATCCATCTCTTCCGTTGTTAACGGAATTGGCGGAGCATTCAACCATACATCACGCTCACCATGCTTTTGTACCATTGCACGAGCATTACCCGGATTGGTTTCTAAATGCAAAATACGGTTAGCGTGTGCATATAAAACTGGATCTGCAGCAACTTCTTCATAAGCTGGTAAGCGAATAACAGCCAATTCACGTGGCGGAAGCTTATGTTTAATTGCTTTCGAAGATGGCTGTAACTGTACAATTTGCGTATCAGGGGCTAAATCATCACCTTCACGCACAATTGGATTTGCAACATGTTCTTTTTGGAAACCTTGATATTGGCTGCTGTCCTTCCCTTGCTCAATCTCACAACCTTCAATATCTTCAGTCATAACATAAGGGTTAATAATCGGATCAACACGACCAACTGCATCTACATCATTCGATGCGATTTCTACAAATTTAGCTTTTGAAGCACGGTTGTGTTTATTCACAATAAACGCTGTACCACGAACATCTGTAATTTCGTGAATTTTTTCGCCACGCGCCAAACGATGCATAATCTCAGTAATAGAACGCTCACCATTACCGTACATCAATAAATCGGCTTTTGAATCCATCAATACCGAACGACGAACTTTATCTGACCAATAGTCATAATGTGCGATACGACGTAACGATGCTTCAATACCACCCAATAAAACAGGTACATCAGGATAAGCTTCACGTACACGTTGGCAATATACCGTCGCTGCACGATCTGGGCGCTTATTCGGTTGATTATCTGGAGAATATGCATCGTCAGAACGAATCTTACGATCAGCCGTATAACGGTTAATCATAGAATCCATGTTGCCTGCTGTTACACCCCAAGCAATATTTGGTTTACCTAACGCGCGGAACGCATCCACATTTGTCCAATCTGGCTGAGCGATAATACCTACACGGAAGCCTTGCGCTTCCAAAGTACGACCAATAATGCCTGAACAAAAAGATGGATGATCGATATACGCATCACCACACACTAAAATGAAGTCACAACTGTCCCAACCGAGTTGATCCATTTCCTCGCGTGACATCGGCAAAAATGGCGCAGGGTCAAAACATGACGCCCAATATTTGTCGTAATCAAACAACGCTTTCGGCGCAGTTTGCATAGTATAAGCAGTAGACATGGCTAGCAATTCTCGGCTGGCAGATGGTAGGAGATCTAAAATTAGATCAAAGACGAAAGCCGATTATTTTACCATGGATTGCATGCATCTTGCTTGATTCAAATTTATACAAAATGTTTTTTAAAATACTTAATATATAAAAATAATATTTCCCACTTTAAATAAATACTAATAAATCATAATTTTTTATTTAAAATAATAATTACATCACACTATTATTAATATTTTAGAAGAGCTTATTAATAGTTTAAATTTAATCTATAAATCATAATAATATTAAATATCTAATTATTATTATTTAGATTGTTTAAATCTACAACTATTAAAATTTTATTATTATTTATGATTTGATTAAAAATTTAAAATAGCCGACTATTAAGATTGGTTTAATTAATTATTAAACCTTTTATATATTTTATGGGGAATAAAATGGCTAAAGTTTCATTAGATAATTTAACTGATATTGACGGTTTTTTTGCAGCTGCACTTGTAGACAGCGAAAGTGGTCTTGCTTTAGCAACTCAAGGTAATGGTGCAATTGACCTTGAATACGCTGCTGCTGGTAACACAGAAGTTTTACGTGCAAAACGTAAAGTTGCTAATGCTTTAAAATTAGACGACACGATTGAAGATATTTTAATTACTTTAGGTAAGCAATATCACCTAATCCGTCCTTTAGTTTCAAATGATTCATTATTTTTATATCTTGTATTAGATCGCTCAAAATCAAACTTAGCAATGGCTCGTCATGAGTTAAAAGCTTTTGAAAAAGAATTAGATTTTTCTTAATCAAAAAAACTACCTCTCTATTTAGAGGGGTAGTTATATTTTAATTTGGTAATGAGTAACTCTATGGCAAATAATATTTTTGTTGCAATTATCGGTTTGAGTTTAAATACAACCAATCAACTTAAATCATTATTTATTAATACAGTAAATGACAAATTCAATATTACATGGACAAATATTGCAAATGTAGAGTTAGATTTAATTATATTAAATCAAAACTTCATAGACTCACCTGCTGTTATAAATCTAAAAAATAAAAATATCCCTATTCTCTCTATAAATTATGAAAATAATAAAGAAAATATCATAGAAGATAATAAGCTCTTTCTACCTTTTATTGATACATATAATCTCTACCAATGGATTTTAAAAAACATTAAAACTGAAATCACGTTAAGTTTTAATAAAAGTGAAGATATTAATTTAATAGATGAATTTAGTAATATTTACCACTCAACTACTTCAAATTACTTCAAATGTCATATTAATAACGATCAAATTCTAGTAATTGATAAAAAAATGCACGAAATTTGGGTGCAAGATGACTTCAAATTTCAATCAATTCATAGTCTAAATATTGAAGCTTTAAATTTTGATCAAGTTGTAAATCTTAGACAGCAAAAAAAGAGACATGATTTAAGTTTATGGCTGTGGAATTATCTTTGGTCAAATCTTCAAAATTTCTCAAAACTCGATCATTCAACTTACTACAAGCTAAAATATTGGCCACAATATAGTAAGAATATTCCCAAAGAAACATTAAAAATATCATCATGTTTTCAGCATGGTACAAATATCAATTTAATATCAAAAAATTTGAATATCAATCCTGAGCTGATTAACAAATTTCTTTACATTGCTCTTGCCTGTGACCTTATTCAAGAAATTCCAGCACATGAAGCAAAACTCAAATTTAATAATGAAGATAACACACCTTCCACTTTACGAAGCTTTTTTAGCAAAATGCGAAAAAAACTGGGGATATAAGGGTTCCTTATGATTTTACATCCACATAAGATTGTTTTTGCTGGCTCGATGGGTGCTGGAAAATCAGCGGCAATTCAATCACTTTCAGATGTACCTGTATTTACAACAGAAGCTATTAATACAGATCAAGATCGGCACAATAAAATGTTCACCACTGTTGGTATCGATTATGGTGAAATTACACTTGATGATGGCGTAAAAGTTGGACTTTACGGTACCCCAGGACAACAACGCTTCGATTTTATCTGGTCTACAATCAGTCAAGGTGCTTTAGGCACCATTATTTTGATCGATCATAGCTCCAAGTCCCCTCTTCAAGATCTTGATTTTTATTATGAAACTTTTGTAAAAACAAATAATAATCTAATCTTTGCAATTACACATATTGATGAGAAATCTACTGTTCATACATCACAGTATCGAGAATGGATTTCCAAGCAAAAACAAATTTATCCTTTATATTTTATTGATGCAAGAAAGTCAGAAGATGTACTTCTACTCATAGATACCCTTCTTAGCCAATCTGAAATCTCTCTTAGCCTCTCAGGTAACTAGAATCATGCATGACCTTTCACGAAAGCCGCCAGAGTCTCTTATTCATTTATCACATCGTGCAATTTCAGATGTTCTATTGAATGTAAAAGGCGTGGATTATATTCTTTTATGTACAGCAGATGGCTTTGAAATTAGCTCTGTACATAACAAAAATATCTACAATTCTAGTAAGTTAGCAGCCGTGAGTAGTTCAATTGTTGCTATGATTTCGGCATTTGTAAATGAAATTGATTTAAAAGGATGTCAAAGCATCACTTTAGATGCCGAAAATGGTAAAGCTATCTTAAATGCAATACCTAACAAGAACTATCCAATGATTATGGTTGCTTTAACAAATAAAGATATATTGTTAGGACAAGTACTTTTCTTCTTAAAAAAATGCACCGAAGACATCATTTCAGCAGATTCACACTATTCTAATTAAGATTTACATCCCGATTCCATCGGGATTTTTA
>NZ_JAXHPF010000007.1:0-141922 GCF_034187745.1 Acinetobacter faecalis | reverse complement strand
TTACAAGTTGGTTGCCTAGAATCTCCCAAGTGGAAGTGTCCTGTTATTTCAGCACACATCAGTGCAATCTTTGCTTATGTAAAAGGCTAATCCATTTGTGGTAATTTATTATTTTTAAAGTGAGGTTGATACACATATAGCAGAAATCTAGTCGAGTTGATTAATAAATGTCTTAGTGAGCTTTACTCTTAAGGATGAGATGGATAGAATCACGTATGTTCGCAACATGTGACAATATATGACAATAATTTCTAAAGCCTACTATGTGCCTACCGCAATAAAAAGCTTGTCAAAATAGATTTTATTGGATAGCATTACCCCGCATCAAAAGCATTGATATATAAGCTTTTGAGTTAATATAGGGCCTATAGCTCAGTTGGTTAGAGCAGCGGACTCATAATCCGTTGGTCGACAGTTCAAGTCTGTCTGGGCCCACCATATAAAACAACCACTTAGGTGTATTAATCCTAAGTGGTTTTTTTTGATAATAAAAAAGGTAGCAAATAGGTAGCAAGATATGAGTAATACTTTTCTTTTTGGTGAGGATCTGCGAGAGAAAGTGACTCAAGATATAAAACTAAGTCAACTTAAGTCAGAAAGATTAAATGCTCATAAAGAAAGTATTTTAAAAATTCAACAACAAAAAATATCCTTATATTCTCTTCAACAGGCAATTAACTTAATTGCTTTTTATATGCAGCAAGTGACTATTGAACAAATGTCAGAAACAGAGCTAGTAAAACTTTATATAAAAATATTAATAAAAATAAAAAGTCAATTAAAAAAATCCAGAAGCACATTTAAAGTGGATTTTGAAGAGCTTGGAGAAATTGATAGTGATGAGTTTTTAAGTGATCTTGATAAGTATGTATATAAAGAGATGGAACTTTTAAGTGAATGGGATAAGTTTATGATTTCTATGAGGCTATATTTCATTCAATACCGTCATTTGAATAGTTTGCTCAAGGAATCAAATCTTATTGATAAAGAGATGCCAATTTCAGATAAAAAGGAAAGGATCTTAGAGGCTAAAAGTATTATACGTAGGATTATTTCAAATTTTACTGAAGATGATTTATTGGTTTTTGAAAATAAGAGTCGGGGACATAAAGGATTTAAAAATGCAGTTTTTGAGAAGCTAACTATAAGCGAATATAGGAAATATTTTGAATCTAATAAAACGAATTTCAAGAATCGTTGGGATGAAGTTAGAAGAGAGAATAGTCACCAAAATTCTAGACACAAATAATCATCTTTGATGGGCCTTTTCATAATCTAATGGAGAACGTTGCCCATTGGAACCATGTCGCCGTTTTGAATTATAAACAGGCTTTGTTGCATAAACATTCAAAAGCTGAGTTTTCCCCAATCCATTAAAATTTAAGTGACAACTTGGGTGTGAGGTCTACCTAATTCCGTAAATCTATTCAGAACTGCCACACGCGCATGAACTTCATTGACCTGACTTTGAAAATGTCTTGCCGTCAGCTTATCTCCTAATAATTTGATGCAATGCATCTTGGTTTCCACCAAACTGCGACGGTGATAGCCCGACCATTTTTTCCATAGGGTTCTGCCTAAATGCTTAACCGTTTGAAGTAACTCATTTCGTTCTATTGAACTGATTTTAGAATCTTTCCAGGGCTTGGCATTCTTCCTGGGTGGAATTACTGCATGTGCTTGACGATCTGAAATCACTTGTCTGCAGCACTTCGTGTCGTACGCCCCATTGGTATAGACAGAATCTATTCGCTCATTTGGTGGGATTTGATCCAGTAAATCACCTAGTACTTGTGAATCACTGACATTATTTGTCGTAAGCTGAACGGCACGTATTTGCAGTGTTTCAGCATCTATACCAATATGCAGTTTACGCCATTGCCGACGGTATTCAGGCTGATGTTTCTTACGCTTCCATTCACCTTCACCTAAAAATTTTAAACCCGTAGAGTCGACGAGTAGGTGTAACCCATCACGACTTTTCTGATAGCTTATCGCAATATCAATATGCTTTTGTCGTCTACAGAGGGTGGAGTACGAATATCACTGATATTCGGGGCTGCTCAGCCACAGAGTTTAATCAGGCTTTGAGCAAAGCCAGTGACCATACGTAAAGAAAGAAGGAATAGAGATTTGATCATTAAACAGCATTGAATCGCTGTATCGGAATAAGTTTGATTTCGTCCGTGCTTGCCTTGTGGTTGTGCATACCATTGGGTCTTAGGATCAAACCAGATTGAAATATTTCCTCGCTTGATTAAAGCTTGGTTATACGAGGACCAATTGGTTGTACGGTAAGTTTTAGGTGCAGGCTTCTTCATCTGGAAATTATATTGCTAAAGAAGCCCTCAAGAATAGCTTTGTGCAACAAAGCCGTTTGGCATCTACAGGATAATAAGGAGCATCATGATGCCAAGGTGTGACTTTAGCTGAGCCTACACCTTTGAACAATACATGTTCATGAAACATTCGAACAGATTGAGAGCCCATAATGGCTTTTACAATTTCAGCAGCAGGACTATCTTTTACAAATGTGTTGAAAGCATGAATTCGTTGCCAATTACAATAATCAGCCCAAAATTTACCTTCGGTTTGCGCGGGGGGGGGTAGTCACGAAACCACTGTCCTGGATTTTGTTCATTTTCTTTTACACCCGTTTCAAGCAGAGGAATCCAGTCTTTAAATAATCCACGGATGATAACCACACCATCTCGATCAAATAATTCATGTTCATTTTTCAACATGCTTACTGCTCCTAAATGAGGTTTACATTGGACTTTAAGTTTTGATGTTAAAGAGAATATAAGCGCCAAAGTAGGAGCGAAGAAATACGCAATTTAAGAAGTACTAATTCGTTTTTTTTAAAGTAAAAAGAGATTTAATAAGTAGTGTGATAAATATAGGTAATAACTTGATATTTATTTAAATAATAAGATTCGATGTATGTGTTTTAATTTTTTATAAACTAATTTTAAAACAATAAATTAGATGCTTATTTTTGTATGAAACACCAATTATTAAGGCACTTAGGTGAAAGCTCTAAGTGCTTTTTTAATTTTCAAAGCTTATATAATTGCTATGCAACATCTACATCTTGTTTTAGTTTTAAGTGTTTAGCCTTGCGCCCTGTTACACGCTTTCGCCACATTTTAAAACTACTTAATTTTAACTCTTTACGCATGAGCTGAATAACGGCAGATTCATTAAGATGATATTCACGTTCAATTGCTTCAAAAGGAATGTGATCTTCCCAAGCCATTTCTATAATACGTGATGTATCAGCATCTAATATTTTTTGAGACTGTGACATTTTTCATCCTTATATTTCATTCAAAATATATATTCACAATAAAGTTGAACTAAAAATAATAGGAAGTACGTCAAAATTATGTGAATTTTTAAAAATACTGCTAATTAAAATAATTTAAATTCAGTAACTTCACACTTAGTTCACAGTAGTAACTTTACATTGAAGATGGAAAAGTCATCTAACATTATTTATAGGTATAACAATATGAAAACAGCAATAAAATCAATTTTTGCTGGTACAGCATTGGCTTTAAGTGGCTTAGCTATTTCCATAGCTACACAAGCCCAGACAGTTACACCGCAAGCAGTCGATAAAGTTGATATTCAGCGTTATGCAGGTCAATGGCACGAAATTGCTCATTTACCTATGTATTTTCAACGTAAATGTGTTGCGAACACTAAAGCACAATATACCGTGAATCCTGACAAAACCATGACTGTACTCAATAGTTGTAGTACGAAAGATGGTGGAAAAATTAGCTCTGAAGGCGTGGCTTATTCTCAAAATGAAGGGAATAGCAAACTTAAAGTGAGTTTTTTACCTAAAGGTTTAAGATGGTTGCCATTTACTAAAGGTCATTACTGGGTTCTTCGCATAGACCCTGAGTATAAAGTTGCGCTTGTAGGCGGGCCAAGTGATAAATATTTATGGATTTTGTCGCGTGATGCTCAAATTGATGATGCGACATATCAGTCTTATTTAAATACTGCCAAACAATATGGTTATGATGTTGAGAAATTGATTAAAACTCCACAGGAACCTTAATTTGTATAAGTTTCTCTGTATAAGCCGAACTCATGCTTTTTTAGTTCGGCTTTTTTTTTATATTGAATTTAGCTTCACATAAACTTCATCTTTTCATCGCTAAACTTATGAAAATGAACATAACAATTTGAACTAGGAATGATTCATGTTGAATAGTCTGATGCGATGGATAGATAGTTGGTCGATGCCTACATCTATACAAACCATTTCAGCCGAAAACGCAAAAATTCAATGGGTCAGAATTATTCCATTTATTTTACTGCATTTGGCTTGTTTGGCTGTGTTTTGGGTGGGCGTGTCATGGTTTGCGCTGTGTTTTGGGTGGGCGTTTTATATCATTCGTATGTTTTCAATTACAGCATTTTTCCACCGATATTTATCGCATAAAACTTTTCAAACCTCTCGTATTATTCAATTTATATTTGTTTTAATAGGAACCATGAGCGCACAGCGTGGTCCTTTGTGGTGGGCAGCACATCATCGCTATCATCATCGTTTTACAGATACAGAACAGGATCCACATTCATCGACACATGGTTTTTGGTACAGTCATGTGGGGTGGTTCTTAAATGACTATAACTTTGCCACGCGTAAAGAAGTAATTAAAGATTGGTTGAAATATCCAGAACTTATTTGGTTAGATCGGTTTAGTATGATTGTGGTGTTACTGACTGCTGGCTCAATTTATCTATTGGGTGAGTGGTTAGCTGTTGCACATCCTCAGTTGGGAACATCGGGCTTACAACTTCTAGTTTGGGGTTTTGTTGTATCTACAGTTCTGCTGATTCATGCAACTTTATGTATTAACTCCCTGGCACATCTTTATGGTCGCCGTGATTTTGATACTCAAGATCAGAGCAGAAATAATTTATTTTTATCTATTATTACCTTAGGCGAAGGTTGGCATAACAATCATCATTTTTATGCGGGAAGTACACGCCAAGGTTTCTATTGGTGGCAAATTGATGTGACTTATTACATTTTAAAAATTATGTCTTGGTTGGGGCTTGTTTGGGGAATGAAACCAATTCCTGCACGCATTTATGATGTAAGTAAGATTTCTCAAAAGAGAAGACTTAAAAAAGACATGACAAGCACCAAAAACAATGAATCTGGGGAAGTATGATGAAAATTGCCATTATTGGTTCAGGAATTTCTGGATTGTATGCCGCTTGGAAATTAAGCCAAAAACATGAAGTCACGGTGTTTGAGAAAAATACGTATTTTGGTGGGCATACAGATACGCATGAACTCAATATTAACGGTGAAAAAGTTTCTGTAGATAGCGGATTTATTGTTTTCAATGATCATAATTATCCGTTGTTTAGCCAAATGATTGCTGAACTTGGCGTAGAAGCGCAAAGCAGTGATATGGGGTTTTCTGTAAATAATCAAGTGACAGGTTTGCAATATAATCCTTCAAAAAAGTTTTCTTTATTGTGTCGTCCACAAAATTTTCTTAACGCCAATTTCCGCAATATGCTGTCGGATTTATTTAAATTTTATGCAGCAAATAAAGACCTTGATGTAAGTAGTTGCGATGCAGATTTAAGTATTGAAGAATATTTAAATAAAAATGCTTATAGCGAAGCATTTCGTCAAGAACATTTGTATCCAATGTGTGGTGCGCTTTGGTCTTGCCCGCCAGAGCAAGCAGGAAATATCCCATATAAATTTGTTGTGAGCTTTTTTCAGCACCATAGAATGTTGCAACTTAAAGATCGACCTTTATGGCAAACCGTGAAAGGCGGATCTGCGACCTATGTTCGTGCAATACAAGCACAATGTAAAAATATTAAGTTTAAACAAGTTGGTGTGACTTCTGTTACACGTTTAAAAGATGAAGTGTTAATACAAACAGATAATGCAACGGAACAATTTGATTGGGTTGTTTTTGCCAGTCATGCAGATGACACGCTTGCTTTAATACAAGATGCGACAGAACTTGAACAAGATGTGCTTGGGCATTTCAAATATCAAAATAATCATATGGTTGTACATTGTGATACGAATATTATGCCGAAATCGAAGCGACAGTGGGCAAGTTGGCATGTTCATGTGACTCAAAGTAAATCGTTGGAGCAAACGCCGTTCCAAAACTCGAATATCCATTACGGTTTTAGTTATTGGATGAATAAGCTACAAAATTTAAAGTGCAAAACACAAATCTTCTCAACGCTAAACCCAAATTTCGATATAGACGCGAAATATATTTTTGTAGAAAGACATTATCGACATCCTGTATTTGATGCAAAAGCTATTGATGCTCAGTCACGTTGGATGGAAATTAACGGACAAAATCGAAGTTCATTTTGTGGAGCATATTGGGGCTGGGGTTTCCATGAAGATGGTGCGCGTAGTGCTTCTTGGGTGGTAGATGACATTCTTAAAACTACACAAGTTGTAGTATAGGAGCATCATATGCATAGATATAGTCTGGCAATTGCACACAGTCATATTAGGCATAGACGTTATTTGCCAAAGTCACATGAGTTTTCTGCGCAGCTCAAATATCTATGCTTTGACCCAGATAAAATTGAGGAATTCAGCCAAAAATCATGGTTATGGTCAACAAAGCGATGGAATGTTCTAACCATTAATGAAAATGATTTTTTAAATATGGAATCGCGGAGTATTCGTAAAAAAGTTCAACGAATTTTACTTAAAAAAAAGGATTTCATTGTTAAGCCAGATATGAAAATTCGAGTTGTAGCATTACCTCGAACACTCGGTTTTCGCTTTAATTCTGTTGTGTTTTATGTGGTCTTTGATAATGCCAAAACCCCATGTTTTCTATTGAGTGAAATTACCAATACGCCTTGGAATGAACGTAAAGTCTATATTCATGACTGTCGTGAAAATGCGGTGCAGAATTCGTTATATCAAAGTCATCAATTCGAATTTAAAAAAGAGTTTCATGTTTCGCCATTTATGCCTATGGATTTAGATTACCGTTGGCAATTTAGCTTTTCAGATGAACAGACCATTATTCATATGCAGTTGTTTCAAACAGGTGTTTTGCAGTTTGATGCAACTATGCGGTTTTCATTACAGCCCATCACATTTCCTTCACAACAGACGCATTATGCTATTTCAAGTGTACTGGAGCCGTTCAAAATGGTGATAGGAATTTATATAAATGCCTTTCGTTTATGGAAGAAGAAAATTCCTTTTTATCGGCACCCTAAAAAAGATAATGGAAAGATTAAACTATGAAGACACTTGTTATGGGTGAATCAGATTCACTACCAGTTGTTTTACGTCATTTGCTTAAATTACGTCATGGTCAAATCATATTTAAAGGGGTTTGGAATGGCACGGTTGGTGAACAAAGTGATTTAAAAGCTGTTATTCATGTTCACGATAAAAAATTGATTGAATTGTTGTTTCGTAATGGTGTGTTAGGTGCAACAGAAGGTTTTATTTCGGGATATTGGACAAGCGAAAACTTAGTTGAAGTGGTTCAGATTTTGGCACGAAATAGAGATGTGCTTGATCGAATGAATCAAAATGTATTTTCTAAAGTAAGTCAATTATTTTTGAAGGCTTGGTATAGCAGTCGTAAAAACTCAATTGAGGGAAGTCGTAAAAATATCGCAGATCATTATGATTTAAGTAATGATTTTTTCAAATTGTTTTTAGATCCAAGCATGATGTATTCAAGCGCTGTTTTTAAAGATCCAGAGATGACTTTGGAACAGGCTTCAGATTATAAAAAAGAACTTATTTGTCAGAAACTTCAACTAAAACCACTCGATCATTTGGTTGAAATTGGCAGTGGTTGGGGTGGCTTTGCAATTTATGCTGCACAGCATTATGGCTGCAAAGTAACGACTATTACCATTTCGCAAGCACAATACGATGAAGCTGTTAAACGTGTAGAAGAAGCGGGTCTTTCGCATCGTGTTGAAATTCAGCTTAAAGATTATCGTTTGTTAGAAGGTAAATACGACAAATTAGTTTCCATTGAAATGATTGAAGCCGTTGGAGAACAGTATTTATCAACCTATTTCAAACAGTGTCGTCAACTGCTCAAACCAAATGGTCTTGCGCTCATTCAAGCTATTACCATTGAAGATGCTCGTTATGAAAAAGCGCTAAAAACCATTGATTATATTAAGCGTTATATTTTCCCAGGCAGCTTTATTCCATGCATTAGCGTGATGACTCAAGCAGCATCTGAACAAAAATTACGTTTAAAACATTTAGAAGATATTGGTCAAAGTTATGCACAAACATTGCATTATTGGCGTGATGCATTCCTTGCACAACGTGAACAAGTTTTAGCACTCGGTTTTGATGAAGACTTTATTCGCATGTGGGATTTTTACCTGTGCTACTGCGAAGGTGGTTTTAAAGAAGGTGTGATTAGTGATGTTCACCTGTTATTTGAGGCAAGTTCATATTAATGCATTGGCTAAATCAGATGAATCGGGAGTAGCGTATGTTTATTAATTTTATATGGCTCAATGTTTTTCTGATGCTCTGTGCTTGGTTATGGGTGAGCTATAACAAACGTGCAGGTTTAGTTGATGTCATTTGGGCATTTGGTATTGCGCTCAATGTAATTTTAGCATCGCTAATATTTGAAACAGCACCACTTATGGTTCGAGTGTTTCTAGCTGTTGCAAGCGGAATATGGTTTCTTCGATTAGCTTGGCATTTATTACGTCGTTATTGTCATGAAACTGAAGAAGACACCCGTTATGCCAACATGCGCCGTGCTATGGGTAAATATCAACATCTTGGTTTTTTAGCTTTCTTTTTATTTCAAGCAGGGCTAATTGTTCTTTTTTCTTATCCAATGTTGGCATTGTTAAATATACCAATGGAGCAATGGGGTTCATCAACCATAATTTATCTTGTAGTTGCTGCAATCATTATGTTGGTGGCATTTTGGGGTGAAAGTTTGGCAGATGAACAATTGTATCGCTTTAAACAAAATCCTGAAAATAAAGCGAAAACAATGGATCAAGGATTATGGCGTTATTCACGCCATCCTAATTATTTTTTTGAATGGTTACATTGGTTTGCTTATCCAATTATTGGTTTAGCGGCTGGTGTGTATAGTCTTTGGATTTACCCAATTCTAATGTTCTTGTTTTTATATTATGTGACAGGCATTCCATTTAGTGAACAACAAGCTTTGCAACATCGTGGTGACAATTACAAAGATTATCAAAGACGTACTTCTATTTTTATTCCGTGGCAACCCAAAGAGTAGGTAAACAAATGGACTTTATGATTCAACAAAGTTTAAAGCTAATTGAAAGTGGAAAAATTCCAGATCAAGCAATTCGCGCTGCAATTCGTGCATTAAGTAAAAAGCGTCTTACTCAAGAAGGTCGTTATGATCCTCAACTGGCTGCAAAGCGATATATGGACGTTTTACACATGCTTAAAAGCAGTGAAATTGCCATAGAAACAGATAAAGCCAATGAACAGCACTACGAATTGCCAACTGAATTTTTCCAAGCAGTTTTGGGTAAGCGTTTAAAATATAGCGCAAGTTTATTTAATAAGGCATCTACAACCTTAGATGAAGCAGAAGAATTTGCTTTAGCAACGTATTGTGAGCGTGCACAATTACAAGATGGGCAAGCGATTTTAGAAATTGGTTGTGGATGGGGTTCGCTCAGTTTATGGATGGCGGAGCATTATTCAAATGCGAAGATTACCGTTGTTTCAAACTCTGCAACACAGCGTGCTCATATTCAAGAACAGGCACGCCTGAAGAACTTTAATAATTTGACCGTAATTACTTGCGATGTAAATGTTTTAGAACTTGATAAAGCATCTTTTGATCGTGTTGTATCGGTTGAAATGTTTGAGCATGTGCGTAATTATCAAAAGTTATTTGAAAAAATTAGCACTTGGCTAAAACCCGATGGTTTACTTTGGTGTCATATTTTCTGCCATCGTTTTTTACATTATCCATTTGAAATTAAAAATGAATATGATTGGATGTCTAAGTACTTCTTTAGTGGAGGTCTAATGCCATCAGCATCTACCTTCTTGCATTTCCAAGATCATTTACAGCTTGAACAGCACTGGCAATGGTCGGGTCAAGCATATGAGCGAACAGCAAATGCTTGGTTAGACAATATGGATCGGCAAGAACAAAGTCTTAAACCGCTATTTGAAAAGACTTACGGTAAAGATGCTGCGGCTTGGTGGCAGCGTTGGCGTATTTTCTTTATGGCATGTGCTGAATTATTCGGTTTAGATCAAGGTCGAGAATGGGTAATTGGTCACTTCTTGTTTAAGAATAAAGCCGTATAATCATTAAATATTTTTATTAAAAACCACTGGAGAGATGAGTTTATGTTGAAGCTATTTCGCGACAAACGCGCTCATCCTTTAGGTGAGGTTTTTAATAGATATTACTGGCTACAAATAGGATTTATTGCACTTTCGGTGGTGATAGGAATTACCTGTAGTGCATGGGTGATAAAAGGAACATTACTAAAAACTGCCTTAGAACAGGAAATGGCGCATTATTGGGAGCGTTTGGAGCGTAATCCGAATGCAGATTTACCCGATACTAAAAATTTATATGGGTATCGTTGGGAAAAAGACGTACCCGTTAAGTTTCAAAACATGCATTTAAATTATGGTGTAAGTCGTCATTTTATTGATGGTAAAGACCGTATGACTGTGTATGGCGAACGTAATGGTCAGCATGTTTTTTTAGTCTTTGGTGAAAGCAACGTTAATAAGCTTGTTTGGTTATTTGGTCTTGCCCCACTTATGGTCAGCTTATTTGTTTTATATAGCTTGCTTTGGTGGTGGAACCGTAGAGCAAGACGCTATTTTTCTCCAATTACACGTTTAGCCAATGCTTTAGATAATATTGATTGGGAACATCAAAATAAAGAAGCATCTCCATTTCAGGGTATTAGTACAGACTCCAATATGGAGGCTGAATATTTGAAACAAGCTTTAGAAAAATATCATCAAGTTTTAAGTGAGTTTATTAACCGTGAGCGTGAATTTACGGGAGATGTAAGTCACGAGCTTAGAACACCGCTGACCATTTTAAAAGGTAATGTGCAGTTGTGTCAGACGCGTTATGGCGAAACCAAATCGTTTACACGGTTGCATAATACAATTGAAGATATGCAATTATTGGTAGACACACTTTTAGCAATTGCACGAAATACAACAAATACATTGGTGGCTGAAGAAGCAAGACTTTCAGATTTTTTAAATGATCTAGTTCAAGATTTAAATTCTTCAAGTCAGCTAAAAGGAATTCAAATTAATTTGAAAAGTGATGAAGATGAAAAGCTCCGTAAAATTTATCCATCTATGAGCAAAATGGTGTTTGGAAATATTTTGCGTAATGCCTTAAATTATTCTCAAGGTTCACAAATAGACGTTATTTTACAAAAGAATAAAGTTCTTATTGCAGATAATGGCATTGGTATTCCATTACCAAATGATGCAAAAGTGCAGGAGTTATCTGGACTTCAATTGCAATTAGAAGTTAAAGGTCATGGAATTGGTTTACAGTTGGTACAAAAGCTTTGTAAGCAACTAGGCTGGCGTGTTGAATTGTTTGATCGTCAATATTATTTACATACACATCATGATTTAGATTTAGAAAACACCACAGGTTTAATTGTGGTGGTGTATTTGAATCAATAAAAGATCATCTTTGAAGTGGTCTACCGATTTAATCAGCTTTAAATTTAAGTTTCTGTAGAAATTTTTAATCCAACACCCGAAATGGTCTGAATCAATTTTTGCTCAAAAGGTTTATCAATCATTTTACGAAGATTATAAATATGACTTCGTAAAGCATCACTTTCAGGTTCTTCATCGCCCCAAAGTTCCATCATTATTTCTTGTTTAGTTAAGACATTTGGTGCATTTCGTACAAGCAGTTTAAGCAATTTGAACTGAATAGGTGGTAACTCAATTGCTTGCCCAGCTCGACTTACATATTGGCGTCCAGGGTCTAAAACTAAATCTGAAATTCTGAGTTCACGGTTTGAAACTTCGCCTAATGAGCGTTTAATTAAAGCTTTAACACGCATCACTAATTCATTAAAGTCAAAAGGCTTAACTAAGTAATCATCTGTACCAGATTTAAAACCTTTCAGTTTGTCATCTAAGGTGTCACGTGCTGTGAGCATTAATACAGGAATATCCATACTTTCTTGATTACGTAACCATTCACACAAATCATAGCCAGAACCGTCAGGTAGGTTAATGTCTAGAAGGAGCATGTGATAGGGACGTTGTTTTAGTAAATTACGTGCTGCATCTAAATTACGTGCATGATCGACCACAAAATCATGTTCTTCTAAAAATTCACATAATGTAGATGCTAATTCGTGATGATCTTCGACCATAAGAATAAAATGCTTTGACATAAATTTTGCTTCTGCACTTAATTTAACAATTGCTGTTTCAATTTAGCACTAAATGGCGCTTTGCCTAGCCAAATTACGAAATATTGCTGGATTTGTGGATCTTTAACTTTACCCAAAACACGATTATTTAAAGATAAGGTTAATGTTTGATTTGCATGAACATAAGATAATTTATATACAGCACCTTTTTTTACAGGTCGATAAAGTGCCGTAACTTGGTGAAGTGCGGAATCATCTTTTAAGTTATTCATATTTCTTTTCAGAAAATGTGTTGCGGCACGTTTAAAAGCCCATTCAGGAATATTTTCAGTATAGTTAAATTCCATCTGAATATTCTGTCCTAACCAAGGCTTATTGCAATTTTCAGCTGCGTAAGTTGCTGTACCTACAATTTTTTTACTCACAAGTAATTCACCATTACCACACTGTTTTTCAGTTTTGGCAAAGCTAGGCATACTGATAGCAGAGGCTATCAGTATGCTGGAAATTAAGGTGATTTTTTGAAAGGGAGTAACCATGAGTAAGTACCTCCTACATATGGTAATGAACGGTATAAGCCATCAGCTGGATCCCAAAAATCTTGTTGGAAAATAATTTTATTATTTTCATTAATCTTCATTTCGCTAATACCATGAGATGCCATAGTGCGAGTTGTACCAAAAATTTTGAAATCATACGCCATAGACCAATGTACGTACGCTGAATCTTGATAATATGAAGTGTTGAGAAGCGTAACCGTTACATTGCTAACTCGGTTGTTCATGCCTTTGAAATGTTCTACTAAATTTTCACGTGAAGAAAACTGTGAGAGTGTGTCATTTATAAATAGTTTTTCTTCATACAAGTTAGTGGCATTTTCAACGAAATTGGGTGTACCTAAAGTGTCAAATGTTGTTGTGAAACGTGCACCAATATCAAAGGCTTTTTGATCATCTAACATTACGCCTTGTATAGTAGTTCTTGCTTGTTGATAGTCCGATGAATAACTTGGAATGCTTTTACAGCCTGATAGCCAAAGTACGGGTATGGTCAGTGCAGCGAGTACAATTTTCTTTGTATGTTTCATCTTAATATTCCACATTTAAGCTTGTTTTTAAGATTCTAAGTAGGCATGTGTGAATAGAGTGTGAAGAGTTTTGGAATAAAGAAATAAGATGGAAATTGTTTTTTTAATTGAAATTTATCATTTTTATTTAAGTCATATTTTGTTCGTATTATAAAAAGTATCAGCTGTAGATTAAATGGCAGTTTAAGATTCATAAGTTATAGACAACATTCATTCTCAGACAACGGTTATATATATCTTCAAATCCCTTTATAATAGCGATCATTATTACGAATGCTAAATTTGGTGAATCAACTGAATTTCGCATAAGTCACATCTTTTTAAGTCAAACTCATCTATTTGAAACGGCTTAGGTTACAAAATTTAGATTTTTATATGTCGATGCAGACATATAGGAATATTTAGGTGCATGCATGGAAATAAAGGTTAATTATCTCGACAATCTTCGACAAGAAGCAAAGTTCGATGATTTTACAGTAATCGCCGATCAGCCAATTCGCTATAAAGGTGATGGTTCTGCACCGGGTCCATTCGATTATTTTCTTGCTTCATCTGCACTTTGCGCTGCATATTTTGTAAAAGTTTATTGTGCTGCACGTGATATTCCAACAGACAATATTCGTCTATCTCAAAATAATATTGTAGATCCTGAAAATCGTTATAAACAAATTTTTAAAATTCAGGTCGAATTGCCTGCGGATATTTCAGAAAAAGACCGCCAAGGGATTTTGCGTTCAATTGACCGTTGTACGGTTAAAAAAGTGATTCAAACAGGGCCTGAGTTTGTTATTGAAGAAGTAGAAAGCATTGATGCTGATGCTCAAGCTTTACTTATGCCAAGCCTAGCTTCTGAAAAATGCACATATATTTTAGGTAAAGATAAACCGCTTGAAGAAACCATTGCCAATATGTCTGCAATTTTGGCAGGTTTAGGCATGAAAATTGAAATCGCATCTTGGCGTAATATTGTGCCAAATGTGTGGTCACTTCATATTCGTGATGCACAATCTCCAATGTGCTTTACCAATGGTAAAGGTTCAACAAAAGAAAGTGCTTTGGCTTCGGCTTTGGGCGAATTTATTGAGCGTTTGAATTGTAACTTCTTCTATAACGATCAATTCTGGGGGGAAGATATTGCCAATGCAGAATTTGTACATTATCCAGATGAAAAGTGGTTCCAACCAGGTCCAAATGGCGAATTACCAAAAGAAATTTTAGATGAATACACTTTAGAAATTTATAACCCTGAAGATGAACTTTTAGGTACGCATTTATACGACACCAATTCGGGTAATACGGCACGTGGTATTTGTTCTTTGCCATTTGTACGTCAATCAGATGGTGAAACGGTTTATTTCCCATCTAACCTCATTGAAAACTTATACCTTTCAAATGGTATGAGTGCAGGGAACACATTAGCGGAAGCACAAGTTCAGTGTTTATCTGAAATCTTTGAACGTGCTGTAAAACGTGAAATTTTACAGGGTGAACTTACACTTCCAGATGTTCCTGAAGAAGTTCTAGCGAAGTATCCAGGTATTGTTGCAGGTATTAAAGGCTTAGAAGAGCAAGGTTTCCCTGTATTGGTGAAAGATGCATCTTTAGGTGGTCAATTCCCTGTTATGTGCGTAACGCTGATGAACCCACGTACAGGTGGTGTATTCGCTTCATTTGGCGCACATCCTAAACTTGAAGTTGCTTTAGAACGTAGCTTAACGGAATTGCTACAAGGTCGTAGTTTCGAAGGCTTAAACGATTTACCAAAACCAACATTTAGCTCAAATGCTGTAACTGAGCCAAATAACTATGTAGAACACTTTATTGATTCTAGCGGTGTAGTGTCTTGGCATTTCTTTAGTTCAAATTCAGATTACGAATTTGTAGAGTGGGACTTCTCAAGCGAAGGCGAAAATGCCAACGAAGAAGAAGCTGCTACATTATTCTCAATTCTTGAAGAATTAGGTAAAGAAAGCTATATGGCGGTGTATCAACATTTAGGTGCAACGGCTTGTCGTATTTTAGTGCCAGATTATTCTGAAGTTTATCTTGTAGAAGATTTAGTTTGGGATAACACCAACAAAGCACTTTTATTCCGTGAAGACATTTTAAATATTCACCGTTTAGATGAAGAGCAACTTGAAGCTTTAGTTGAGCGTTTAGAAGAAGTTGAAGTAGACGATTACACTGAAATCAAAACACTCATTGGTATTGAATTTGATGAAAATACCGAATGGGGACAGCTCACAATTCTTGAATTAAAATTGTTAATTTACATTGCATTGCAACAATTTGAAGAAGCAAAAGAGTTGGTAGAAACTTTCCTTCAATACAACACTAATACAGTTGAGCGTGGTTTGTTCTATCAATGTATGAATGTCGTTTTAGAAGTAGAGTTAGATGATGAGTTAGACTTAAATGATTTTGAGCCTAACTTCCGCCGTATGTTTGGTGACGAACGTATAGATGCTGTAATTGGTTCAATGGATGGAAGCATTCGTTTCCATGGTTTAACTGAAACAAATATGCAACTTGAAGGTTTAGATCGTCATTTACGTTTAATTGATAGTTATAAAAAACTACATGCAGCACGCGCGAAATTTGTCGCTGTATCTTAATTTTTAAATTGTAAAAAGATTAATAAAAAAGCTCCTGAAAAGGGGCTTTTTTATTTCTTAAACTTATAAGGAAATATGAATGAAAATGAATAAATGAGCCAAATTTTAACAGGTGAATTTTACTGTGAATAAAAATAACCAAAAATATGATAAGATGAATTTAATTCACTTGTTGCTATTTATCTTCAAGATAAATTGGATTGTTTTATGTTAGAAATTCGTCATTTAAAAACGCTTATTGCTTTAAGAGAGCATGGCTCATTGGTTGCTGCTGCAAGTGATTTATGTTTAACGCCATCAGCAATTTCACATCAATTAAAAGAATTAGATCATTGGTATGGTGTTGAGGTTGTAAATAGACGTAGCCGTCCTGTGACGTTTTCAAATGTTGGGCAAAGATTACTAAAGTTAGCAGATGATATTTTGCCGCAGATTCAACTTGCACAGTCTGATATTACACGTATTGTGCATGGGCAAACGGGACGAATTATTTTCTCGTCAGAATGCCATAGTTGTTTTGATTGGTTAATGCCTTTGTTAAATCAGTATAGACATCAATATCCAGATGTAGATTTAGACTTTGCATCAGGCTTTGAAGCAAATCCGCATGAATTATTACAAAATTCAGAATTTGATTTACTTATTACCGCAGATCCAATTGCGTTAAAGGGAATTGAATATTTCCCAATTTTTGAATATGAATCTCGCTTAGTTCTTTCAAATACGCATCCTTTGGTTCGTGCAGAAAACATTACCGTGAAAGAATTAGCAGAAGAAACTTTAATTACTTATCCTGTAGATAAGCACCGTTTAGATATTATGGCAAAGCTATTTCTTCCCGCGAATATCATGCCAAAGTCTGTTCGTACAACAGACTTAACACAAATGTTAATTCAGCTTGTTGCAAGTGGTCGAGGGATTGCTGCTTTACCTGATTGGGTAGTCAATGAATATGAACAAAAGGGATGGGTGACATCTAGGCGTTTAAGTTGTGTTTCACCAATTGGTTTACGCCGTACATTGTATGCAGGTTTTAGAACTGAAGAAAAAGATAAAAATTATTTCGAAGGTTTCTTAAAGCATCTTGAGAAATTTTCACAAAAACGTAGTTCTTATTATTCATCTTAATTTTTGTTTTAAATGATGCGTTTCAGTTGGTAAATCATAAATTTATGATTTACCAATGAGCAATGAAAGTATACCTGCTGCAATGAGTGGTCCTACAGGAACGCCACGTAATAAAGCAACGCCTGCAATAGTGCCAATGAGTAAGCCTGCAACAACATTGGGTTGATGCGTCATTAATGTTACGCCACGACCACCTAACCAAGCTACAAAAAGTCCAACTCCAATAGCAAATAAAGATTTCCAACTCATAAAAGAATTTATAATCGCTTCGCCTGAAATTTTTCCACTCGCAATAGGAGTTAAAACGCCAATGGTTAAAATAATAATGCCAATATTTAAACCATGTGCTTGCAAGTAAGGAAAGAACTCACTTAAAGGGGTGATTCTAAATATAATTAAAACACCCGCAGCAATTGTAACAGCAGTATTGTGGCTGAATATTCCACATGCTAATAATACAAGTAAGACAATTAAATTCAGATCTAAATTGGACATCATAAATGTGGCTTAGGCGTTAAAATTAAAGTGAATTGTAGCTGTTTTTAGTGTTGATGTTGTGGTGATATGGAAACATAAGAATAATTAAGTTTTTCGGTATAGAATGCACATGATTTTTATACTGATGTACATTTAGGTGTTGATTATGTTTTTAGAAAAAATGTTGCAGTCACAGGGTTTTGGCGCGCGAAAACATTGTCAGCAACTGATAAAAAATGGCGCTGTAAGTATTAATGGTGTTGTTGTAGATAATCCTAAAGAAAAATTAAAACTAGATGATTTAGAGTTTGAAGTTTACCAAGAGAAATATACTTACCGAGAGAAAGTATATATCGCGCTGAACAAGCCAAAAGGTTATGAATGTTCACATCAAGCGACACATCATTTTAGTGTGTTCGATTTATTTGATGACATTTTAACGAACCGTGGTATTCAATGTGTTGGACGTTTAGATCAAGATACGACAGGTTTGCTGCTGTTAACCGATGATGGTCAATTTCTTCAAGCATTAACACATCCCAAAAAGCATGTCCCTAAAGTTTATAAAATGCTTACGGCTGATGAAATAACAGATGAGCAAGTTCAGCAATTAGAAGCAGGCGTAGAGCTGCGTAACGAAACTGGTATTTTTGCAGCAACAGATGTCACTCGTTTAAGTTCAAATGAATTACAAATGACGGTTCATCAAGGTGTTTATCATCAAGTGAAGCGAATGATTGCTGCTGTTGGAAATAAAGTTGAAAGTTTACATCGTCAACAAATTGGGCAATTTGATTTGGGTGATATTGCAGAAGGTGAATGGATTTATTTAACTGAAGAGCAAATTCAACTCGCTAAGCAAAGAGATGAATAATCTGTAAATTGTATTGTTATTTGAAACTAGATTTAAAACATGCTTAGAAGTTTTAAAATCTAATAATAAAAACATGGAGTAATTTAGACGGATTCTAAATTACTCCATGTATAGAATTTCATATATGAAGCACAATAAAAATATATGAGAAAATTAGATGAAGTTTAGATATTAAACTTTGTCAGAATCACCTAATAAAGCATTTAATTCTTCAAATAAATCGCTGTCATCATCATCCAACATGAGTTCATGATTACTTACCGATGTATTTGCCGATTCATTATCTGAACCTTTTTGTTCTTGTTTAAGCTTTCTTAATTTAATCAGTTGTTCAAGATTGATGTTCTGATTTTCAATGGAAAAGGGGATTGATTTCGTGAGCACAACTTGCTTAAAAAACAATCGTACAGCTTGAGCAGGTGTGATCCCTAGCTGTTTGAATACAGCAAAGGCTTGTTTCTTTTCTTGTGAGTCCAAACGGACTTGATAAACTTCAGTTTTTCTCATGATTTTTATAACGGCAAATTACTTAAATTTTATGCGTTTATTGTAAAGGAACTTAACGTAATTTCAATAAATATACAGTATTTATTTTCACACACTGTAATTACAATGAAATTACAGTGTCAATTCAAATTGAGATTTAAACTGCATTTGTGTGAATAGTAAAGGATCTGTAAATGATATTTCTTTTGCTAAAAGCTGTAATGGCTGTGAAAAGTCAGCATCATCTTTATGTTTTAGAATTGGGTAAAAAGGGTCGTTTTTAATTGCAATATCAAGTGAATTTAAGTGAACTCTAAGTTGATGTTGCTTACCTGTTTTGGGGTTTAATAAATACTTTGCCCAAGTGTTGTTATGTTCTAAAAGTTGGATTTCCGTTTCGCTATTGGGAGTGCCATCTACAATTTTCATTATATAAAAAGGTTCACCTTTTTCCATTCGTAGTTGAATATTGAAAGGAAAATTAAGTTCTTTTTTATAAGGTGCAATTGCATGATAAGTTTTTTGAACATTACGTTCTGCAAACATTTGTTGATAGATCCCACGACTTTCAACTTTTTTAGAAAATAAAACAACACCTGCTGTTTCTCTATCTAGTCGATGAATTGGTGTTAAAAATTCATTATTGGTTTGTTTTTTTAATCGAACTAAAAGCGTTTCTTGTACATATTGTCCTGTAGGACTCATGGTTAAAAAATGTGGTTTATCGACCACAAGTAAATGTTCATTTTCAAATAAAATATGATGTTCAAATGGCACGTGAATTTCATGTGCTAAAAAGCGGTAATAAAACACATGCGATTCTGCAATATAAGCAGATTGTATGGTTAATCGATTTCCCAAAGCGTCATAAATTAAGCCATCTTCAAAGCGTTGTTGCCATTCATTAGATGAAATATGGTGGAATTCCTGACATAAATATTCGAATACGCTACTTGGTGCAGTGGTAATTTTTGCTAAAAAAACCTTGCTTGCGCTCACGCCATTAATCATTGGTGGTGAAAATTCGAGAGTATTCATCATTTAGGCATCAAACTGTTGTGTTTCAGTCAAAATTTCACGTATTAAAATTATACATTTCGCTACGTTTACATAGGCTTTAAAGCGGTGCGATGCTATCATAATTATTCTTTTGTTTCATATCGTGAGTATTATGCAGTATTCATTTAATTTACAGCTTAATAGTGAAAATGATACCCAAAATTTAGCTCAGGTTTTGGCAACACATTTCAACAAAGGTGTGGTTTATTTGATTGGTGATTTGGGTGCAGGAAAAACTACACTTACCAGATACTTACTACAAAGTATGGGACATCAAGGTTCTGTGAAAAGTCCAACTTATACATTGGTTGAGCCTTATAATATTTCAGGTAAAGATATTTTTCATTTCGATCTATACCGTTTAAACGATCCTTATGAGCTAGAACTTATGGGTATTCGTGATTATTTAGAAACTGAAAATGCTTTATTTTTATTTGAATGGCCATCGAAAGGTGGTGAAGAAATTCCTGAAGCAGAATTGATTATTAATATTGAAAAATCGGAAGATGAATTAACACGAATCGTGACACTTACATCTTCATCTTCTGAATTACAACAAGCCTTAGAGAGTGCTTTTAAGCATGCGTGATGAATTAAGCGTACGTCGTATTCGAACACTTGATGCTGCATTAGCCAACCAAATTGCAGCAGGTGAAGTGATTGAACGTCCTGCATCGGTGGTCAAGGAATTACTTGAAAACTCAATTGATGCAGGTGCAACCGAACTCATTATTCGTGTTGAACAGGGCGGAAGTACGCTTATAGAAATTATGGATAACGGTAAAGGTATTCATCCTAATGATTTATCTTTGGCTGTTATGCGCCATGCAACTAGTAAAATTCAAACTTCTGAAGATTTACACGCGATTGTAAGTTTGGGTTTTCGTGGTGAAGCGCTTGCATCAATTGCAGCAGTCTCTCGTTTAACCTTAACCAGTAGCCAAAATGATGAAGGTATTGGTTATCAGGTTGAAGTAAATGGAACAGCATTTGATCGTCAAGAAATTCAAGCTGTTGCAACGCCAAAAGGCACACATATTCGTGTGCAAGATTTATTTTTTAATGTACCTGCGCGTCGTAAATTCTTAAAAAAACCAGGCACAGAATTTGGTCATATTGAAGAAATAGTTCGACGTTTAGCGCTTACTCATTTTGATATTCGATTCGTGCTTGAGCACAATGGCACAATAAAGCTCAATTTGCCTATTGCAGATAGTGGCGAGCTTCGTTATCAGCGCGTTCAGCAATTATTGGGACGTGCTTTTACAGAAAATGCATATTGGATAGATTCCGATAGTATTTCTATGCGTTTAACAGGTTGGCTTGGTCATCCTTCAGACGCACGTTCACAAGCAGACGTACAATATGTTTATGTGAATGGTCGTATTGTGAAAGACAAAACCATCTCTCATGCGCTACGTATGGCTTATGATGGTATTTTACATGGACATCAACATGCAGCATATTTGTTGTTTTTAGAAGTTGAACCTGAAAATATTGATGTAAACGTACATCCGACTAAACATGAAATTCGTTTTTTAAATCAACGTGAAGTTCATGAGTTTGTTCGTCACTATGCAAAAAATACATTAGCTCAATTTCAAACCGCGACAGCAGATTTATCATCTGCAATGAAGCTGGATGTTGCGGAACAAGCGCAACCTTATCAAGCACAACCACGTTATCAAGAGCAGTTCCAATTACATAAAGAACAAGTGGCATCAGAGCAAGAATCACAAGTATCAACGGAATTATTAACCGAATTTAATGCCAGTCAGCCTACTGTTCATTATGCTCAGCAAAATCGAAATTCGTATGCGGGTTCACAGCAACTCAATAATGTGCTTAAAACTTATTTAGCACCTTTGCGTGAAAATGTAGATCAAACATCTTCAGATCATGAATTAAGTACTTTTGATGCAGCACCAAAGGTCGATGAGCATCCTTTAGGTATTGCGATTGCGCAACTACATGGTATTTATATTCTTGCGCAAAATACCGAAGGCTTAATTATTGTTGATATGCATGCAGCACATGAGCGAATTGTATTGCAACAAATGAAATCTGCTTGGGATAAACCTGAATTTTGGACTTCGCAACAATTGTTAATTCCTAAAGTTATAAATATTAGTCGTATGCAAGCCATGCGTATTGATGAATTAAAAGATCAATTGGCACGTTTGGGGCTTGAAATAGACCAATATGGTGATGATCAAGTGATTGTACGTGGCGTACCTGCAATTTTGCATAAGGCAGATTTTGAATCACTTGTTCCTGAACTTTTAAATGATTTAGATCCAAATGATGAAGCCCAAGCTTTATTGCAAAAACGAGATCAAATTTTGGCAGGAATGGCATGTCATAGTGCAGTACGCGCGCATCGATTGTTAAGCCTGTCTGAAATGAATGCATTGCTTCGTCAAATGGAGCAAACAGAATTTGCAAGTCAATGTAATCATGGTCGACCAACTTGGCGAGCATTTCCATTGGCTCAACTAGATAAACTTTTTGCTCGAGGAGAGTAGCTGTACATGTCAAATCAATTGCCGGTCATCAATTTAATGGGGCCAACTGCAAGTGGTAAAACCGCTTTGGCATGTGAGCTATATGAAAAGGGTGGTTTTGAGCTTATTTCAGTCGATTCTGCGCTTGTTTATAAAGATATGGACATTGGTACTGCAAAACCTACAAAAGCCGAGCAGGAGCTATATCCGCATCATTTGATTGATATTATTTCACCTCTTGAAGTTTATTCCGCTGCGCAATTTGTAGATGATGCATCTTTATTGATTGATCAAATACATGCGAAGGGAAAAACACCGATTTTGGTGGGGGGAACAATGCTGTATTTCAAAGCTTTGCTCGAAGGTCTTTCAAGTAATTTACCAAATGCAGACCAAGCTATTCGTGATGAAATTGAAGCAAAAGCAGAAAGTGAAGGTTGGGATGTTGTTTATGCAGATTTATGTGCTATAGATCCATTGGCAGGGCAAAAATTTAATGTAAGTGATAAGCAGCGTATTATTCGTGCATTAGAAGTTTATAAGTTAACAGGGCAGCCAATTACACAATTACAAGCAGAACAGCCTAAAAACTTACCATATCGTTACAAATTTCATAACTACGCATTGATGCCTGATCGTGTAGAATTGCACAAGCGAATAGAGCAACGACTAAAAATAATGTGGGATATCGGTTTTTTGAGTGAGGTTGAGTCCTTGATTGAAAAATACGATTTAAACGAAAATTTGCCATCAATGCGCTCAGTTGGTTACCGCCAAGTGTTAGATTTTCTTAAAAATGGTGATAGATCTCACAATAAGATAGCAGAGATGGAAGACAAAGCTTTATTTGCAACACGACAACTTGCAAAACGTCAATATACTTGGTTAAGATCTTTGCAAAAAACGCATACAATTCAAACATTCTGTACAGTAAAGCAAGCACAAGAAGACTTGCGAAACTTTTACGATTAAAGCAGAATTTACACCACTGTCTTTTTGATAATTTTTAATTGAAAAATAAAGATAGTTTTTGCGCTGATATTTTTAAAATTTTTGGAGTTATAACATGTCTAAAGGTCAAACGTTACAAGATCCGTTCTTAAATTCTCTCCGTAAAGAACGTATTCCAGTTTCTATTTTTCTTGTAAACGGTATTAAGTTGCAAGGTCATATTGAGTCATTTGACCAATACGTTGTCTTATTGAAAAACACAGTAAGCCAAATGGTTTACAAGCATGCAATTTCAACTGTTGTTCCTGCACGTAATCCACGTCCTGCTGGTGCTCCTGCTGGTGCTCAAGGCGCTGCTGGTTTTGGTGGTCAACAAGGCGCTGGTTTTGGTGGTCAAGCTGGTGGCTTCGGTGGTCAAGGTGGCTTCGGTGGTCAAGGTGGCTTCGGTGGTCAAGGTGGCTTCGGTGGTCAAGGTGGCTTCGGTGGTCAACAAGGCGGCTTTGGCGGTCAACAAGGCGGCTTTGGTCAACAAGGTGGCTTCGGTGGTCAAGGTGGCTTTGGTGGTCAAGGTGGCTTTGAAGCTGGCGAAACTAAATTTGATGATGTTCAAGAAGACGAAAATAATCGTTAATTTTTGAATACTCAAAAAAGCCTCTCAATTGAGAGGCTTTTTTATATTTGAGAAAAGCTCAATTTAAAAAAAGAGCTTCTATATAGAAGCTCTTTTTTAGGAATAATTGAAGTTTATTTACCGTTGTTTTTACGATCTAAACTTGGGTCTTTAATTTCAACAAAAGCATTATTTCGAACTTCTCTTAACCAGCTGTCAAGTTCAGTATCAAATTGACGTTCTCCAAGAATTTGACGTGCCATACGTTCTTGATATTGGCTTGTCATATCTTGTTGACGTGTGTCGGTAACCTCTAGAATGTGCCATCCGAATTGAGATTGGAATGGTTCACTAATTTGTCCCTTGGCTGTACTTTTCATCTTTGCTTCGAACTCAGGTACCATTACACCGGGAGTTACCCAGCCAAGGCTACCACCATCACGTGCAGAACCAGTATCGTTGGAGAATGTTGATGCAAGTACCGCAAAATCTTCACCAGCTTTTAAGCGCTTATAAATGCTATCAATTGTTTGTTTTGCATTTTCAGGGCTAACAACCTCCGAAGGTTGAATTAAAATATGACGAGTTTGATATTGTGGAACAATTGCTTTTTGTTCGCTAGATTTGCGATCAATAAGTTTTAAAATGTGAATACCATCTGGAACAGTAATAAGGTCAGTTGTTTGACCAACGTCAAGAGGGCTTACACGTGCAGCTAGTTCAGCAGGGATATTCGATAAGCTTCTAAAGCCCATATCTGCACCGTCAACTTTTACATCATTTGATGAAAACTGTTTAGCAAGTGCCTTTACATCATTATTATTGCTGAACTCTTTACGTATTTGTTGAGCAGTGGTTTGAATATCACCAGAACCCGATACACGGATGTGAAGTACATGTACTTGGTTGCCAAGAGCTGCTTGACCTTGAGGTGTTTTTAAGAAGTTTGCAACATCTTTGTCACTAATTTTAATGCGTGACATTACTACTTGTTGACGTAAGCGGTTAATTGCCAAGTCTTCTGCGATACGACTACGAACAGCTGCATAGGTACCAGGTTGTTGAGCATCTAACTTTTGTTGAAATGCTGCTAAGCTTTTAATACCAGATTGGCTTGCAACGCTAAGAACTGCATCATTTAATGCTTTTTCATCAGGCTTAACATTAAAGCGTGCAACTTGTTCAAGTTGTGCTTGGCGGATAATAAGTTGCTCTAAAGCTTGCTGCTCAAGAATTTGTTGCGGTGGTAATTCTTGTTTTTGTGCTTGGAAGCGACGCTGAATTTCAGCCACACTCTGAGCTAAATCACTTTTTAGAATTACATTGTTGTCAACGACAGCCACAACTTCATTTGAGTTTTGAGCAAATACGGGTGCTGCGAATGAAATGCTCAGCGCAAGAACACTTGCTTTACATAATAATTTTATTTGTGTCGTCTTCATTAACGTTGTGTCCACGATTGATTTACTTTATTAAATCCTAAAATACGGTTTTCTAATAAAGATGCAAGTTTATTATTGAAACCACCTAAACCTTTAAATGTAAATTCTGCCATAACAGCACGATTAGCTTTAACATCTGGTGAGTTTACATTGTCTAAGTCATTGTAGTATGAGCGACCATATACAGAAATGCCCCAACAGCACGATTCGTAATTAATCCCTAAAAGTAAATCACGAGTAACACGATTATCAATATCGTATTGTGCGTGACCTAAAATTCGCCAATTGTTATGAATTGGTTGTACGAAAGAGGCAGCAATTTGATCATAAGCATTTTGTCGGTCAGTTAGATCTGCACGGTAAATATAACCTAAGCTATAAAGTTGACCGTTGTCTGTACCGTAGAATGTGTTGATGTTGTATTGAGAGCTATCACCATTAGAAAGCCATGAACCATTTGCATTTACACTTAAATTTTGAGTAATTTGGCTAGAAAGGCTAACAATTGGACCTGTACGTTTTTGGGTATCAAATTCATCGTATTTATTATTTAAAATTACACGACGATCTTCAAAGAAGAAGCTTTGACCAACACTTGCACGTAAGCGTTCTAAGCCGACTTCATCAAATAAGCTGTAACTTACACCTAAAGATGCAAAGTTATTGTCTTCTAAACGGTCATGACCATAAAAGCGTTTAGAGCTAAATAATTGATCATAACCAATAGATGCTGATACAGAATCGAAGTTTGGATTGCCTAATTGATCTTTATATGGTGCATAAGCGTAAAAAGCACGTGGTGAAAGTGTTTGTAAATACTTACCTTCTTTTTCAAAAAGGAGCCCTGCATCTAAAGTGAATTGAGGTACTGTTACAGAAATATTTTCTGTTGTGTTACTTCGATCTTTTGTGTCTTCATCGAAGAATGTATTTATATTTCGAATAGATGCAGCAGGACGAATATAAGACCATTGGTTGCTATAGTTATAGCGAACAGTAAAGTCATTATAAATACGTGTACCACTTGGTTGAGCTACTTCTGAAAAGTCAGAAATGTCTTTTTGGAAATAAGCAGTATTGTTATTAAACTCAACTTGGAAACCTTGAGGATTGCCCGTTTTATAGTTTAATAAAAATTGTGGTAAGCGGGCATAAGGGCGATCTTTATCTTTAACTGTAGGATCTAATGTTTGGAAATCTTCTACTTTAAGTTTTGCCTTTAAGCCAGGAATACCATGGCTGTAATTCAATTCCCAGGCACGACGTAAGTTTAAGTCTGTACGTGCATCGGGGTTATTATTTAAATCTGAGAAGTAATCTTTATCTGAAGCGTAGTTGTATTCTGCTTGAGTAGAGAACTGCTTATTAATTTGCCAGAAATGTTCAAAATGAAACTCTTTACGATCTTCATTGTTGTATTCTTTATCTGAACCTAAAAAGCCACCGCTAACTAAACCAGAACCAAAATTTTCTGTTAAATAACGGAATTGACCATTAAACATTGCACCACGATCACTAATGTAGCGAGGTGTAATGGTTGCATCGTAATTTGGTGCAAGGTTTAAATAAACAGGAACGCCAAGTTCTAAGCCACCATTGTTGGTAAAACCAAAACTAGGTGTCAAAATACCAGTGGTACGACGATCATCAATAGGGAAGTTGAAATAAGGTACTGCCATAACGGGTACATTTTTTACGTACAGTTTTGTACCCTTGGTTTCACCACGCCCTGTTTCTTGGTTAATTTTAATTTCTTTGGCTTTAATATTCCAAGTTGGTGCTTCATTCGGCGGGCAAGTTGTATAACTTGCATTATTGAGCACAGTGATATTATTAGATGTTCTTGAAATTTTTTCAGCGCTACCATGAGCATGCTGAGTTTCTTCAATATATAAACTATTACTTAAATCACCTTCTTGGGTTTTTAAGTTGTAGTTAATTTCATCACTTTGAGAAAGCAAGCCACCTTGCGCCATTTGCACATTACCTTTTGCATGGGCAAAAGTTTGTGTTTTATCAATGGTTACTTGGTTGGCATTAATGATGCGACCTTGTTGTTCAATAACAACATTGCCTTCTAATATAGAATCACCATTTGGATTGTAGTGTCCATAATCGGCTGTCACAACAGAACTATCTGTAGTTGAATTACCAGTTTTAGTACCTGGTGTTATAGGTGTGATCCAAGTACCTTGACAAAAAGACGAGCTTGGTTTGCCACCAAGTCTTTGCTGTGCTTCAGGTGCAGATTTATCTACATAATACTGTTCAAAAAATTGTTGACCTGGATAAACGTCTTTTATTGCAGTTTTTAATTGTTCATTTGTCGTAGATGATGTGCTATCTGCTGATGAAGCATAACTTGTGACAGTACTGCCACATAAAAGGGTTAAGATCGCAGTCGCTAAAGGATTAAATTTAAAGTGATGCTTCATTTGTCTCATTAACCAAGAATGCTTAATCGCAATTAATTATTGTCGCATCATAGAGAAAAAGTCTATAAGTGGCTACACTTAATACTTCAAAAAACTCTGCCTGTCTTAGAATTTATTGCAAATGAATATACAACGCGAACAATTGATACAATCATGGATTACATCTGTACTCGGTTCAGATAAATTTGAAATTAATTATTTAGCAGGCGATGCAAGTTTCCGTCGTTATGCACGAATCCATTTTAATAATAAATCATTTATGCTCATGGATGCACCACCTGATAAAGAAGATTGTGCACCTTTTGTGACAATAGATGAGTTTTTCCATGAAAATGGGGTGCGAGTACCGCAAATTATTTCAAAAGATTTAACGCAAGGCTTCTTACTGTTAGAAGACTTTGGAGATATCCTGCTTTCTACATTATTAAATGACGAAACTGTAGATCTCTATTATGAACAAAGTTTTAAACAGTTAATCCAATTACAACAAATTGATGGAATAGGAAGCTTTCCTGAATATTCGTATGAAAAGTTAATTTCTGAAATGGAATTGCTCACAGATTGGATGTTGCCATCACTACAAATTAAACCAACTTCAGATGAACTTGCACTCATTAAGCGAACTTTTGCAATTTTAGCGAATGCCGCTGTAGCTCAACCGCAAGTGATTGTGCATCGTGATTATCATAGTCGTAACTTAATGAAAGTTGAGGGTGAAACAGACCTTGGTGTGATCGACTTTCAAGATGCTGTGATTGGTGCAGATACTTATGACCTTATTTCGATTACACGTGATGCATACGTGCAATGGAATGCAGACCGTGTTTATTCGTGGTTTAAATTGTTTTACGACATGCTGCCAGAAGCATCTAAAGAAGATCGTGATTTTGATCAATTCAAGAAAGATGCAGATTTTATGGCGATTCAGCGTCATCTTAAAATTTTAGGTATTTTTGTACGTTTATTTGAACGTGATGGAAAATCTGGATATTTGAAAGATTTACCGCGTGTAATGTGGTATTTAATTGAAGAAAGTAAAGCATATGATGAGCTTAAGCCATTTATGCAGTACATCGAAGAAAAAGTAATGCCTAAATTTGAAGAAAAATATGGCAAATATGAGGTTGTTGCATAAATGAAAGCGATGATTTTGGCCGCAGGATTAGGTAATCGCATGCGTCCATTGACCCTTTATAAACCAAAACCATTGCTTGAAGTGGGTTCTAAGCCACTCATTGTTTGGCATATTGAAAAACTGAAAAATATTGGTGTCACGGACATTGTTATTAATAGTGCTTGGTTGGCAGATGTGCTGATTGGTACTTTAGGTAATGGCTCTCAGTTTGGTGTAAACATTCTTTGGACACGTGAAGATGAAGGTTTGGAAACTGCGGGCGGAATTATCAATGCTTTGCCACTATTAGGCGATGAACCGTTTATTTTGGTGAATGGTGATGTTTGGACAACATTTGATTTTACAGATTTACTCAGCGTAAATTTACAAGATGATTTGGCGCATTTAATTTTAGTTGAAAATCCAACGCAACATCCAAAAGGTGATTTCACTTTAAAAGATGGGCGTGCTTATACCTTAGATCAAGAAGTTGAGGGTGAGAATCTGACTTTTAGCGGAATTTCAGTGATTCATCCTAAAATGTTTGATGGTTTAGAGCAGGGTAAACGTCCGCTTGCACCACTTTTAAAAGAAGCCATGCTAAAAGGGCAAATTTCTGCTAAAAAAATGCAAGCAGTATGGGTTGATGTTGGTACGCCAGAGCGTTTAACCGCCCTAGACTTTCAAATTAGAGAAGGTGTTTTTGCTTAACTGAATATTCACTAAGCACATAATACTGTGTCTATTGGTATAAATCGGTATACTTCCACTTAATTTAATCGAGTTGTTATTTCATATGCATACGTTTTATCAAGAATTGAAGCAAGGTAGTCAGGCTTTAGGTTTGGAGCTAAGCGAAGAGGCTTTAAATTTATTACTTAAATACCAAGACGCTTTGGTATTGTGGAATAAAGCATATAACTTAACGGCAATTCGTGACCCAAAAGAAATGCTGGTTAAACATCTTTTAGACAGTTTAAGTATTTTAAAAGATTTACCACAGGGTCGCTTACTCGATATTGGTACGGGTGGTGGTATGCCGGGTATGATTGTTGCGTTATGTCAGCCTGAACGCCAATGCGTACTTTTAGATTCGAACGGTAAAAAAATTCGTTTCTTAAAACAATTTATTGCAGATTTAAAATTACAAAATGTGATTGCGGTTCAAACTCGCGTAGAAAATGAAGAAAGTATTGAAGAATTAGGTAAGTTTGATGTCATTACAAGCCGTGCATTTGCATCGCTTACAGACTTCGTAGCTGCTTCTAAACCATTTATGCATGAGCAAAGTATTATTGCTTCTATGAAAGGTTTAATTCCAGAAGAAGAAATTATTGCCTTAAAAGATCAATTTAGTTGTGACATTATTGAACTAAAAGTGCCACGTTTAGATGAGCAACGTCATTTATTGATTTTAAAGCAAATTTAATTTTTCAAAGGATTGGGGAAACTTATGGCACAAATTATTGCGATTGCGAACCAAAAAGGTGGCGTAGGGAAAACCACGACTGCGGTAAATTTAGCAGCTTCTTTAGCGGTATTAAAAAAACGTGTACTCCTTGTGGATATGGATTCACAAGGTAACGCTACAATGGGTTCTGGTGTTCAAAAAAATGATTTGCTGTATTCAGTAACTGATGTTTTATTGGGTGAAGTACCAATTGAAACAGCAATTGCTAAGTCTGAAGTTGGCTATAAAGTTTTAGGTGCAAATCGTGATTTAGCAGGTGTAGAACTTGCAATTGCAGAACAAGATGGGCGCGAATTTATTTTACGTAATGCGCTAAAAGAAGTTGAAAGCGCTTTTGATTATATTATTGTCGATTGTGCGCCAAGTTTAAGCTTAATTACTGTGAATGCACTTGCAGCGGTTCATGGTGTTTTAATTCCAATGCAATGTGAATATTACGCTTTGGAAGGTTTGGCAGATTTAACACAAACGATTGACCGTATTCAGCAAGCACTTAATCCAGAATTAGAAATCATTGGCGTATTACGTACAATGTATGACGCACGTAGCGCATTAACCAAAGATGTGTCTGAAGAATTATCACAATATTTTGGAAAAAAACTATACGATACTGTAATTCCGCGTAATATTCGTTTGGCGGAAGCACCAGCACACGGTTTACCAATTATTTATTTCGAAAAAAGTTCAAAGGGTGCGGTTGCATATTTAAATCTTGCAGCTGAGATGTTAAAGAAAAGCAAAGTTAAAAAAGGAAGTAAAGCATGACCACAAAAAAACGCGGATTAGCTAAGGGTCGTGGTTTGGATGCCTTACTTGGGTCAATCCAAAAAGAAAAATTGCAACTTGAAGCTCAAGCGATCGATTATGGTCAGCTAAAACAAATTGATGTTCATTTATTGAAGCGTGGTGAATATCAACCACGTCGTTATATTAATGAGCAAGATTTACAAGAGTTAGCAGCATCTATTGAAAAACATGGTGTGATGCAACCTATTGTTATTCGACCTACAGAAGATGAAAAACATCCCTATGAAATTATTGCAGGTGAACGTCGTTGGCGTGCAGCACAACTTGCAGGATTAACACAAGTTCCTGCACTTGTTCGTGAATTAACAGACCAAGTTGCAATTGCTCTCGCTTTAATTGAAAACATTCAGCGTCAAGATTTAAATCCAATTGATCAAGCAATGGCGTTACAACGCTTCCATGATGAGTTTGGTTTAAGTCATCAAGAAATTGCAGAAACTGTTGGTAAAGCGCGTACAACAGTGAGTAATTTATTGCGTTTATTGTCACTTGCGGATTCTGTAAAAGACTTTATGCAACAAGGCTTGCTTGATATGGGGCATGCGCGTGCAATTCTAACGTTAAAAGCAAAAGATCAGTTAAAAGTTGCAGAAACTGTCATTGAAAAAAGCTTATCTGTACGTCAAACAGAACAATTGGTTCGTGAACTAAATACACCAAAAGTTGAAAAGCCGAAACAAGAAGTTTCGTATGATATTCAACAATTGTCTCAGCAGTTGTCTGAGCGTTTTAGTGCAGATGTAAAAATTGACTATAACAAGCAAGGTAAGGGTAAGCTTGTTATTAGTTATCATTCATTAGATGAACTAGATGGCATTTTGAATATCTGTTTATCTAAATAATGAATGTTTTTGATTTATTGGGGAAAATCAAATGTGGGAATTAGTTAAAGCGGGCGGTTGGTTGATGCTGCCTTTGGTGTTGTGTTCAATTTTTACAGTCGCTATTTCAATTGAACGCTTTATACGTTTAAAAAAGTCGATAATTTTACCCGAAGCTATTTTGCTTAAAGTTGGTCAAAGTACAGATACGATTGTGCAGCAATTAAAGCAATCAGCAACTTTAAAAAATAGTCCATTAGGCCGTATTTTTATATCTGGTTATCAAAGTAAAAACCATTCGCCTGAATATGTACGTGCGCAAATGGAAGCAACTGCATCGCAAGAAATTGGCTATCTAGAAAAGAATATTAATTTTTTAGGAACGCTTAGCGCAGTTGCACCATTATTGGGGTTGCTAGGTACGGTTTTAGGTATTATTGAATCTTTCTTGGTTATTGATTTAGGTACCAATAGTAACCCAACATTAATGATTCCAGGAATATCAAAAGCATTAATTACCACCGCTGCTGGTATGTTGATTGCAATTCCTGCTTTGTTTGCCTATCGCTATTTCCAGCGACTTGTACAAGAATTTATTGCAGAATTAGAACAACAAGCAACACTATTTCATGCAGGTCTTTTTGTTGAAAAAACCAAGCATGAAGATTCTCATTTGGCAGATTAAGGTGAAGCTATGAAATTTAAGCGTTCACAGGTTGAAGACATTCATATCAATTTAACGCCAATGATTGATTGCTTGTTGTTTATATTGGTTTTTTTGTTGTTATCTACAACATTTAACCAAATGAGCCGTATGAATTTAACGCTGCCTGATGCACAAGGTGTACCACCAAAACAATATGATCACAAAATTGAAGTTGTTGTTGATGCTTCAGGTCATTATTCTGTGAATGGTCAGGCACTTTCTACCAATGAAGTGGCAGATTTAAACACAGCAATCAAACAGGTTTCGAATGATCGTCGAGATTTAATGTTTGTTATTGCTGCCGATGCTAAAGCAGCACATCAAGATGTCATACGTGTGATGGATGTTGCAGGTCAGCTCGGTTTTGTTAATATTAACATTAGTACAAAAGTACCAACCCGAGGTTATTAGTGAAGCCAGATCTTCAGGTCTATCGTCGATTACTTAAATATTTAGTCCCATTTTGGGGGACTGCTATTGTTGTGTTTATTGGTTTTACCATTAGCGCATCAACAGAAGTTGCTGTGGCAAAATTATTAGAAAAAATTATTAATGCCATTCAGCACAGAGATACTCATTTCACTACGATTTTTCCATTGCTTGTTGTTGCTCTGATCTTCTTTCGAGGCGTTGGGCAATACATCGGTGGTTACTATACAGCAGTGATTTCTCGACATTTAGTATTTAATGTTAGACAGGAAGTTTTTGCAAAAATTTTACGTCTACCGGCACAGTATTTTTTAGATAATAGTAGCGGTCATATCACTGCTAAAATTATGTTTAACGTTGAACAGCTTACTGCTGCAACAACAGAATCACTGCGAACAGTGGTTCAGCAAGGCTTAATTACAATTGGTTTATTGGGTTTCTTAATTTATACCAATTGGCGTTTAACTTTATGTATTTTAATTTTTGCTCCACTAATTGGATTACTTATCCGTAAAGCGGGTAAGCGTATGCGTAAATTATCTATTCTTGTGCAAAACACAATGGGTGATGTAAACCATGTTGTACAAGAAACAGTGAGTGGTAATGTGATTGTAAAAGGCTTTGGTGGTCAGCCAGCCGAACAAGAGCGCTTTAAGAAACACTCATTGGAAAACTTGCGTCGTGGCTTAAAAATGACAGCTATTGCACAATTAAACAGTCCAGTTGTTCAATTGTGTATGGCAATGTCAATGGCTGTTATTATTTGGATTGCTTTAAGACCAGAAATTTTACGTGATATTTCTGCAGGTGAATTTGTTGCTTATATTACGGCAGCTGGGATGTTGAGTAAACCAATTAAAGCTTTAACCGAAGTAAACGAAAAATTACAACGTGGTTTAGCTGCTGCACACTCAGTTTTTGAATTACTTGATATGGAAGAAGAGCATAATCAAGGAACTTTAAAACCTGAATTAAAAGGTAATGTGCAGTTTGATCATGTCAATATGCAATATGCCGATGGACATGAAGCTATTAAAGATTTCACCCTCAATATTAAAGCAGGTCAAACGGTCGCTCTTGTTGGGCGTTCTGGTGCAGGGAAATCGTCATTAGTAAACTTACTTGTTCGTTATCAAGAAATATCATCGGGTAGCTTAAAGCTTGATGGTATTGATATTAAAGAGATTGATTTAACGAGTTTACGAACTCAAATTTCTATGGTGAACCAACAAGTTGTATTATTTAACCGTACTGTTCGTGAAAATATTGCGTATGGACAACTTGAAGGTGCAAGTGATGAAGATGTGATTGCTGCTGCAAAAGCTGCATATGCACATGATTTCATTATGCAATTGCCAAATGGCTATGATACTGAGCTTGGTGCACAGGGCTTAAACTTATCTGGTGGACAACGTCAACGAATCGCAATTGCACGTGCTATTTTGAAAAATGCGCCTATTCTAATTCTAGATGAAGCAACAAGTGCGCTAGATAATGAATCTGAGCATTTTATTCAGCAAGCTTTTGATGCTGCCATGCAGGACCGAACTACAATTGTCATTGCACATCGTTTATCTACCATTGAAAATGCAGACGTGATTGTTGTAATGGATCAAGGTCGAATTCTGGAAAGTGGCACACATCAAGAGTTGCTCGCTAAGAAAGGAACATATTTCCAATTACATCAACGTAATTTTGAGGAATAAGTTAAATGTCGGTTGCACAATTTATTCAGGATGCTTGGAATAAACAAGCCAAGTGGTTAATTGTGTTCCGACCACTTTCTCTTTTATATCGCTCTATTTCTTTGCTTAATCATAAGCTGTATCAAGCTGGGGTGAAGTCATCTTATACCGCACCTGTGCCTGTTATGGTTATTGGTAATATTACCGTGGGTGGCAGTGGTAAAACCCCTTTACTTATTCACTTGGTAGCTTATTTAGAATCTATAGGTGTGCGAGTTGGTGTGATTAGTCGAGGCTATGGTGGGAAAGGTCCTTTTCCAGCATATGTTGATATTAATTCTGAACCGAATGATGTTGGTGATGAGCCCTGTTTGATTGTTCAGTCCACAGGTGTGCCAATGGTGGTTGGTGCAAATCGACAAAAAAATATTGAACTATTGTTAGCTAAACACAATTTAGATTTGATTATTAGTGACGATGGTTTGCAGCACTATGCGCTAAATCGTCAATTGGAATGGATTGTTTTAGACAATAATCGAGGTTTAGGTAATGAAAAAATATTGCCTGAAGGATATCTTCGTGAGCCTAAAAGTCGTTTAAATACAGCTACTGTTATTGAGCATGCAGCTCAGCCAAAGTCTGATTTAAATATGCATTTGGAAGTATCAATTCCGTATTTATTGAATATGGATAAAGACGTATTTTTCGATCCAATGCTTGATTATTACGCAGTGGTTGGAATTGGCTATCCGCAACGCTTTTATAAGACATTGCAATCACTTGGTGTGAATCAGTTTCAATGTCACGAATTTCCAGATCATCACGATTATGAAATTCAAGATTTACAATTTGAAGATGCAAACCCAATTATCACAACAGAAAAAGATGCTGTTAAATTATTACCACTTTTGAAGAAATATCCGGATTTTAAACGTGAAATTTGGGTTGTTCCTGTAGAAGCTGTATTAAGTCAGCCATGTTATACATTGTTAAATAATCAACTTAAAAAATTAGGCATTCAAATTCATTAAGGTTTGTATATGAAACACATCGTTATTCCTGCACGCTTTGCAAGCTCTCGTTTACCAGGGAAGCCATTATTGGAAATTCATGGTCGACCGATGATTTTACGTGTTGTAGATCAGGCAAAAAAAGTCGAAGGGTTTGATGATTTATGTGTAGCAACAGATGATGAGCGAATTGCAGAAATTTGTCGTGCAGATGGTGTAGATGTTGTTATCACATCAAAAGATCATCCCTCAGGTACAGATCGTTTAAGTGAAGTTGCACGTATTAAGGGTTGGGCGAGCGAAGATATCATTGTCAATGTACAAGGTGATGAGCCGCTTTTACCTGCAAAATTGGTAAAGCAAGTTGCACAGTTATTGGTAGATCAACCTACAAGTTCTATGTCGACGCTTTGCGAGCCAATTTTTCATCTTGAAGAATTTAAACGTAACAGCATTGTAAAAGTGGTGATGTCTAAGCATAACCAAGCTTTATATTTCAGCCGAGCAACCATTCCGTATGATCGTGATGGTGCTAAAGTTGCTGAACAAAAATTACATGATCAAGCGTTTCGTCATTTAGGTTTATATGCATATCGTGTGCAACTTTTAAAAGAATATGTAACTTGGGATGTGGGTGTTTTAGAGCGTTTAGAAAGCCTTGAGCAGTTACGTGTTTTGGAAAATGGTCATAAAATTGCGATTGCGGTAGCTGAAGCAAATTTACCACCGGGCGTGGATACTCAAGAAGATTTAGATCGTTTAAATGCGATGGATGTTTCTGCTTTTCTATAATTTAGGGATTTAACATGCAAGAACAGCGTGGGCAAGTGTATCCATGGCAACAACAAGTTTGGGAAAACTTAACATCACGCTTTCCTAAAATTGGTCATGGCTTACTTTTTTATGGCAAAAAAGGCTGTGGTAAAGAAGCATTTGCTCAACAGTTTCTTGCATGGGTACTTTGTTTAAATAGGCACGAAAAAAATGAACCTTGTGGTACATGTGGGAGTTGTCTTTGGTTGAAAGCAGATACACATCCTAATTACGTGTATATTTCAACAGATGAAGATAATAAAAAACAAAATGCTAAAATTAAAATTGAAAAGGTACGAGACTTACAGCCATTTGTTCAGCAAACTGTAGATGGTTGGCGTGTTATTGTGATTGAGCCTGCCGAAGCATTAAACATTGCTTCTTCAAATGCGCTTCTTAAAACTCTAGAAGAGCCGGGTGAACGTACCATTCTTATTTTGTTGGCAGATCATTATTTAAAATTACCTGCAACCATTCGAAGTCGATTACAACATTTTGCTTTAGATCGAATTGATCATAATCAAGCAGCACACTTTTTATTTGAACATTTGGCTGAAGAGTTCCATTCACAAATTCCGCTTTTGCTCAATTTGTCCAATCAAATGCCATTATTTGCTTTGGAATTAGCAGAAAAAGATTGGGTGGGTAAACGTAGTTTGTTTATTCAAGATTGGCAAAAGTTAGTTATTCAAAAAAATATGCCAATGGCTATTTCAAGTAAGTGGAATAAAGAGCTGAGTTTTTCAGATTTTACACAAATGTTTGAATATTTATTGGCAGACTTAATTTGTGTCAAACTAGATCAACACGTTAAAAATATAGATATAGATTTCAATGTTTTGGCTGAACAATATTCACTCGAAGCATTATTTACGATATATTCAGAGTTACAACAAGCAAAAAAACTGATTCAGCAGAACGTACAAGGAAATTTGGTTGTTGACCAACTTTGTATCAAATTGATGAATATTTAGGGGAAGAATATGCAACCACGTGGCGGTATTATCCAAGCAAATATTTTAGATAAAGACACGCTTTATCAAAGTTATATGCCGTATGTTGTAGGTGGTGGATTATTTATTCCATCAAAACAGCCTGTAAGAATGGGAGAAGAGGTTTTTGTTTTGGCAACTTTGCCAGATCAATCTCAAAAAATTCCACTTACAGGAAAAGTGATTTGGATTTCACATAAGCAAAATGGAATCAAATTACAGGGTTTTGGCATTCAGTTAACAGGCGAAAAAGGTATTTTTTACAAGTCTGAAGCAGAAAAATTGCTAGCAGGGGTTAAAGCGGCAGGTCGTAATAGTTACACTATGTAATTCAGTGTACTTTAGGAAATCATCGTGTTTGTAGATACTCATTGCCATTTAACTATGCTTGATTTAACGCCTTATGATGGTCAGTTAGATTTGGCATTGGCACAAGCCCGCGAAGCGGGTGTATCAAAGTTTATGGGTATCTCTGTCGACTTAGATGATCATATTGCACTTGCAGAAATTGCTGCTCGCCATGTAGATGTTGGTTATACAGTGGGTGTTCATCCTTGTGAAGATCCTGCTGTTATGGCAAGGGCAACTACAGAATACTTAATTGAACTTGCACAAGCAGAAAAAGTTTGGGCAATTGGTGAAACAGGTTTAGATTATTTCCACAGCACAGAATTTGTTGCAGAACAGAAAGAATGTTTTGCTCGACATATTCACGCATCTCAAAGTGTGAAAAAGCCAGTTGTTGTTCATACGCGTTCTGCAAAGCACGATACGATTGATATTATCCGTGCAGAAAAATCGACACATGGTATTTTGCATTGTTTTACTGAAGATTGGGAAACTGCAAAAGCTGTTTTAGATTGCGGATACTATGTTTCCTTTTCAGGTATTGTATCGTTTAAAAATGCGCAAGATTTACGCGATGTTGCAAAGCAAGTTCCACTAGATCGCGTATTAATAGAAACAGATAGTCCTTATTTGGCACCTATGCCTTATAGAGGAAAGTCTAATGAGCCAAAGTACGTTCCTTATGTAGCCAAAGCCTTAAGTGACGTATATGATAAGTCGCTTGAAGAGATGGCTTTCATAACAACGAAAAATTTTGAAAACCTCCTAAATATGAAATAAATGCCATCATTAGATGGATAAAAGCAAAAGAGAGTTTATAAGGTGAAGATGGATCGTCAGGCTCAGTTTAGAGCAAGAGAAACCTTGATTTTTCAAGTAGCAGAACAATTACTTCTTGAAAATGGCGAATCGGGCATGACGCTTGATGCTCTCGCGGCTGAATTAGATTTAGCCAAAGGTACGCTTTATAAACATTTTCAAAGCAAAGATGAGCTTTATATGATGCTCATTATTCGCAATGAAAATATGCTATTAGAAATGATCAAGGACGCAGAAAAAGCATTCCCAGAGCATTTGGCATTCTTTATGTTGCATCATTTACATCATCCAGAAAGAACGGTTTTATTTCACCAAATTGAAGAAAGATTGTCGACGACTGGTGTAGGTGTAAATCATTTATTTACAGAGTTGTATCAAATTCGCAAGCAACGGTTACGCATTATTATTCGTATGACGGAAAGCTATTTGGAATCAATTAAAAGCACGATGCCTGTACGTGATTATTTAGCTTCAATTTGGGGATTAACACATGGTGCTGCTGCAATATTGAATTCAAGTTTCTATCAGCGTTATTTAGGATCTCGCGATACATTACGTGTTGCGTACATCGATCAAGCTTTGGCAATTCCTAAGCAATCTAGACCTTTAGATGCTGTAATTTAAAAATAAATTTGAGGAAGATTTCAACTTATTTGAATATTCATTTTAATAAGTTGGAGTCTTCTTTTTTAGTTTAAAAGATACAGTTTTGAGGTTTAAAAGTAATAAATTGTAGTTTTATTTAATGATATTAAAGACTAATTTTGAATAATAAAAAACTTTTGAAAAGTAGTTAAACACCTAAATTATAAAGTGTTGAGATAATTCTTGAGTTGAAATTTATCCAAAATAACGATGATGTGTTTTCCCTATCACAATGAACTATAAAATTAATGTTTGTAATAGAATTTTTGCATTATAATCGAATCAATCCCCACTAATATTGTATCTATCACGACATATGATTATTCGTAAGTTATTTAAGTTTGAAAACGCCCACGTTGTACGTAATTGCACGTCAGATCGTTGTAAGCGTTCTATACACGGCCATAGTTATAAGGTTGAGTTGTTGCTTAAAGCTACGAAATTAGATCATGGTCAAATGGTATATGACTTTGGTTTGCTCAAAGGTGTGATTAAAGATTTAATCGACTCTTTTGATCATGCTATTTGTTTTTGGGAACATGACAGCCAAGAATATATTCAAGCGTGTAAAACATTTAGTGCACGTTGGGTGTCTTTACCTGTATCGCCATCTGCGGAACAATTTTCACGTATTTTTTTCTATTTAGCACAACAAGTTTTAGCATCAACAGAAACTCAAAATGGTGAGGGCGATGTTGAGGTGTATTCTGTAATTGTTCATGAAACAGATACAGGTTATGCACAAAGTTTTGCAGAAGATATTAGTAACGAGCAAATGGGTTTACTTGCATTAAATCAAATTGAATTCTCTGAGCAAATTCAAGCTGAGTGGGCAGATTCGGCAATGTATGAAAAGCTGAAAAATGGAATTAAGTTCCAAAATCCAACAGTTGATTTGCAAGTAAAACTGTAATTATTTATAAAATTTGGACGTTATTTTAGGAATTAGGGAAGAAGTATGCCTTTAACAGATCTACAACTTGCGAAGTTAGAAAAAGTGCAGTTGGAAGCAAGTTGGAAAGATAGTTTAAGTGAGTTTTTGCTTAGTCCTAAAATGGATGAGTTAAAAGATTTTTTAATTCAAGAAAAAAAAGCGGAAAAAGTAGTTTATCCGCCAAGTCATTTAATTTTTAATGCTTTAAATACAACACCTTTACCCAATGTAAAAGTCGTTATTTTAGGTCAAGATCCTTATCATGGGCCAAATCAAGCACACGGATTAAGCTTTTCTGTACAAAGAGGGCTTGCATTACCGCCATCTTTGCGTAATATTTTTCATGAATTAAATAAAGACTTAGAAGTGCCTATTTCAAAACATGGTGATTTAAGTCGTTGGGCAGAACAAGGTGTACTGCTCTTAAATAGTGTATTGACGGTGGAAGCAGGACAACCAACGTCGCATCAAAAACGTGGCTGGGAAGACTTTACAGATCATGTGATTGATGTTTTAAATGAACAGCGCGAGCATATTGTTTTCATTTTATGGGGAGCATATGCGCAACGTAAGGGACAACGAATCGATCAAAATAAGCATTTGGTATTAAAAGCTGCACATCCATCTCCATTGGCAGCAAACCGAGGTGGTTTTTTTGGTTGTAAAGCGTTTTCAAAAACAAATAATTATCTTAAACAAAATGGCATTGAGCCTATAGATTGGCAGCTGGACGCATGACTTATTCTCCTATAGCAAAAAATTATCATCCCGATTTAATTGTTGAAGAAGCAACGAATGGGTGGCGTATTGTTCGATTAAATCGACCAAAATCTTTACATGCTTTAGATGAGTCTATTGCGACAGCATTGTTGGAAGTTTTTCAAGACTTTCATACAGATGATAATGTTAAAGCAATTTGGTTGGATTCAACGACACCAAAAGCATTTTGTGCAGGTGGGGATGTTCGTAAACTACGTCAGCTTGTAATTAACGACGAAGTTGAAACTGCAAATAAGTTTTTTGAACAAGAATATGCGCTCGATTTATTGCTTCATAACTATGCAAAGCCAGTTTTAGTTTGGGGTGAAGGTTATGTGATGGGTGGTGGTTTAGGTCTGTTTATGGCTGCACCATTTCGTTTAGTAACACCATATTCTCGTTTAGCAATGCCTGAAATTAATATTGGGCTATATCCAGATGTGGGTGGAACTCGCTTCTTGGCAGATCGTGGCGCAATTGGCTTGTTTACAGGTTTAACAGGCTCGATTATGACTGCGGCAGGTGCTTATGGTATTGGTTGGGCAACGCATATTTGTGATGCTCAGCGTGACTCAGTATTAAATAAAGTAGTAAACATCGATTGGAGTCATTACCCAGCAGGTGATTTCCGTGCAATTGATGACACATTGAATAGCATGCATAGACCTGTAGGTCCTGGTCCATTACAAAATTCTTTAGATGTGATTCAAAGTGTTTGTCGTGGTGTTAATTTTGAACATGACTACGAATCAATTATTGGTTTAAGTGATGCGCGAAGTGATTGGTTACGTCAAGCAAGTGAAAACTTGCAAAAAGGCTCGCCAACAACGGCTGCATTAACGTGGTTATTGTGGCAATGGGGCAAGAAAATTCATTCTTGGAATGAAGTATTCGAACTAGAGCGTCAAATTTCAGATTGGAAAATTCGTCATCCAGACTTCGTTGAAGGCGTGCGTGCACGGTTGGTCGATAAAGATTTATCACCGGATTGGTACAAAGGTACAGATTTATCTCTAAAAGGAATTTTGGGTGAACATCCGCCTGTAACAACAATTGAAAGTTGGAATATTTTGCTGAAACATTACGGTGTAATTAGCTAATTTATGTCTGAAAAGTTTACAGATGAATATTGGATGCAGCAGGCGATAGCGCAGGCTGCACAAGCTGCTTCAATTGGGGAAATTCCCGTAGGTGCTATTATTGTCAGCCAAAATCAAATTATTGGTTCTGGCTTTAATGCCCCTATTTCTTTAAATGATCCGACTGCGCATGCTGAAATTGTTGCAATCCGACAAGCTTGTGAACAGATTAAAAATTATCGATTGCCTGAAGATGCAACGCTTTATGTTACGCTTGAACCATGCACAATGTGTGTGGGTGCTTTAATTCATTCTCGTATTCAACGTGTTGTTTTTGCAGCAACTGAACCCAAAGCGGGTTCTTTGCAAAGTGCGCGTCAACTATTAAATAGTGGTTATTACAATCATGTTTTTGAATTTGAAGCAGGGTGTTTGGCTGATGAGTGTTCTGCTCAATTATCTGCTTTTTTTAAAATGCGTCGAGAACAAAAACGACATTTAAAGAATTTAGAAAAAGAAGCAAATAAAACATAATAACTCACATTTTTTTTACAAGACAGATTTCAATTATTATTTGAGAGGGTGTTGTTATGGATTCAATATTAATTACAAAAGATTTTAACGCACCAATCGAACAAATATTTGAGTTGTTGTCAAAACATGATACTTACAATGTCGCATTTGCACCTATTCAAGTTGAACGTATAAAAGATGCATTAGATGTAAATCTTCCCGATGGAGTTGGATCTATTCGGAAATTGGGGCTGGGTAAGGTTAAGCCTTTGCAAGAGCAAATTACTTTATTGTTACCCAATGAGCGCATTGAATATAAAATTATTAAAAATCCACTAGTAAAACATCATATTGGAATTATCACATTTGAAGTGATTGAGGAACGCATCACCCGTGTAAATTACACTATTGAATTACAAATGAGATTACCATTTGTGAGTAAATTAATTCTTGCACAGCTAAAATCTGGGATTAAACTAGGTTTCTCCAAACTCGCTAAAACTGTATAAGTTAAAAACGGAAATGCAATGACAGTTCAAATTATTACGATTGATGGTCCAAGTGGTTCAGGCAAGGGCACGCTTGCAGCAAAACTTGCTGAACATTATCAATTTCATCTTCTAGATTCAGGTGCGCTTTATCGTTTACTTGGATTGTCATTACGGAATAAGCAGTTGCTTGATCAATTGGATACGCAATTAGAGCAATGCGTACACATCGCGTCACAATTAAATATTCAATTTTTAACGACAGAGCAAGGCATAAAAGTTCTTTTAGATAATGAAGATGTATCCCAAGAAATTCGTACAGAAGAAGTAGGGGCTTTTGCATCTAAAGTGGCAGCAGTACCAGAGTTTAGAGCTGCATTGCTACAACGTCAGCGTAATTTTGCACAAGCACCAGGACTTGTTGCAGATGGTCGAGATATGGCAACTTCTATCTTTCCAGAAGCTCAAGCAAAAATATATTTGACTGCTTCTGCTCAGTCTAGAGCCGAGCGACGTGTAAATCAGTTGCAGGCTATGGGGCTAGATGTTAAAATAAGCGACATTTTAGCTAATATCATCGCTCGCGATAAACGAGATATGGAGCGAGAAGTCGCTCCACTCAAGCCCGCCGATGATGCGTACATCATTGATAGTTCTGAATTGAATATTGATGAAGTATTTAAGCTGATGACTACTTATGTAGATCAGCAGTTAGCCAAATAACTTAATATTATCAGCAAACGCATAGCTTGATCAGTCTTATATGGACTATGTAGATGCTTAATTAAACCGGCCTTGTCTGATCCAAGACCGCTGACTTTATCAGGTATATCATGACCGAATCTTTTGCAGCCCTCTTTGAAGAAAGCGAATTAAACTTTAACGTTGAAAAGGGTGCTGTCATCCAAGGCGTTGTAGTAAGCATCGACTCTGACTGGGTAACTGTTGACACTGGCCTTAAATCTGAAGGCGTTGTTGACCGTGCTGAATTCTTAAATGAACAACGTGAACTTGAAGTTCAAGTTGGCGACACTGTAGACGTTGTTGTTGAAGCTCTTGACAACGGTATGGGTCAAACAGTTCTTTCACGCGAAAAAGCTAAACGCGCTGAAACTTGGACTAAACTTGAAAAAATCTTTGAAGACGGCGAAATCGTTACTGGTGTTATCTCTGGTAAAGTTAAAGGCGGTTTCACTGTTGACATCGGTCCAGTACGTGCATTCCTTCCAGGTTCTTTAGTTGATACTCGTCCTATTCGTGATACTACTCACTTAGAAGGTAAAGAGTTAGAATTTAAAGTAATCAAACTTGATGCTAAACGTAACAACGTTGTTGTATCTCGTCGTGCTGTTATGGAAGCTGAATCTTCAGCTGACCGTGAAGCTCTTCTTGCTCAGCTTGAAGAAGGTCAAACAGTTACAGGTACTATCAAGAACCTTACTGATTACGGCGCATTCGTTGATCTTGGCGGTATCGACGGTCTTCTTCACATCACTGATATGGCTTGGAAACGCATCAAGCATCCTTCAGAAGTTGTTGAAGTTGGTCAAGAAGTTACTGTTAAAGTACTTAAGTTTGACAAAGAACGTAACCGCGTATCTTTAGGTCTTAAGCAATTAGGCGAAGATCCATGGTTAGCGATCATGAACCGTTACCCTAAAGGTTCTATCGTTAAAGCTCGCGTAACTAACTTAACTGACTACGGCTGTTTTGCAGAAATCGCTGAAGGCGTTGAAGGTTTAGTACACGTTTCAGAAATGGATCACACTAACAAAAACATCCACCCATCTAAAGTAGTTCAGATTGGTGACGAAGTTGATGTTATGGTTCTTGAAGTTGATGAAGAACGTCGTCGTATTTCTCTTGGTATTAAACAAACTCGTGCTAACCCATGGGAAGAGTTCTCTAAAAACCATGATAAAGGCGAAAAAGTTTCAGGTACTATCAAGTCAATCACTGACTTCGGTATCTTCATCGGTTTACCTGGCGGTATCGATGGCTTAGTTCACTTATCTGATATTTCTTGGAACGAACAAGGCGAAGAAGCTATCCGTCGTTACAAGAAAGGTGACACTGTTGAAGCGGTTATCTTATCTGTAGATGCTGACGGCAACCGTATTAGCCTTGGTATCAAACAAATGAACAACGATCCGTTCAATGACTTCTTAGTTACTAACGAACGTGGTGCATTGGTTAAAGGTACTGTAACTGCTGTTGATGCTAAAGGCGCTACTATTAAGTTAGCTGACGAAGTTGAAGCGACTCTTAAAGCATCTGAAATCAACCGCGATCGCGTTGAAGATGCAACTAAGTTCCTTGAAGTTGGTCAAGAAGTAGAAGCTAAAATCATCAACGTTGACCGTAAGTCACGTGCTATCAACTTGTCTATCAAAGCGAAAGACGAAGCTGAAGAGAAAGAAGCTGTTGCAAACTTGAAAACTGCAGCGACTGGCTCTGACAATGGTCCTAAGACTATTGGTGATTTGATCAAAGCTCAAATGGGCAACTAAGTATTCGTTTAAAGGTATTATTAATGTAAATTAACTAATACTTTTTACACAAATACAATAAACGGTAGCGTAGTATTAACTTATTACGCTACCGTTTTGTATTTAAACAGGTTATTATCATAGGTATGCTAAAGTAGCTTGATAATTAAAGAGGTCGTAGATGACTAGCGAAGCACTTAATAAGTCTGACTTAATAGAACGTATTTCTCTTAAAAACCCACATTTGGCGGAGCCTTTGGTGGAAGAAGCTGTTAAAATAATGATCGATCAAATGATTGCATCTTTATCTTCAGACGATCGAATTGAAATTCGTGGTTTTGGCAGTTTCGCATTACATCACCGTGAGCCACGTGTTGGTCGTAACCCTAAAACTGGTAAGTCAGTAGAAGTTGCAGCTAAGGCTGTACCTCACTTTAAGCCAGGTAAAGCGTTGCGTGATGCAGTGAATGAATCTGCACAATAATAATATTTAACGGGGTATTTATGCGCTACGTATTAGTTGTAGTTTTACTTATACTATTTGGCTATTCGTTGGCAATTGTTCTGCAAAATAGTACTGAACTATCTGTAGATTTATTGTTTACGCAAGTACCGGCAATGCGCTTAGGATTGTTGTTATTACTAACGCTATCTATGGGTATTGTTTTGGGGTTATTGCTTGGTGTTCAAATTTTCCGAGTATTCCAAAAAAGCTGGGAAATTAAACGCTTACGTAAAGACATAGATTATCTTCGTAAAGAGCAGATTCAAACTGCTCAATTGGCAGCCGCAGAAGCTGCGGCCAATAAACGACATGAAAAGACAGTTTTGGACATCCATAGTGATGATCGTCCAACTGGACTTTAATGTTGTAACCTAAAATTTGACATTATTTCATTTTAAAATGGAATAATGAGATTTTATTGAAATTAATCAAACACCCTTAGTAATCTGTAGGGTGTTTTTTTATGTGTGTAATTTTATAAAGAAGTGTAATTAAAATTAATTGCTTCATATATCTTCACTTTTAATTCTTTTGTTCAATAGTGAATAAGCCTTATAATGTACTTTCTTTTTGTCTGAACGATAGGTAAATCTCTTGAGTATCATTGTTGCATTAGATGCTAAAAGCCAATATGACGCATTAAAAATGGCAGAGCAGTTAGATCCTGCATTGTGTCGAGTAAAAGTTGGTAAAGAGCTATTTACACATGAAGGTTCAGGTGTTGTAAAAGCTTTACATGATTTGAATTTTGAAGTTTTTCTAGATTTAAAATTCCATGACATTCCAAATACAACTGCTCAAGCTGTATGTGCTGCCGCAGATATGGGTGTTTGGATGGTGAATGTGCACGCTTCTGGTGGTCGTAAGATGATGGAAACTTGCGTAGAGCGTTTAAAAGCAGGTAATTACAACACGCAATTAATTGCAGTAACTGTTTTGACATCTATGGGGCGTGAAGATCTTAAAGATATTGGTTTAGATATTGAACCATTTGAACAGGTAAAACGTCTTGCGTCTTTAACTAAAGATAGTGGCTTAGATGGTGTGGTGTGTTCAGCACAAGAAGCTAAAATGTTACGTGAAACTTTAGGTAAAGATTTTGCTTTGGTAACTCCAGGTATTCGCCCTGAAGGATCAAATGCAGATGATCAAAAGCGTATTGTGACACCTAAACAAGCAATGCTTGATGGTTCTACACATTTAGTTATTGGCCGTCCGATTACTAAATCTGAAAACCCTGGTCAGACTTTAAAAGATATTTTGGCAACGTTGTAAAAATCCCTCCCAACCTCCTTTTGAAAAGGGAGGAGAGATCCCTCTTTGTAAAAGAGGGACTTAGGGAGATTAAATATGCTTTTAAAAATTAAATCGCTGCCAATACACTTACCGCAATTGGTGCAAGAATAGAAAGAATAAAACCACTAACCATTGCATGAGGAATGAAATTATTACCGCACGCTTGTTTCACCATAGGTAGTGTTGCATCCATTGAGGTTGCACCCGCAGATGCAATGGCAGATCTTGGATATTTCCAACCTAATGTGTACATCAATAAAATTGCAATAATTTCTCTAAATAAATCATTCATTAGTGCAATGCTTCCTAGTTCTGCATTACGTAATTCTGTAATCACAATGCCTGTCATGGAGTAAAATCCATAACCTTGAGAAAGCATAATCAAATCTTTTAACGCAATATTTTGAATAATTAGAATACTGAAACAAGCACCTAATAATGAGCCAATAATTGCCCCAATTGGAACGAGTAATATCTTCCAATTCATCCAAGATTTATCGAGTGGGGAGTATGCTAAATCTAAGCCAATTAAGAACATAAAGATAAGCAGTAAATACCACGAATTTAAATGGATGATTTGATCTATGCTTTGTAAGAGTGATGCGCTGAAATAGCCAGCAGCCAATGTAATAAGTGCATAACTAATATTCAGTAATGATTTTAAGAATAAATCTAAGGAGACTTTTCCGTGAGTTGATGTATATCCAACGAGTTTAAAAATAAGGTAGCAGCATATGAATGCACCCAAAGTTGTACTTAGTGAAAGTACAATTGCATTTTTTAATATAAGTTGTGGATGTGAAATTGTTTCAATAACTTGTGCAAATTCAAAGGCAATTACAAAAAGTAAAATGTAGGAAAAGTAGGGTAAAATTTTAAATGAAATTTTCTCTATAAGTTTTGGTATGCGGTGTGCACATAAAAAGCCAAGAGATAAACAAATGAATAATTGTGTGATGAGCCAAATAGATTGCATAAAAAAGGGTAGCTAAAAAATACCTGTCTATTATGCAGACTTAAAATTAATTTGTGCTCATCAATTACACAAAATTATTTTTTATACAGAAGACGATAATGACTTTGTTTGATTTTTTGTATTTCCTGCTTATATTTCCATGTATAAGTTGGCCATAAAGCGAAATTTTTACCGCCATCTTGTTGATACCAACTAACACATCCAGATTGCCAAATTGTATTATTAAATAATTTTTCAAGTTTTCTATTAAAGGCATCTTGAGCTTCATCTTTAATGACAAGCGCATCGCTATTCGTGATTTTAGTCATTTCTAGAGCTTGTAGAATATATTCAACTTGCGCTTCAATCATAAAAATAACTGAATTATGTGCGAGCAGGGTATTTGGTCCTAGTAGTTGAAATAAATTTGGAAAACCTTTTGTACAAATTCCAAAATAACTTTCTGCACCATCTTTCCATGCATTTTGAAGTGTTTGGCTATTTTCACCAAGACATTCGAAGTTTTTTAGATATATGCGTGGATCTGTAATAAAACCTGTACCAAATATTAAACAATCAATTTCATGTTCTTTTCCATCATGAGTAATGATGCTATTAGATGTAATCTCTTGAATTTTATCTGTAATAAGTTCAACATTTTCTTTGTTAAAAGTAGGGTAATACTTGTTTGAAATTAAGATGCGTTTGCATCCCATAATATAATCAGGAACAAGTTTATCCGCGATTTTGGGATCTTTAACTTGATATTTTAAATATGCTTTAGCAAGTTTCTGCGCATATTTCATAACATGTGGTTTAACAATGGGGACAACACGAGATTCATTAGACCAATATAAACGCGCTCGATGTAACTTTCTAATCCAATCGAATTTTTTAAATAATGTTTTTTCGATATTTAAATATTTTCTGTCATCACGTGGAATAACCCAAGCGGCTGTACGCTGAAAAACATAGAGGTGATTTACTTTGTCTGCAATTTCAGGAATGTATTGAATAGCACTTCCACCTGTACCAATTGATGCAACTTTTTTGTCAGTTAAATCGTACTGATGATTCCATTTTGCAGAATGGAAAATTTCACCTTTAAACTTTTCTAATCCTTTGATTGGTGGAATTTGGGGTACGTGTAATGGACCTGAAGCAAAAACAACAAATTGTGCAATAAGTGTTTCATTATTATTTAATGTTAAGTGCCATTCACATTCATCTTCACTGTATTTTGCAGCTAAAACTTCTGTATTGAATTGACCATATTTCTTTAAATCGAATTTTGTTACGACATTCTGAATATAAGCATAAATTTCAGGTGCTTCGGCATATCTTCTAGACCAATCTGCTTTTGGTGCAAAAGAAAGTGAATACATGTGTGATTGTACGTCGCAAGCTGCTCCAGGATACTGGTTTTCGCGCCATGTACCACCAACATCATTGGCTTTTTCTAGAATAATAAAGTCATGAATATTACTTTGAATTAGTCGAATGGCCATCGCGATTCCGCCAAAGCCAGAACCAATAATTGCAATTTTTGTTCTATTAATCACACGATATTCCTTTATTTATAAGTGCATTAATTGTTCATTTTTAGCATAAATGAAATTGATGTGAATGTCATATGATCTTAATGGCATAAAAATTGATAGTTTCGGCAATATGAAAGTATTATGAAATAGAGTAAAAAATACAAAAGCCCTAATTTTGTTTTTACATGAAAAGATCAATTCTTAGTTTGTTGTATTTAATCCAAGGAATGCGTAAAGCAGGGATTAATGTCGACCAAAAACTAGAAAGAATTGGTTTAAATGAAAAGGCGTTAGATCCAAGTTCAATCATTCATCCAAGTTTGGAGCAAAGTGTTTTAGCTGCATTGGGTGAGGGGATTGCACCTGAGCAAGGTTTAATTATAGGTCAACAATATTCCTTGGCGGGTCATGGTCCTTTGCTTATGTTACTTGTTGCGAGTGACAATATTGAAAAAGTGCTTGAAAAAGGTGTGGAATATAGTCGCTTAACGCATTTAAATGGACATTTAGATGCTCAGTATTTTGAAAATAAGATTGCTTTACGCCTTAAGCCTTTAAATTTGGATACACAGTTAGGTTGTTTCTTAGCACATTGTGAAGTTTCAGGTACTTATCGTTTTATTTTGGATTTATTTAATATAATGGATGTAGAGTTGCCTTCAATTCAGGTCAGTTTGCCATTTAATTTTCCAGAAAATCCTGAATTAAAGCAAATGTATACAGATGTGTTTGGAGATGAGATAGCCTTTAATTCTGAACAGGCGATGTTCTATTTCGATCGAGAGATACTGCATAAGAAAATTATGTCTGCCGATCCTATTTCATTCAAGGCATATGAACAAAAATGTGAAAATGAATTGATGCGTTTAAGGGAAGTTGATAATAATCCATCGCTTATACAACGTGTTAAAGACTATTTAGAGCTTCAGCAGGGTACAATACCAAGCATGGCTGAAACCTCTAAAGCATTAAAAATACCTGAACGTACTTTGCGTCATCAGTTATGCCAAATGCAAACAAGTTATAAACAAATTCGTGAAGATGTCATTAAACAAAAAGCACTTACGTTAATTGAGTATCAGGAATATTCGATTGAAACAATTGCACATTTACTTGGTTATTCTGAACCTGCGGCATTTAATCATGCTTTTAAAAGATGGTTTGGTTACAGCCCACGGCAATATAAATAGCCTAAGTAAATTTATGCAAAAGTGTTATATAAAATACATGAGAATCTTCGTTATAATCCATCAGCCCCCAAATTAGCCTTGAAAAATATGTCAGATTTAAACTCAACAAATACAGCATTTAATCCAATGTCACCCGCAGAACGATATGCCAAAGCAATATCATCTGGGCAATTTATGCCTGATGAAGCTCAAGCTCAAGCTGTGCATGAGTTAGATCGAGTTTGGCAGGAATTAATCCAACGTTATAAAGCATCTAAAAAAGCATTTCGTCGCTTTAGAAAACAAGTACCACCTAAAGGTGTGTATATGTGGGGTGGTGTAGGACGTGGTAAAACATGGCTAATGGATCAATTCTACGATTCTGTTCCATTTCGTAGAAAAACACGCATGCATTTTCACCATTTTATGCAACATGTTCATAAAGAGCTAAATAAGCTTTCAGGGCAAAGAAACCCATTGGACTTGGTTGCAGACCAAATTTATAAAGATGCTGTGGTGATTTGTTTCGATGAATTTTTTGTATCAAACGTTACGGATGCAATGATTCTAAGCGATTTGTTCCAAAAATTATTCGCGCGTGGTGTTACCTTAATTGCGACATCAAATATTGCACCAGATGGCTTATACAAAAATGGTATCCATCGAGATCGTTTTATTCCAACAATTGAATTGGTAAAAATAAACTGCGTTATTTTGAATGTGGATGCAGGGGTGGATTATCGTTTACGTGTATTGAAGCAGGCTCAATTGTTTAAATCGCCATTAACACATGAACATAATTTATGGATGGCTCAGCGTTTCTCGGCTTTAACGCAAACTCAAGTTCAGTCGCAAGAACCAATCATTATTAATAGTCGTACAGTTGAAACAATTAGTCATACTGAAGATGTATTGTGGTGTGAATATTCAGAACTTTGCTTGAAACCACGTAGTCCAGCCGATTTTATTGAAATTGCAAATGTTTACAATACAGTTTTAGTGAGTAATGTTCCGCATTTGAATGATGTATTGTCTGAAGGAACGCGACGCTTCATTTATTTGGTCGATGAATTCTATGATCGTGGTGTAAAACTCATCTTAACCTCTGAAGATTCTATTATTGATTTATATAATGGTGAAAAATTAGCCTTTGAAATTGAACGCACGCGTTCACGTTTATTAGAAATGCAATCAGATGAGTATCTAAATACTGCACATAAGCAACTTTAAGATATATTAAAAGTAGATTAAAAAAGCATCCAATTTGGATGCTTTTTTATTGTATATTTTTGTTGAAGTGGTCGACAAGAATGGTTATTCATGGCTTAATCTTTGTTCATTTAGTTTAATGAACCCTAGACTTTGTATAGTTTTAAAACAAAAATCTGAACTTAAGTCTAATTTCGTCATAAAGAAAATTTATACATTATAAAAGAGTATTCAGGAGAATAATGTTGTTGCATTTTTAATCGATCAATTTGTTTAAAATAAAGGTATCTATTTGATAATAAATGATGATTATTTCGCGATGTGATAATGCTATTCACTAAAGTATAAATGGGTATACTAGAAACTCTTGTATAAAAAGTAGCAATATCAGGAAAGACAATGACTGCACGTATTCAAAAAGGCAAGTTAGCAATTGCTAAAGAACTCTACGATTTTATCGAAAATGAAGCATTACCAGGTTCTGGTTTAAACAGTGAAACTTACTGGAAAAACTTTGAACAAGTTGTCGTTGATCTAAGTCCTAAAAATAAAGCATTGCTTGCAAAGCGCGATGACATTCAAGCTAAAATTGATGAATGGCACCGTAATAACAAATTTGAATTAGGAGCTTACAAAGCTTTCTTAACTGAAATTGGCTACTTATTACCAGAAGTAGAAGATTTTCAAATTACAACTGAAAATGTAGATGAAGAAATTGCAGTTTTAGCAGGTTCACAACTTGTTGTACCTGTGCGTAATGCACGCTACTGCTTAAATGCAGCAAATGCACGTTGGGGTTCTTTATACGATGCACTTTACGGTTTTGACGTAATTCCAGAAGATGGTGGTGCGGAAAAAGGTAAAGGCTATAACCCTGTTCGTGGCGAGAAAGTTATCGCTTTCGCTAAAAACTTCTTAAATGAAACTTTCCCATTAGCAACTGGCTCACATGCAGATGTGACTCAATATGCTGTTGATGGTAAAAAATTAGCTGTATCGTTAAAAGATGGCTCAACAACAACTTTAGCAAATGAAGCTCAGTTTGTTGGCTTTAATGGTGATGCATCTGCACCAAAAGAAATTATTCTATTGAATAATGGTTTGCATGTAATTGTTGAAGTTGATGCAACAAGCCCAATTGGTCAAGCAGATGCTGCTGGCGTAAAAGATCTTGTTCTTGAAGCTGCGGTAACAACAATTCAAGATTTAGAAGATTCTATTGCAGCTGTCGATGCGGAAGAGAAAGTAGAAGGCTACCGTAACTGGTTAGGCTTAATGAAAGGTACTTTGTCTGAATCTATTGAAAAGAACGGCAAAACAGTTACACGTACACTAAATAAAGATCGTACTTATACAGATTTAAGCGGTGGTGTAACGAAGCTTCATGGTCGCTCATTAATGCTTCTTCGTAATGTTGGTCATTTAATGACAAACCCTGCGATTCTTGTAGATGGTGCTGAAATCTACGAAGGTATTATGGATGCGTTAATTACTCCATTATTAACTTTTGCAGATATTAAAGGCGAAAACGAAAATAGAAACTCACGTAAAGGTTCTATGTATATCGTTAAGCCAAAAATGCATGGTCCAGAAGAAGTTGCGTTCGCGGTTGAATTATTCGAGCGTTCAGAGCAAGCACTTGGTTTACCTGCTAAAACATTAAAAATCGGTATTATGGATGAAGAGCGTCGTACATCTGTAAACTTGAAAAACTGTATTGCTGCTGCAAAAGATCGTACGATCTTTATTAATACAGGTTTTATGGATCGTACAGGTGATGAAATTCATACCTTTATGGAAGCGGGTCCATTTGTTCGTAAGACAGAAGTTAAAGCTCAAACTTGGTTCCCAGCTTACGAAAATCGTAACGTAATGATTGGTCTTCAGGCTGGTTTAAGTGGTAAAGCACAAATTGGTAAAGGCATGTGGCCAAAACCAGATATGCTTTTAGATATGTACAATACTAAAATTGAACATCCTGAAGCGGGTGCAAGCTGTGCATGGGTTCCATCACCATCTGGTGCTGTAATTCACGCAATTCACTACCATCAATGTAATGTTTCTGAACGTCAAAAAGAATTGCTAGAAACAGAAGCACTTTCTTTAGATGATTTGTTAACGCCACCATTGGCTACCAATACAAACTGGACTGCGGAAGAAAAAACAAAAGAACTTGAAAACAATCTTCAAGGTATTTTAGGTTATGTGGTTCGCTGGGTAGATTTAGGCGTAGGTTGTTCTAAAGTTCTAGACATCAACAACGTTGGTTTAATGGAAGACCGTGCAACTTTACGTATTTCTTCACAGCATGTAGCAAACTGGTTGCGTCACGGTGTGGTTACGAAAGAGCAGGTTGAAGAAGTAATGCAACGTATGGCTAAAATTGTGGATGAGCAAAATGCGAATGATCCACTATATACACCAATGGCGCCAAACTTTAATGGTTATGCCTACCAAGCTGCGTATGATTTAGTGTTTGAGGGCGGGGAGCAACCATCTGGTTACACAGAGCCACTTTTACATGCAGCGCGTTTAAAGTTAAAAGGTTACACAGGTGATTAATTTCATTTGATAGATAAAAAAGCCTCGTAAGAGGCTTTTTTATGTTCGAGATATACTAAAGTCAAGTTTTAGAAATTATTTGAAATTAAGGAGATTTAATTAACAATTGTAATTAATTTTAAAATTAGCGAGATAAGTTTTTAAAAATATGGCGTAAACATTCCATCATCTTTTCAATTTGTAGTGGTGTTAATCCATCAAATGATTGCTCTAAAACAACAGATGTTAAGTCGTTAATTTTATCGGTCATTTCAATCCCTTTTTCTGTAAGAATTACACGGGTGATACGAGCATCATCTTCACATGAATAAGTATGTACTAAACCTTCATCTTTTAAACGATAAACAATTTTAGTTGTTGTCGACATTTTAGATACAACCATATCTGAAAGATCAGAAACACTTGCATTAGGATTAGATTTTAAAGCCATTAGAATACGACGACGTGAGTTATCTAAACCATACTTTTTTAATGCATGATCCACTTGATTTACTTGTTTAGAGTAAACCTGTGCGATCCAATAATATGGAAATTGTTCTATTGTAAAATCTTCTGATGATGGTAAAAATTTTGAATATTTTTTGCTCATGATGTTGCCTTTATATTTGAATTGTTTTGTAGTTTTTAATATCTGAACATTTAATATTTTATGTGAAATTGCTCACCTTTTGCAATAGTTTATTAAAATATATAATTAACAAATAACCTTATATATTAGTGTGTTGAATTTAATGCATGTTTTCGCTGAAAAAAAATATATTTTAATTTGTGGTGAAAGTGTTATTTTTTACTTTCTTTATTACTAAACATTTAATCATAAGGTTAGTTCTTATCTCTTAAAGTATCAATGATTTACAAAATATTAAAAAAAATAAATTACAAATATCAAACTTTATGCATAATAGAGTTAATTATCGTTGAAAAGGTTTAAAAACATGGATCCCTCGCAGTGCGCAGGTCTTAATATGCAATTTCCAGCTAACCATACCGGAGTAATTTGCTAATGGAGTTTCTATTAGATCCGGGAATTTGGGTTGGTTTAATAACTCTAATAATTTTGGAAATCGTTCTTGGTATTGATAATTTAGTTTTTATTGCTATTTTGGCAGAAAAACTTCCACCAGAACAACGTGATAAAGCGCGTATTATTGGTCTTTCTTTAGCGTTAATTATGCGCTTGGGACTTCTTTCTGTTATTGCATGGCTCGTTACCTTAACAAAACCAATTGTGGAATTTGCAGACTTGTCCTTTTCAGGGCGAGATTTAATTTTGTTGTTTGGTGGATTGTTCTTAGTGTACAAAGCTGTCACAGAATTACATGAAAAAATTGAAGGTAAACTAGAAGTTAAATCAACGTCAGAAGTGGTTTACGCTGGTTTTGGTATGGTTGTTGCGCAGATTGTTGTGCTAGATGCTGTATTCTCACTCGATTCTGTAATTACTGCTATTGGTATGGTTGATAACATCTATGTAATGATGGCAGCTGTTACAATTGCGGTTATCGTGATGTTAATTGCATCTAAGCCGCTTACATTATTTGTAAATAGACATCCTACAGTTGTTATTCTTTGTTTAAGCTTCCTTTTACTTATTGGTATTAGCTTAATTGCTGAAGGTTTTGGTTTCCATATTCCTAAAGGATACATTTACTCAGGTATTGGTGTTGCTATTTTAATTGAAGCATTCAACCAATTCTCTAAGCGAAATGTTGTTAAGCATGAGTCTAAAATCCCACTGCGTCATCGTACAGCAGATTCAATTTTAAAATTGATGGGTGGACAAGTTGCAACTCAAGATGCTGATGGTCAGGTAAGTGAAGCGAAAGATACTTTTGCAGACGAAGAGCGTTACATGATTGGTGGTGTATTAACACTTGCTGAGCGTTCTGTTGCTTCTATTATGACGCCAAGAAGTCAAATTTCTTGGGTGAATTTAGATGATAGTCCAGAAGAAATTCGTGAAAAAATTCTATCTGTGCCACATAGCTTATTCCCAGTTTGTCGCGGTAGTTTAGATAAGGTTCTCAGTGTTGTTCGTGCGAAAGAATTGCTAGATGTTGTGGATGATCAAGAGCAGTTAAAAGACTTGATTAAACGTCATCGTCCAATCTACATTTTTGAAAAAATGAAAGTGATTGATGCAATTAATACTTTACGTACATCAAAAGGTTCATTGGTTCTTGTAAGTGATGAGTTTGGTGTTGTACAAGGTTTAGTATCTCCACTTGATGTTTTTGAAGCGATTGCGGGTGAATTCCCAGATGCCGATGAACAACTTGATTTAGTGAAGTTGGATGATACGACTTGGAAGGCAAGTGGTATGCTAGATGTTTACCAACTTGAACTTGAGTTGGGAATGTTGGATCTTGTTGAAGAAGATGCGGGCTACATTAGTGTTGCTGGCTTAATTCTTGAAAAGGTTGACGGTGAAGTTGAGGTAGGTACAGAGTTGAAATACCAAGGTATTCACTTTGAAGTTACTGAAATGGATTCGAATCGAATTAAGACCGTGATTATTCGTCACTAATAAGAAATTGAAAAAAAGCCTCACATAAGTGGGGCTTTTTTGTATGTAAAAGATAAGAAAAAAGTTTACTTATTCATTTATGTTTAGCTCATTTTCAATAATTGACCATAAATTTTGATGTGATCTTTTAAACATGAGCATGTGACCAATCGCTTTATGATTATATGTTTGAGGATTGAGTCTAACTAAATTGGTTTGGCTGTTTGGGTATAGGCGAAGCAGATCCTTAACATTTTCTTCAGTTGCAATTTCATCATCTGATGCCCAAATTGCTGTAATGGGTGTTGTGATTTTTTCATGAAAATTATCTGTAATATTGACTGAGTTTCCAATCGCATTAAGAATATATCCAGGTTTGCTACAAAATTGTGCCCATTGTTTTGCAACATCTCTAGGTAAGTTTTCACCCATGCCAATCATATTGGTTGGGCCATAACCAAGTGTAAATCTTGCTAAAGGAAAAATGCCTTTAAACATAATAGGTGCAAGAATTTTTGTACGTCCTTTTAAGCCTTTTATATGTCCTGTAGAGCCTGCCACAGCAACAACTTTGGCAACTTTTTCATAGTTTGGCGTAATACCCAAAAGTTGCCCGCCCGCACTATGTCCTAAAATAATAACTTTGCTCGATTTGGTTTTAGCTAAAAGTGTTTCAATTGCAGCAGGAATATCTAATTGTCCCCATTGCACAATACTTGCTTTTGAATCTTGAATTCGACCGTGAAGAGAATCTCCAATACCTCTAAAGTCAAAACTAAGCACGTTATAGCCTTGTTCGCTTAACCATTGTGCAAAGGAATGATAAAAGCCTTTTGTGATACCTGTAGCAGGGCAAATAAGAATAGGGTATTTGTGATTTGTGTTTTTTTGGGAAGAGTAAAACTGTCCCGATAAAATATAACGATCTTTGCATTCTATTTGAATATTTTCACATGTGCTCATAAGAAGTCATCATTGAATGTTATGAATTATAAGTAATGTACAGAAATTCTATAAAGATATTCAGTGATATTTTTGACCACGAGGTCAATAATTAGATTTTTTTAAAATTAAAAGAGATATGATTTTTTATGTTGAGTGAGTTCTTATTTTTATTCTGACTTTGAAGATGGATGTCTAGCATCCACCTTCTAGTCTAAAGTTTTATATTTTTCAGTTTTACGGCATTGGTGATCGACAAGATTCCAAATTGCAAAAGCAATTGACATAACAAAAGCATAAACAAAGAGTTCTGGTTTTAGGTTACCTTGAATAAAACCATAAATAGTGAGCATAATCATAATAGCTAAAGTTGTGCTTACATAAGTCACTATATGCTTGGTTTTCATAGTATTAGTGAAAACTTCTTTATTGAAGTGTAGCGATAACATCTCTATCCCTCCTTCGGGTTTTAATTAATTCATAGTATTCTAATTGGTTATTTAGTTATTAGTTGTACGCTGTATTTCAAGCTATTTCAATGGTTGATCGTGCTATTTAAACAATAAATATCTATTAAATTGTAAAATGACAATAAAAACTCACTTTTTATTCAATAAGTACACATAATCAACTATATATTTATAAATCTAAGCTTAAAATTTAGCCATATCTATTAGATTAAAGTATTGGTTTTTGGCTTTAATGGATGATTTGGATTGTGATCTATAAACAATAAATGCCTGTTTGGGTAAAACGAGACAATTATTGGTTACATGAAAAATAGTCTTTGGGTAAAACACCATTTTTAGAACAAGAGTTAAAATTGCTTATTTTTTAACTTTGTCGATCACAATACAAATAACCAATACACATAACGATGGAATAAGCCATGCTAGGTTTTGTGCGCTTAAAGGTAAATGTGTAATAGCGTCAGGAAGGAATTTTTCTAATCCGGCAACTTTTAAACCATCAACAATACCGAAAACTAAAGCTACTGCTGTTACTGGTGTAATTACGCGTGATGGATTGTTGAAGAACTTCCAACAGAATCCAAGAAGAATAACCACAATAGCAGGTGGATAAATTGCACTTAATACAGGTACAGAGAAAGCAATTAATTTTGTTAAACCAAGGTTTGAAATAACAAAAGAGAAGCCAACTAAAAGGAATACCCATTTTTTGTAGCTAAGTTTGGTAATTTGTGAGAAGTATTCAGCACAAGCACAGGTAAGGCCAATTGCAGTTACCATACATGCAATAAAGATCATGCCACTTAGGAAAATTGAACCAAAGTCACCAAATGCGTGTTGTACATAAGCATGTAAAATTACCGCACCATTGGCAGCATTCGCAGCAACATCGTGACTACCTAAACCTAGTTTAAATAAGCTTAAATAAACTAATGTTAAGCCAATACCAGAAATTAAGCTGGCAATAACAGCGTAGCGAGTAGTTAGTTTTGCATCAGTTACACCACGTGAACGGATTGCATTAATAATCACAATACCAAACACTAATGCGCCCAAAGTATCCATGGTTAAATAACCATTTACAAAACCTTCCGAAACTGGGCTATTTACATAGTTACCAATTGCAGGAGAAATGCTACCTGTTGGAATAAAGCATGCAGCAATACCTAAAATAGCTAAAGATAAGATTTTTAATGGTGATAAAAAATAACCAATCGTATCTAAAATTTTATTTGGATATAGCGAAACAAGCGTTACGAGTGAAAAATAAATTGCACTGTAAATTAGTAGGCTTGAAGCGCTTGTACCAAAATAAGAAGAGAAGCCAATTTCATATGAAACTGTTGCAGTACGTGGTGTAGCAAATAAGGGTCCAACAGCAAGATAACAAGAAATTGTCAGAATTAAACTTGCTACTTTACCAAGCGGTGAGCTTAGTTTTTGAATTGAGCCTTCTACACGAGATAAAGCAATAATTGTAATAACAGGTAAGCCAACAGCAGTGATTAAGAAACCAAAAGCAGCTAACCAAACGTGTTCACCAGCTTGTTGAGCCACAATAGGTGGAAAGATAATATTGCCTGCACCGATAAATAGTGCAAAAGTCATAAAACCTAAAGCAATAATATCCCGTGTACGTAAATTCGTCATGGAAGAGATAGGTTTTTAAGAAAAATGGCGATTTTAGAGCAATAAAGTCTTATTTTCTAATCGAAAAATGACGGTATATGGGTATTTTAAATATGTGAAATTTAAAATTAAACTATAAATAAAAAATCATTCAATTTATAGTTATGATTTTAAAGTATTAATTAAGTATATTTAAATAAAATATGAGAAAATATTATAAATGAGCATGATTTAAATTTTTTGTAAAAATTGGTTAAGTGTTCAAAAAAGCAACCTTGATAGGTATTTGTAAAATGGAGCGAACCCTTACATGCTTATTTAAAAGGTTTATAATAAATATTTATATAATTTGGGGCATAAAGAAATGCGAGCTTCCGCTGTTAAAATTAAAACTGAGCAAGATATAGAAAAGTTACGTATTTCTGGAAGACTTGCTGCACAAGTTTTAGCGATGATAGGGGAATACGTAAAGCCTGGTGTCACAACTGAATATTTAGATGATATTTGTAATGATTTTATTGTAAACACCTTACAAGTTACTCCTGCAAACGTGGGCTATTATGGTTATACAAAAACGACTTGTATTTCTGTGAACGAAGTTGTTTGTCACGGTATTCCATCTTCAACAAAAGTTTTACAAGATGGTGATATTATTAATATTGATGTTGCTATTATTAAAGATGGCTACTTTGGCGATACCAGTCGTATGTATTATGTGGGTGGTGTTTCGCCTGCGGCTAAAAAATTATGTGACACCACTTATGAAGCAATGGTTGCAGGTATTCATGCGGTTAAACCTGGTGCAACTTTAGGTGATATTGGATTTGCAATTCAATCTGTTGCGCATAGAGACGGTTATACGGTTGTGCGTGAGTATTGCGGGCATGGCATTGGCACAACGTATCATGAACAGCCAAGTGTTCTACATTATGGAAAAGTAGGTCAGGGCATGGTGCTTAAAAAAGGAATGGTCTTTACTATTGAGCCAATGATTAATGCGGGTAAAGCAGGAATTAAAGAGCTTAAAGATGGTTGGACGGTTGTGACCAAAGATAAATCATTGTCTGCTCAATGGGAGCATATGGTTGCTGTGACTGAGACAGGTTTTGAGTTATTGACGCCATGGCCTGAAGGTGTGGGTTCGTATCCTGAAATTTAAAAAATAAAATTATAATAGTAAAGTAAAAAAGCCCATAATATTTATGGGCTTTTTTACTTTTTAGATTCTTAAGTTAGCTTGAATGATTCAGTGTTTACTTAATTGTTCAACTAAATAATCAATGAATACACGAACAGCAGGTAGCAAGCCACGCTTAGAAGGATAAACTGCATGGAAAATACCATGTTGAGCTTTCCAGTCTGGCAATACACGAACAAGTTTCCCGCTTTGTAGATAGTCAGTTGCAATTGTATCTGGTAATAATGCAACGCCACAATTTTGACTAGTGAGCTGTGCAAGCATGAGCAAGTCTGAACCCATAATGGTTGGGTTTACTTTAATTTTTTTTTGTTCGTTTTGGTTGTTATGAACGGTAATGTATTGATCTATATGCTCATCAGCCATGCTTAAAATTTGATGTTGTGCTAAATCCTCAGGTGTTTTTAGTTCACCGTATTGATTTAAATAAGCTTGGGTTGCAAATAAATGTTGTTCAATATTGGCGAAGCGACGCAGTACTAAACTAGGATCATCATCTAAACTTGAGCGCACGCGTAAAGCAATATCAAATCCTTCATTTACAATATCTACTCTGCGGTTTGTCACCATCATTTGTAGTTTAATTTCAGGATACTTTTTGAGAAAATTTGGCAGTATTTTTGCCATCTCATTTTGAGCGATAGTGACAGGAACACTAATTTTAATAACACCACGTGGTTGAGTGCTTAAATGGTCAACTAAGTCGTGTGCTGCTTGTGCTGCATTAAGCATGACTTGAGCATGGCGATAAATGTTCATGCCAATGTCAGTAACAGCAAAATGCCTCGAACTTCGTTGAATAAGACGAACACCTAAACGCTCTTCAAGATTATAAACCCTGCGACTTAGTTTAGATTTTGGGATATCTGTTGCTCTTTCAGCAGCGCTAAATCCACCGTGTTCTACAACCATGGCAAAGCAAAAAAAATCATCTAAATCTGTGAGCATTTTTAATATTCTCTTTATGCAACAATAAGCCTATTAAATTTTTATTGTTCTATAAAGTCAATTTTAAATTAGTAAATTCATTAAATTTCTAGTGATTTATGAATAAGCTAAATGTAATAAAACTGAAAAATTATGTTTTAAATTAGTGTGTTTTAAATGGATTTATTTGTTGCATGATTTATAACTCATTAATATGCGCTATCTCCTTTATTTGTGATACTTAAGATGCAATACACAGCAGATCAAACACTAGCAATTTTAATGGAAGGTAACCGAAAGTTTAGTTCGGGAACTATTGCTGTGCAAAGCTTTCAAGATGCTCAGCAGATTATGCAAGCTGATCAAAAGCCAATTGCTGTAATTTTAAGTTGTGCAGATTCACGTGTGTTGCCCGAGCAAATTTTTTCACAAGGTATTGGTGATATTTTTGTGATTCGCGTGGCGGGGAATATTGCTAAGCCTTCGCAAATTGGCAGTATTGAATATGCTGTTAAGCAGTATGATATTCCACTTGTGGTTGTATTGGGGCACAGTGATTGTGGTGCAATCGCATCAACGATTAATGCATGTCGTGATCCGAATAAAGTTTTACCTGAAAATTTACAGCAAATTGTTGATGATATTAAACCGACTGTTATTGAGGTTTATGAAAATAATAAAACAGCAGCATTAGATGAAATTTCAACTTTAGCAATTAAAGAAAATGCTGTGAATATTGTGAGTGAATTATGTGAAGATTCTTCATTTTTAAAGCAACGTGTTGATAGCGGAGATTTAAAAATTGTGGCAGCGAAATTTAATATGGAAAGTGCTGTTGTGGAATTCTTTGATTAAGTTTTTATGTTTATTCTTTTATAATATTGCATATATTAATTTCTGCTGTGACGAAAATGGCTTATCAACTTATTCAAACCGATATTACTGCAACAGGTAATATTGTATGTCCACATTGTCAGCACGCTGTAGTTGATTGGTCTGAAGAGCAATATGTTCAGCCGTGTGAACATGTATTGTTTATTGCGATGGATTTAGGCTTTGAATATATTTCGGATGAGTTTGAGCAAAGTATGTCACGTAGTGTTGATGAAATTCATGCACATGATGATCAGCTTAATATGTTTGAAGAATTAACTGAAACAAGCTATCCAAATTATGTGATCTATCAAAGTGATTTGGGTGCTCAAAACCTTTCTCGATATGTTGGTTTTATTCAGGCTTAAGTTGTAGTCATGCTGTATTAAAAGAATGTAATAAAAAAGCTCCATAAAGGAGCTTTTTTATTTTTAGACTTTGTAGTTAATTGGGTGTTTCAACTTCTTCTTCAACTTCATCATCTACAGTATCCATGCCCAATTCTTTTAGCTTGCGTGTAAGTGTATTTCGCCCCCAACCTAAAAGTTCAGCGGCATGGCGTTTACGACCACGTGTTTGTTGTAGAGCGGCATTAATCAGTGAGCGTTCAAACATTGGAATCGCAATGTCTAAAATCTTCATTTCACCATTTTGAAGTTTTTGTCCTGCCCATTGACCAAGTAATTCATCCCAATGATGAATGGTGATGCGTTCAATATTTGGAGGAATTTCACCTTCAGGTATTTTGCTTAATGGAATTTGTTTAAGTTCAGAAGGTAAGTCTTCAGGATAAACTTCACGACCTGTAATCATGACAGTTAACCAACGACAGGTATTTTCAAGTTGTCGAACGTTACCCGGCCAAGGTAGTTTTTGAATATATTCTTGCGTTTCTTGACGTAAGATTTTCGGGCTTACACCAAGTTCTTTGCCTGCGCGAGCAAGAAAATGTTGTGCAAGCATTGGAATATCTTCACTACGATGTGCAAGTTTTGGAATGTGAATGCGAATCACATTTAGGCGGTGATATAAGTCTTCACGGAAACGTCCATCATGCACTAATTTTTCTAAGTCTTGGTGTGTTGCTGCAACAATTCGAACATCAACTTTAACAGGAATATGTCCACCTACACGGTAGAACTCACCATCTGCTAAAACACGAAGTAAACGTGTTTGCGTTTCAAATGGCATATCACCAATTTCATCTAAAAATAGTGTGCCGCCATTGGCTTGTTCAAAGCGACCTTGACGTTGTGTATTCGCGCCTGTAAATGCACCTTTTTCATGTCCAAATAACTCAGTTTCAATGAGGTCTTTTGGAATAGCCGCCATGTTTAAAGCAATAAATGGCTTGCTACTACGTGGAGAGTGGCGATGAAGCGCATGTGCAACAAGCTCTTTACCTGTTCCAGATTCACCATTAATTAAAACCGTAATGTGAGACTGAGATAAACGACCAATCGCTCGGAAAACTTCCTGCATTGCAGGAGATTCACCAATAATTTCAGTGGACTGAATAGGTGGAGCTGTTTTTGCAGATTCTTGTTGCTGTAATTTAGTAATATGCAAAATTGCACGATTGACTAAAGCCAAAGCTTCATCAATATCAAAAGGTTTTGGAAGATATTCAAAAGCACCCGTTTGATAGCTTGAAACAGCAGACTCTAAATCTGAATGCGCCGTCATAATAATGACAGGAAGGTCGGGGAAGTTTGCTTTTACTTTTCCTAAGAAAGTAAGACCGTCAATACCCGGCATACGTATGTCAGTTAAAATGACATCAGGTGCTTCTAATGTGAGTTGATCTAAAGCCGATTGAGCTTCTTCGAAACTGGTAACATCGAAACCTTCTTCTCTAAATGTTTTTTCTAGTACCCAGCGCATGGCGCGATCGTCATCAATTACCCATATTTTATTTCGCGACATGATTCGACTCCCAAGGTAAATATAAGCTAAAAATTGTTTTTCCAGGAACTGATTGGCATTCAATCATTCCGTTATGTTGGTGCATTATGTTTTGCGCAATACTTAAACCAAGACCTGTACCTTTAGCACGTCCTGTAACTAATGGATAAAACACAGATTCTAAAATATCTTCAGGTACACCAGGCCCGTTATCTTCAATGTCAATACGAACAGCAGATCTGTTTAATACGCTGTTGATCGTAACTAAGCGTTGAATTCTTGTTCTAAAAATAAGTTCAGGCTGATGATCGACAAAGAACTCTTTATTTTCTGTGATTGCTTGTACCGCATTTGCGCCAATATTCAGCATGACCTGAATCAGTTGATCTCGATCTGCAAATACTTCAGGTAATGAAAGGTCGTAATCACGTGTAATTTTAATTTTCTTTTTGGTTTGATTGGCAATAAGCGAGCGAACACGTTCTAAAGGCTCATGTACATTTGTAAGTTCATAACTTGGTAAGAGGCGCGAACCTAACATGCTGTCTGCAAGTGTACGTAAACGATCAACTTCATTAATAATAATGTCAGTAAATTCTGCGTATTGCGGATCGTTTAAACTGCGCGCCAATAATTGAGTTGCACCGCGAATTCCTGCAAGCGGATTTTTAATTTCATGTGCAACACCACGTATAAGCTGACGCGCCACTTGATGTTGCTGAATTAGGTTTTCTTCTTTTGAAATTTTTAACATTCGATCAATTGGATTTAACTCAATTAAAAGTAAAGGATGATAACTTTTTGCATAATTTAATTGAGATACAGAATAATCGACATGGATGTCTTTGAAATTCACACTAATTGTTGCTTCACGACGTGTATAAGGTTGCCCTGTACGCATTGAGTTATTTAAAGCTTCTTCTGTATTAAACTCATCGCTAGGAACATGTAATAAATTGAGAACAGGCTGACCCACAGCACGCAATAAACTAATATCAAACAAAGCTTCGCAAGATGAATTGAGATAAAAAATATTAAGATTACTGTCGACAAGTAGAATGGCTGTTGCCAAGTTGTCTACCAACAAACGATAGTCGATCGTTGAGTCTTGATCCATTTGTTATAAAATCCTATTTGAATAACGCATAAGCATCTTCGTAAAGCAATAATTTTGAATAAAGAACATAAGTTGAGCCAAATGATTGCAACATCTGCGCCAACTTATTCAAAAAGGGCATAATTTGTTGCTATAAAAGCAAAATTGCCCTGAAATTGTTCTAATCTAAAGAGATATAGCGGATAGAGAAACTAATGTAAATAGTGGTTGCACAATTATGGTGCATGTGTCGTTATATGCTTATTTTTATGGCTGTATTTTGGTGCGACATGTAAAGAGTAGGCTTTATAACTATTTTTCTCTTTAGAAAAGACATACAATATGCGCATTCTAGTGGAGCGCAGATTCATGAAATCCCCCAAAGTCGGTTTTGTTTCTTTAGGTTGTCCTAAGGCATTGGTAGATTCCGAACGAATTTTAACTCAGTTGAAGACTGAAGGTTATGATGTAGCGTCAGATTATGACGGTGCGGATTTAGTTGTTGTAAATACCTGTGGTTTTATTGAATCTGCAGTACAAGAGTCTTTAGACGCAATTGGCGAAGCCATGAGCGCAAATGGTCGTGTTATTGTGACGGGCTGTTTAGGTAAAGACGAAGACAAAATTCGCCAAATGCATCCAAATGTATTGAAAGTGACAGGTGCGGCGGCATATCAAGAAGTGATGGAAGCTGTGCACGAATATGTGCCTGAGCCACCAAAACACAATCCGTTTATCGATTTAGTTCCAGAGCAAGGTATTCGTCTTACGCCAAAACATTATGCTTATTTGAAAATTTCAGAAGGCTGCAACCATCGTTGTACGTTCTGTATTATTCCAAGTATGCGTGGTGATTTGGTTTCTCGTCCTGTTGGTTCTGTATTAAGCGAAGCACAAGCATTGAAAAATGCAGGTGTAAAAGAAGTATTAGTTATCTCCCAAGATACTTCAGCTTATGGTTTAGATACTAAATACAAACTAGATTTCTGGAATGGTCAGCCTGTTAAGACTAAATTCTTCGACATGTGCGAAGCTTTAGGTCGGTTGGGTATTTGGGTTCGTTTACATTATGTATACCCATATCCACACGTAGATGCTGTTATTGATTTAATGGCACAAGGTAAAATTTTGCCTTACTTGGATATTCCATTCCAACATGCAAGTCCAAAAATATTGAAGCTTATGAAGCGACCTGCTCATAGTGAAAATACTTTAGATCGTTTAAAAGTTTGGCGTGAAAAATGCCCTGATCTTGTTCTTCGTTCAACATTTGTTGTGGGCTTCCCAGGTGAAACTGAAGAAGATTTCCAAATGTTATTGGATTGGTTGAAAGTAGCACAATTAGATCGAGTGGGGTGCTTTACCTATTCACCTGTAGAAGGTGCAACGGCAAACGACTTACCAGATCACGTGCCTGAAGAAATCAAACAAGAGCGTTATGAGCGTTTCATGCAAGTTCAGCAAGAAATTTCAGCAGCTAAACTTCAAAAACGTATTGGTCAAACTATGACTGTACTTGTAGATGATTTGGAAGAAGAATTCCCAGTTGCTGTCGCGCGTTCTTATGCCGATGCACCTGAAATTGATGGTAATGTGTTCGTTGAAGATATCGACAAATCACAAATCAAAGCAGGTGATTTACTTGAAGTCGAAATTACAGATGCAGACGAATACGATTTGTTTGCTAAATTGATTCGCGTCAAATCTGCTTAAAAGTTAAATATATAAAAAATAGTTTGTAGAGAATCGGAGCTTTTTATGATGTTGGATTCAAAAAAACCACGTTATGAACGTATCTTGTTAAAGCTATCAGGTGAAGCACTTGCTGGTAATAAAGATATGGGTATCGATGCACAAGTGCTCGATCAAATGTCGTTATCAATTGCTCACTTGGTTGGTTTAGGTGTGCAAGTTGGTATTGTTGTTGGTGGTGGTAATTTATACCGTGGTAGTCAATTGCAAAAAGATGGTTTGGTTGGTCGTGTAACTGGCGATCAAATGGGTATGCTTGCAACTGTAATGAATGGTTTAGCATTACGTGATGCATTGGTACGTCGTAATATCAAAACACGTTTAATGTCTGCTTTACCAATTGGTGCTGTTGTTGAACAGTATTCAAGCCGTGATGCGATTCGTCATTTAACACAAGGCGAAGTATGTGTATTTGTTGCGGGTACGGGTAATCCGTTCTTTACAACAGATACAGCTGCATGTTTACGTGGTATTGAGATTGAAGCCAATTTAATCTTGAAAGCGACAAAAGTTGATGGCGTATATAACAAAGATCCAAGTAAATACGAAGATGCAGTTAAATACGACGCTTTAACATTTGACCAAGTGTTAGATGAGAAACTAGGTGTGATGGATTTAACAGCAATTTGCTTATGTCGTGATCATAATGTACCACTTCAAGTATTCGATATGAATAAATCTGGTTCTCTACTCTCGGTTGTAATGGGCGAAAAAGAAGGTACTCACGTTACTAACTAATGTACGTGAGCCTGAAAGCTCTTTATACTACAAGCTATTTTTAAATTACATCTTTGAAGAATTTAGTAAGGAAGATCATATGATTAACGATCTTAAAAAAGACGGCGAACAACGCATGCATAAGACGCTTGAGTCTTTAGAACAAGGTTTTGCTAAAGTGCGTACGGGTCGTGCGCATCCATCAATTCTAAATGGTGTAATGGTACCTTATTATGGTTCAGACGTACCTTTGAACCAAGTTGCTAACGTGGGTGTAGAAGATTCACGTACATTACTGGTTCAACCATTTGAACGTACAATGGTTTCAGCAATTGATAAAGCAATCCGTGAATCTGACTTGGGCTTAAACCCAATTACAGCAGATGCGATTCGTGTACCACTTCCAGCATTAACAGCAGAAACACGTAAAGACATGCAGAAAGTTGCACGTGCAGAAGCTGAACATGCAAAAGTTGCTCTACGTAACATTCGTCGTGATATTTTGGGTGATGTAAAAGCATTGTTGAAAGAAAAAGAAATTTCTGAAGATGATGAGCGCCGTGCGGGTGATGACGTTCAAAAAATGACAGATAAATTCGTAGCAGAAGTAGATTCGCGTTTAGCTGCGAAAGAAGCAGAATTAATGAAGGTCTAATTAAATGACCGACGTTGAAGACTGTTTATATCTTCCAAAACATGTTGCCGTCATTATGGACGGCAACAATCGTTTTGCAAAAAAAAATCAATTGGATACAGGTAGTGGACACCGTGAAGGTAAAAATGTCCTAGACCCAATTGTTGAGCATTGCCGTAAAAGAAATATTAAGGCACTCACCGTTTTTGCTTTTTCGAGTGAAAATTGGAACCGTCCTCAATTTGAGGTGGATTTACTCATGCAGTTGTTGGAAGACACAATTCTTGAGCAAATACCTCGTATGGAGGAATTCAACATTGCATTACGTTTTATTGGAGATCGCTCTCGTTTATCTCTAAAATTGCGTGACCTTATGTTGCAAGCTGAAGAAAGGACTGCTAAGTTCGACAGTATGACTTTAACTATTGCGATTAGTTATGGTGGTATGTGGGATATGGCGCAAGCTGCAAAGCAGATTGCCTTAGATGTTCAAAATGAAAAATTAAAAATAAATGACATTGATGCAGACCTATTTGGTCAGTATGTGAGTTTAAGTGATTTGCCTGCGGTGGATTTACTCATTCGCACAGGCGGTGATTATCGTTTATCTAATTTCTTATTGTGGCAAGCAGCATATGCTGAATTGTATTTCACCAAAACATTATGGCCTGAATTTACTGTCGAAGAGTTTGATCTCGCGATTGCTGAGTTTGTAAGTCGTGAACGTCGTTTTGGTAAAACATCAGAGCAAGTTCAACAAAAGAATATTGAGAATTAATACATGTTAGAGCGGATTATTACCGCATTAGTTTTGGTTGCTGTGGTTTTGAGTTGTATGTTTGCAACGCAATCACACTATCCAATGCTTATGCTGATGATTGTTGCTGCTGGGGTTGCTGGGTATGAGTGGTTTAAGCTTATGCCAAAGCGCTCTGCAAATGTAATTAAACCACTTGCTTGGGGCTTTGGTATTGTTACAGCAGCACTTTCGACTCTTGCTCTCTACTACAGTGAAATTGCACTGTTGCTATGGATAGCATCAATTTTTATTTGGATATTAAGCATTCATTGGGTGAAGTCTTATCCTGAGTATGATGGCTGGTATAATTTTTCATTAAATTTTATTGGTTTTGTACTCGTTTCTGCTGCAGTTACCGCAATTTTCTCGGTATGGGATAGCTCACCTTGGTGGCTTATGTACCTGTTCTTATTGGTATGGGGTGCAGATAGTGGTGCTTATTTTGTAGGGCGTAAATTAGGTAAGCGTAAACTTGCACCGCATGTTAGTCCAAATAAATCTATTGAAGGTTTATTTGGTGGTGTATTTGTTTCAGCTGTAATTATTATTGTGGTTGAAGCAGTTTATTTAGATTTGACGATTGCACAACACATTCTATTTTTAATTCTTTCAATCATTACTGTATTTAGTTCGGTATTGGGTGATTTGTTAGAGTCTATGATTAAACGCCGAGCAGGTATTAAAGATTCAGGTCGAATTTTACCGGGTCATGGTGGTGTGTTAGATCGTATTGACTCTTTACTTGCTGCGGCACCAGTGTTTGCAGTAGGTATGTATGTTTTAAAACTTATTGGCGTAGATTTATAAATGTCTCAAACTGTTTGTATATTAGGTGTTACAGGTTCAATTGGTCAAAGTACGTTAAAAATACTCGAACAGCATCCAGATCAATATTCAGTTTTTGCTGTTACAGCGTACAGCCGAATTGATGAACTTGTTCAAATATGCAAACAGTTTAGTCCAAAAGTTGTGGTTGTACCTTCGCAAAAAGTTGATGAATTAAAACAAAAATTAAATGCTCAAAAGCTAAATCATATTGAAATTTTAGCAGATGAAGCGGGTCTAGTTGCTGTTGCGGAACATTCATCTGTAGATGTAGTGATGGCTGCAATTGTTGGCGCTGCAGGTTTAATGCCAACTTTAGCTGCTGTAAAAGCAGGTAAGCGTGTGTTGCTTGCAAATAAAGAAGCATTGGTGATGTCGGGTGATATCATGATGCAAACTGCACGTGAATTTAATGCTTTACTATTACCTGTAGATTCTGAACATAACGCTATTTTTCAAAGTTTACCGCAAAATTATTTACAAACTGAGCGTAATGGAAAACCTAAACAGGGCGTTTCTCAAATTTTGCTCACAGCTTCAGGTGGACCTTTTTTAAATCATACAATTGAACAGTTAGAAGCGGTAACACCTGAACAAGCATGTAAGCATCCAAATTGGTCTATGGGGCAAAAAATATCTGTAGATTCTGCAACCTTAATGAATAAAGGCTTGGAGCTTATTGAAGCATGTCATTTATTTGCGATAGAAGAACAATTTGTTACAGTTGTAATTCATCCACAAAGTATTATTCATTCATTGGTTCAGTATGTGGATGGTTCAACTTTGGCACAAATGGGTAATCCTGATATGTGTACGCCTATTGCTCATGCTTTAGCATGGCCAGAGCGTATTCAGACACATGTGCCACCACTGAATTTATTTGTGAATAATCAGTTGAATTTTCAAGAACCAGATACAAGTCGTTTTCCTGCGCTAAATTTGGCAAGACAAGCGATGAAGGTTGGTGGTCTTGCCCCCACTATTTTAAATGCAGCAAATGAGATAGCTGTGGCTGCATTTTTGAAAAATAAAATAAAATTTACTGAAATACATCAAATTGTAGATCGGACATTAAATAGCATTGCAAATGCGCCAGCAGAATCAATTGAAACAATTTTACAAATTGATCAAAAAGCTCGTATAGTTGCTGAGCAGTTTGTAATTGGTCATTAACGGGGTAGTAAAATGAGTGTTATTTTTATCATTATTGCAGCCATTTTATTACTTGGACCTTTAATTGCGATTCATGAATTTGGTCATTATTTTGTCGCACGAAAGTTAGGCGTTAAAGTTCTAGTTTACTCAATTGGTTTTGGCCCAACACTTCTAAAGTGGACATCTAAAAAATCGGGTATTCAATACCAATTATCTGCATTGCCTTTAGGTGGTTACGTCAAAATGTTAGACGAGCGCGAGGGTAATGTTGCAGAAGAAGATTTGCCTAAAGCTTTTAATAGACAAAGTCCATGGAAAAGAATTGCAATTGTTGCTGCTGGACCACTTATTAATTTAGCTTTTGCTGTTGTTTTATTTTGGATTTTATTTCTTCCATCTCAAGAACAGTTAAATACTCGAGTTGGTAGTGTTGTACCAAATTCACCTGCTGCAACAGTACAAATGCAAGTGGGTGATAAAATTACTGCAATTGATGGTACATCGGTTTCTTCATGGGAGAAACTTAACTTTGCACTTGTTGATCGTGTGGGTGAAACGGGTGTTATTAGTATCGATGCAGAACGAGCAGGACAATTTCAAAATTTCAAACTTCCAATTGAGCATTTTTTAAAAGATCAAAGTCAATCGCCATTAGATGCTTTGGGCTTTACACCATATCGTCCACATATTTCGGCTGTTATTACGAAATTGAGTGATGATGGTGCTGCAATTCGTCAAGGTATGAAAGTTGGCGACAAGATTGTTGCAATTGATAGCGTAAAAATGAATGATTGGTTTGATGTTGTGCGAGTTGTACAAGCATCACCAGAAAAATTACTAAAAATTGATGTATTAAGACAGAATAAATTGGTACAACTTGAGGTAATGCCTCAGGGTAAACGGGATAACATGGGGAATTTTTCTGGTGTGCTTGGTGTACAAAGTGATCCAGGAAAGGTTACAGTACCTGCTGAATATAAACAAACGATTCAATATTCGCCTATAGAAGCGCTGACCATGGCTGTTGATAAAACAGGTCAGATTTCAGGGATGATTTTAAACTCGATTGTTAAAATGGTTCGTGGTTTAATTGGTTTAGATAACTTATCTGGTCCAATTACCATTGCGAAAGTTGCTGGACAGAGTGCTGAAATGGGGTGGCAAACGTTCATTTCATTTATGGCACTTATGAGTGTAAGCCTTGGTATATTAAATTTATTACCAATTCCTATGCTTGATGGTGGACATTTAGTTTATTATTTTATAGAACTAATCCGTGGAAAACCGGTTTCTGAACAAATACAAATAGTTGGTTTGAAAATTGGTATGGTATTGCTAGGGAGCATGATGCTCTTGGCGTTATTTAACGACTTTATGCGTTTATAAAACGTAGATGATATAAATTAACATTGGAAAATACTGGCATGCATCACAAAAACCTCTTTATGCCTTTAGCACTGATTAGTGCGATGGCTTCAGCACAACAAGTATATGCAGCAAATGATTTTGTCGTTCGTGATATAAAAATAGATGGACTTGTTCGCTTATTGCCAGCCAATGTTTATGGCTTGATTCCTGTAAGCAGCGGAGATCGTGCAAGTGACGCTGTTATTGCAGACTCAATTCGTGCCTTATATGCATCTGGGCTATTCGATGATATTAAAGCTTCAAATGAAAATGATGTGCTTGTTTATCGTGTTGTAGAACGCCCAATTATTTCTAAAGTAGAATTTAAAGGCAATAAACTCATTCCAAAAGAAGCTTTGCAAGAAGGCTTAAAGAAGATGGGTGTTGCAGAGGGCGAAGTTCTTAAAAAATCTGCAATTCAAACGCTTGAATCAGAACTTGCACAGCAATACATGCAGCAAGGTCGCTATGAAGCAACTGTAAAAGTGATTAGCACGCCACGTCCAAATAACCGTGTAGATTTAACGGTAGAATTTGCTGAAGGTAAAGCGGCTAAAGTTGTAGATATCAACCTTATTGGTAATACAGTATTTAAAGATAGTGACATTAAGCAAGCATTTGCAATTAAAGAAAGCGGCTGGAGTTCGATTGTTACTCGTAACGATCGCTATGCACGTGAAAAAATGGCAGCAAGCTTAGAATCTCTTCGTGCTTTATATTTAAACAAAGGTTATATCAACTTTAATATCAACAACTCTAATTTAAATATTAGTGAAGATAAGAAAAATATATTTGTTGAAGTTTCTGTTGATGAAGGTGATCAATTCAAATTTGCTGAAACTAAATTCTTAGGTGATGCACTTTATTCTACTGATGAATTAAAAACGCTACAAATCTATAAAGATGGTGATATTTACTCACAAGAAAAAGTAAATAATGTTAAGCAATTACTATTACGTAAATATGGTAATGCTGGTTACTACTATGCAGAAGTTAACGTTGTACCTGAAATTGATAATGAATCAAAACAAGTAGGCTTAAACTACTATATCAATCCAGGTCAAAAAGTAACTGTGCGTCGTATTAACTTCACAGGTAACTCAAAAACTGATGATCAGGTATTACGTCGTGAAATGCGTCAAATGGAAGGTGCATTAGCAAGTAATGAAAAAATTGATTTATCTAAAGTACGTTTAGAGCGTACTGGTTATTTCAAAACTGTTGATGTAAAACCTGAGCGTGTACCAGGTTCGCCTGACCAAGTCGATTTAAACGTTGCTGTTGAAGAACAACATTCAGGTACAAGTACACTGGCTGTTGGTTTCTCTCAAAGTGGTGGTATGACTTACCAAGCTGGTTTAAGTCAAACAAACTTCTTTGGTACAGGTAATAGTGTTGCAATTGATTTATCTCGTTCGCAAACACAAGATTATTACAACCTGAGTGTTACAGATCCGTACTTCACTATTGATGGTGTGCGTCGTGGTTATAACATGTACTACCGTAAAACTAAGCTAGATGATGATTACAACGTTAATAACTATGTAACAGATAGTTTTGGTGGAGGTTTAACTTTTGGTTATCCAATTGATGAAAACCAAAGCGTAAGCATGGGTTTAAATATTGATAATACTGAAGTGACGACGGGTCCTTATGTATCTACATATATTCGTGATTATTTGTTAGCGAATGGTGGTAAGCAAACGAATTCTAGCGGTTATAATTGTACTGATCCGAGTGACCCAACAACTTGTATCGACAAAGGTACAGAGTTTAAGGGTGATTTCTTAACCTTTAACCTGAATTTGGGTTGGTCGTATAATACATTAAACCGTCCAATCTTCCCTACATCTGGTACATCACATCGTGTGAATGCTGAAATTGCGGTTCCAGGCAGTGATGTTGAATATCAAAAAATTACTTATGATGCACAAGCATTTTTCCCATTAGGTAAAGATTTTGTCCTACGTGGTTACGGAAAATTAGGTTACGGTAACGATTTACCATTCTATAAAAACTTCTATGCGGGTGGTTATGGTTCGGTACGTGGCTATGACAATAGTACTTTAGGTCCAAAATATCCAAGTGTAGATTTTGAAAATGGTGGATCTAACTATGCCAATGAGGAAGAGGTTGGTGGTAATGCCTTAGTACAATTTGGTACAGAGCTTGCGTTACCTGTTCCATTTAAAGGTGATTGGGCGCGTCAATTTAGACCTGTAATCTTTGCAGAAGGTGCACAAGTATTTGATACGCAATGTGATGTACCAAACTCTCCAACAGATAAACAATTCTGTAAAGATAATAATGGTTTTGACTTAGGTAATATGCGTTATAGCGTGGGTGTTGGCTTTACATGGATTACCATGATTGGTCCATTATCATTAAGTTATGCATTCCCATTGAATGATAAACCAGGTGATGAAACGAAGAATATTCAATTTGAAATTGGTCGTACTTTCTAAGTACGGCTAATCTCCTTAATATTAATTAGGATCTTATAAAATGAAAAAAGTATTACTAGCATTGGCATCAGGATTAGCTTTTACAGCGGTACAAGCAGCAGATTACGGTATTGTTGATATTGACAAAGTTGTGCAAGGTAGTGCTTATTTAAAGCAACAGCAAAGTGCTTTACAACAATCAATTAAGCCACAAACAACTCAAATTGAACAACTTCAAAAAGATTTAGCAGGTATTCAGCAAAAAGGAAATGCTGCTAAAAGCCAAGCTGAAGTTGATAAACTGAAAAAAGACTTTGATACAAAAGCTGCTCAAGTTAATACTTTACAACAGCAAGTTCAGTCTAAAGTGCAAACTACTATGCAAGCAACAAACACAGTATTTGAAACTCGTGTAAAAACTGCTGCTGAGCAATTACGCAAAGAAAATAAATTAGATTTGGTTTTAAACAAAAATTCAGTACTTGCATCTGATTCAAGTGCTGATTTAACTGATAAAATCATTCAAAAGGTTAATGCAATTAAATAATTTATGAATCATCAATTTTATCGCTTAGATGTTCTCGCTAAGCAAGTACAAGCGAAGTTTTTTGGGCAAGCCGATCTTGAGTTATTGGGTTTGGCTAGTCTTGAAAAGGCAAATGAAAAGCAGCTTGCATTCGTAAATGGTGAGAAATACATCAATCAAGCGAAAGGGTCTAAAGCTGGGGCACTTATTGTGACTCAAGAATATAAAGACTTGCTTGAGGGACATCATTCTAATTTCTTGGTTGTAGATAGTCCATATCTTGCCTTTGCGATACTTACGCATGTATTTGAGCGTAAACAAATTGAGCGTGGTATTGAAAATACTGCGCAGATTCATCCGTCAGCAATCGTTTCAGAAACGGCATATATTGGTCATTATGTTGTGATTGGTGAAAATTGTGTTGTTGGCGATGATTCAATTATTAACTCTCATGTGAAAATTGATGATTTTGTTGAAGTAGGTAAAAAGTGTTTTATCGATTCTCATGTGACTTTAACAGGTGCATGTAAAATTGGTCATCGTGTTCGTATTCATGCAAATACGGTGGTTGGTGGAGAGGGTTTTGGCTTTGCTCCATACCAAGGAAAATGGCACAGAATTGTACAGTTGGGTTCGGTCATTGTTGGTGATGATGTTCGCATTGGATCAAATTGTAGTATCGATAGAGGTGCTTTAGATGACACTATTTTAGAAAATGGTGTGATTATTGATAACCTTGTGCAAGTTGCTCACAATGTGAAAATTGGTGCAAATACGGCAATTGCTGCAAAATGTGGTATTGCTGGAAGTACAACAATTGGCAAAAACTGTGTCCTTGCAGGCGCTGTTGGTATCGTGGGTCACATTAATATTACCGATAATGTGACAATCACAGGAATGTCAATGGTGACAAATAATATTTCTAAGGCAGGTACATATTCTTCCGGTACTGCGCTCATGGAAACAAATGCTTGGAAAAAAGCCGCTGTTCGCTTTAAACAATTAGCAGATGTGCCATTGACCCAATTGGTCAAACGACTTGATCATATGCAATCACAAATTGAATCCCTTGAATCAACATTTAAATTGCGTAAATAATTATGATGACAGAGTCTAATACTACAACATTCACGATCCCGACATTACCAATGAACATTAATGTAATTCGTGAATATCTACCACACAGATATCCTTTTTTACTTGTCGATCGTGTGACAGAAATTACTGAAAACTCAATTGTTGGCTATAAAAATGTCACAATTAATGAAGAGTTTTTTCAAGGGCATTTTCCTGAATATCCAATTATGCCGGGTGTGCTGATTATTGAAGCGCTCGCACAAGTTTCGGGTGTTTTAGGCTTTGTAATGAATGGTGAGAAGCCAAAACCAGGTTCTTTGTTCCTATTTGCAGGTGCAGAAAAAGTAAGATTTAAGAAACAGGTGGTTGCAGGTGACCAACTTGTATTAAAATCTGAATTAGTAATGCAAAAACGTGGCATTTACAAGTATCATTGTACTGCTTCGGTTGACGGCATTGTTGCTGCAGCTGCAGAAATCATTATTTCACACCAAAGAACAGGGTAGGCATGAGTAATAACGAATTTATTCACCCAACGGCTATTATTGATCCATCCGCTGAAATTGCAGCAGATGTGCAAGTAGGACCATATTGTATTATTGGCCCTAAAGTTAGCATTGGCTCAGGCACAAAGCTACACTCACACGTTGTTGTTGGTGGATATACTCGTATTGGAAAAAATAATGAAATTTTTCAATTCGCAAGTATTGGAGAAGTTTGCCAAGATTTAAAATATGCTGGCGAAGAAACTTGGCTAGAAATTGGCGATTATAATACGATTCGTGAGCATTGCAGCTTACATCGTGGAACGGTACAAGATAATAGCTTAACAAAAGTTGGTAGCCATAATTTACTTATGGTGAATACTCACATTGCACATGATTGTGTAGTGGGGAATAACAATATTTTTGCGAATAATGTAGGTGTTGCAGGACATGTGCATGTTGGTGATTTTGTTGTAATTGGTGGTAACTCTGGTATTCATCAGTTCTGTAAAATTGATTCTTATAGCATGGTTGGCGGTGCATCATTAATTCTTAAAGATGTTCCTGCCTATGTTATGGTTTCAGGAAATCCTGCGCATGCATCAGCAATGAATGTTGAGGGAATGCGTCGTAAAGGATGGTCTAAAGAAGTGATTCAAGGACTTCGTGAGGCCTTTAAACTGATTTATAAAACAGGTTTAACTACAACAGAAGCTGTTGATAAAATTCGTAATGAAATTCTACCAACTGTACCTGAAGTTCAGCGTTTAATTGACTCTGTTGAGCAATCTAGGCGTGGTATTGTTCGTTAAAATCTGTTTAAAAATAAAAAAGACACCAAATGGTGTCTTTTTTATTACTTCAGAAAACCAGCTTCTTCTGATTTTGGATAATTAGATAGAATTTGAGTTTTATATTTATTCGCTAAAGCTGTGTTTTTATCAACATTAAGCGTAATGCTATGAAGTCGATATAATGCACTAGAAGCTTTCGATGAGTTTGGATATTTGTTTGCAACAATCTCAAAGTTCTTTTTAGCTTCAATATAATTTGCAGGATCAATTCCTAAATTAAATTCGGCTAACCAAAAATAGGCATTACTAATATAGATGCTATTGGGATGGTTTTTTACAAAAGCCTGCATTGGCGCAATAGCTTTTTTAGCACCACCTTGTTTGTAAGCTTCTAATGCAACAGTATACGCAGTTTTGTCAGCGCTCGACGTTGCTACAGTATTGGAATTTGATGTTTCTACCTTAGCTTGTACTGGGTGGAGTATCCTGTTGGTTATCCTCCTCTGGCTTTGTAACAGAATCCGGATCAACTTTTTCTTGAAGTAGTTCTAAGCGTTGGTCTAAATCTGTATAACGATTTTGCAAATCGTGTTTTAATTGTGCAATTTCGTTATCTTGTTCTTCCATTTTTCCACGTAAACTACGTAACTCATTTTCTAAACGATCTGCTTTTTGCATAAGTTGCCAATTTACGTTCGTTGGCGTTGTAGCAGTATTATCATTAGGTGAATTTGATACATTAATGGCAGGAGCTGTTGCTGCTACATAGTTTCCAGCATCTTGGCTTAGTCCACGAGACTCAATAGGAATTGCATAAAGTGGAGCAGAGCAGAGCAATGTTATTGTAAATAGAGTATGCTTTTTTAGCATAATATGATGTCCATTTTAGATTGCTGTATTGGTTAAAACATATAACCAAAGATTTATTTGATAGAGATATTTAAAACGTCTGCACAGTGAATTGCAATATGCTTTTACAAAGTTACGTTATTTAAGCGATATTGAGTTTAGCGAAAAATATTGAAGATAAAGTGAATAAATAATTATTTTGTTTTATTAATAATCAATCGGATGAATCATTACTGAAAATTAACTTTGTTCGCTTGCAAGTTCATTAAAAATCACTATACTCTTTCCTTGCAATGGTAGCCCTGCCGGTTACTTCGCAATTGTTCTCTGTGAACCCCGCCAGGACCGGAAGGTAGCAACGGTAACAGAATAATGATGTGCCGAAGTCTTGCTGGTAGGGTTGCCACCAGTTTTATAATAAAAATATTTAATTTTCTCTATTGATCTAAACTTTCAATTCTATTTATTCAAAATCATTTGGTTTTCTGCTAATCGCTTTAATAATTGCATCCATTTCAAACCCTCGATACATCAAAAATCGTATTTGCTTGGCTTTAATTTTTGGATCTTTACTTACTTCGGTTCCGTATTTTTTAACTTTTAGTTCATATGCTTGTTGAATCCAATCTGTTTCTTTTAATTCATCTGCAATTAATGAAGCATCAATTTTTTTATTTTTAAGCTTCATTTTAATTTGATTTGGACCTTTGCCTTTACGCTTTTGGCTTGAAAGCATAATTTCAGCAACACGCTGGTCGCTTTGGTAATTTTCTTTAGATAGCTCATCTACAAGCTTTAGAACTTCATCTCTATTGTCTGCATATAGCGCTAGTTTCTCTATGAGTTCTGCTTTCGAGTATTCTTTACGGGTAAGTACGGCAAATGCATAAGAACGCAAACGAGAGCCTGTTAAGCCTGGTTTTTTAGTTTCTTGAGTGGAGTGGTCAAAAAGACGCTCTTCAGGATTAAAAACCAAAGCAGAAGTTGCAGATGATGTTTGAGCTTTATCTTCATCATCACCAAATTGCTGTTTTAAGGTTTCATAATCGAGCAGTTTGTTAAACTTTGCGTCTGACATGATTTTCCCAATTGAGTGTATTGCTAAAAGTTATATCAACATAATAACAAAACGCCCCGAAGGGCGCTCTGTATTGATTCTTTAAATAATATAAATGCTGAATTAAGCATCTAAAAGATCAGGTTCTTGCTCATCTGTATCTTCTACAACAGTACCAATTGTTAGAAGTTGATCGCGAACTAATTTTTCAATTGTTTCAGCCAATTCTTTATGTTCTTCTAAATAGCGAATGGTATTGTTTTTACCTTGACCAATTTTATCGCCTTGATATGAATACCAAGCACCTGCTTTTTGAACAATTTCTTGTTGAACAGCAAGGTCGATAAGTTCACCAAGATGGTTTACGCCTTTACCATAAAGAATTTGGAATAATGCTTCACGGAAAGGAGGAGCCATTTTGTTCTTAACAACTTTAACTTTTGTTTCAGAACCAACAATTTCATCACCTTCTTTTACTTGACCAACACGACGGATATCAAGACGTACAGAAGCATAGAATTTTAGTGCGTTACCACCAGTTGTCGTTTCTGGGCTACCAAACATTACACCAATTTTCATACGAATTTGGTTAATGAAGATCACCATGCAGTTAGAACGCTTTGCGTTACCTGTAATTTTACGTAGCGCTTGGCTCATTAAACGCGCTTGTAGACCCATGTGAGAGTCACCCATTTCGCCTTCAATTTCCGCACGAGGAGTAAGTGCAGCTACAGAATCGACAACGATCATGTCGATTGCACCAGAGCGAACAAGCATATCTGCGATTTCAAGCGCTTGTTCACCGTTATCTGGTTGAGAAACAAGTAAATTGTCGATGTCTACGCCAAGTTTACGTGCATATTGCGGATCAAGTGCATGTTCTGCATCGATGAAAGCACATGTACCACCAGCTTTTTGACATTCAGCAATTGCTTGTAATGTCATTGTTGTTTTACCTGAAGATTCTGGACCGTAGATTTCTACGATACGACCTTTAGGTAAGCCGCCAATACCAAGTGCGATATCAAGAGTCAAAGAACCTGTTGAGATTGCTTCTACAGCTTGTACAGCGTTATCACCTAAACGCATAATTGTGTTCTTACCAAATTGTTTCTCAATTTGGCTAAGTGCAGCATTCAGCGCTTTACCTTTATTCTCATCCATCTTATAACCTCAATACGATGTCACTAAACAATATACTCAAGTGGATGTATTTCATTAAATCGATTTCCACCTGACTATAGTGACAGAAAGTTTACTTATGTTCTATTGAAATCATACTGTGTACGACACAATATGACGCGTCTATCAATCATCATGATAAGACCAAGATTGGTCAAATTGTTGATCATTTTCTTGTTTGAACTTGCTGATATCCCTACGGTCTTTTTTACTTGGTCGGTGATCAGGTCGAGCTAGATTATGCATCTTTCTTTGGGTGTTAATCAAATCTCTACGTGCAATACTTACTTCTGTTTCTTCATAAAGTAATTGTGCAACTGGTGCAGGGCCACGAACATCAGAAAGTGCTTTTACAATTACAGATTTTTTTTCTATTCCTTGCTGAATGGTGAGTTCCATTCCAACACGAATTTCACGAGATACTTTTACGCGCTCGCCATTTTGGTGGACTTTACCACCTTCAATTGCATGTTTAGCAATAGAGCGTGTTTTAAAGAAACGAGCAGCCCAAAGCCACTTATCAACACGCATGCCGACAGCATCTGGTGCTAGATTCGATTTACGCATATTTTTCACGTTCCTCGGCTTGTTCTAAGTGTTCAATTAAGTCGGTTAAATTATTTAGCATAGGATATGCAAATTCCGTGCGTGGTGCGTTATCGGAAGATGGTTGTACAATGCTAAATAAATTTTTAATACCGAATTTTTTTGCACTACTTAGCACTTTTTCAGTGTCATCTATAAAATAACTTGTTTCAGCGTCAAATGGATGCTGTTTAGCTAGTATTTCCCAAAACTGGGTAAATTCTTTGGCGTGACCAATGGTTTCAGAGCTTACAATTACATCAAAATATTTTGCTAGATGTGTTTTTTCTAATTTAAATTTTAAGCCTGCTGCATCGGCATTGGTGGCTAACCAAATAGGATAATCATTATCTTTTAAATAATTGAGAAGTTCTAAACAGCCTTCACGTTTTTTGACTTTATCTTTATATTCTATTTGCATAGCTAAAACATCCACACCAACTTTTGCTGTCCAAAAGCGTGAAGAGTACCAATTTAGCGTATGATTATGTTCTTGGTAAAAATCATAAAGCGTATTTTTACTTTGTTCTATTGTGCATTGATGCGTTTCTGCATAACGAATAGGTAATAGGTGATTCCAAATAAAATCATCATAAGCAAGGTCGAGTAAAGTTCCGTCCATGTCGAAAATGATTGTTGGTTTTTTAGAGTGATTTGACATATTTAAAGGTAATCTATGTTTAAGCCTACAACAGCACCGCAAGACAGTTTGACTTTGCAGCTTGTTCCCATTCTGACACAAGCGTGTGAAATTTTGCGAGAAGAATATCAACAATATTGCGCTGGTTTGGCTTTTAATATAGAGAAAAAACAAGATGAATCCCCTGTAACACAGGCAGATTATCGAGTGAATCATTTTTTGACATCTGCATTGGCTGAAATATCAGCTTTGCCTTTGCTTTCGGAAGAAGGTGATCATTTAACACGACAAAATTGGCAAAAGTTTTGGATGTTAGATCCGCTAGATGGTACGAAGGAGTTTTTACATAAACGTCCTGAATTCACCATTAATTTAAGTTTGATTGAAGGTGAACACACGACTTTTGCGGTACTTGCGATTCCTTGTGTAGATATTTTGTATATTGCGCCTGAAGAAGGTTTGCCACTTAAATACGAAATAGAAACTCACCAATGGTCAATTTATTCAAAGAGTGATGATGACTCGAAAATTAAAATTGGCTTAAGTCAAAGTAGTCAAAAAAAGCCAAAATATGAGCAATATTTACAAGCAATGTCTGAGTTAACCGAGTATTCGGAATTTAAAGCAGGAAGTGCTTATAAGTTTTGCATGATACTTGAAGATAAAGTTGATATTTACCCAAGATTTCATCCTACCTGTGAATGGGATACGAGTGCGGGGCAGTGTTTGCTTGAGCGTATTGGTGGTGGATTGGTTAATCTTCAAGGAAAATCATTTCTATATAATCAAAGAGATACATTGTTAAATGGTGGGTTTATTGCATATAAGAATGAATATATGAAAAATCTAGCATTTCAAGCACTAGAACTTATGGCTAGTAAGCATTGAGCAAATATTCCTTCATGCTATAGTGGAGTAAATATTTGCAATGTTTTTATTATGGCATTAGATCTTCTTCCGACAAGCATGTTAAGGGCAATTGATTTGTTGCCCGATACCAATGTGCCTGTAACTTTGTTTACACGTCATTCAATTCGAGAAGAAGCTGCTGGTAAAGGCTTGGCAGGATACGACCTGCAATTGACCAATCAGGGGCGGGACTTAGCTGAAGCTTGGGGCAGTTATTTAATAGATAATACGGATCGATCAATTCAGCATTGTATTTCTAGCCCAATTCAGCGTTGCATTGATACTGCTGCATTAATGATTCAAGGCGCAGATGATACGGGTCAAATATCACATACACATCATATTGAAATTATAGAACAAGGTTTATTGGTAGAACCGGGAAGCTTTGTTTTAGATATTAAGCAAGCAGGGCCATATTTTAAAGAGCAAGGTGCATTGGGCTTTATTAATAGCTTTGTGAATAATGCTTTACCGGGAATGAAAAAGCCAATTAATGGTGCGGTAGATGTCTTGGAGCTTATTTACAATACGCATCCTGAACAAAGAAATGGATTAAGTTTGGCTGTGAGTCATGACACAATTTTAGCTGCAATTTTGGCGGTAATATCTGGGCGTTCTGTAGTAACCAAAGAAGATTGGCCGAAAATGATGGAAGGCTTATTTGTTTGGTTTGAGGGCGATGTATTTTTAGAGTCTAAGCTGAAATGGATTTGGCGCGGGGAAATACATGAGCTTGATATTCGTGATTTTGAAACAAGAAATGAGCTAATTCATTTGTAATTTTAAAACCAGTTACTCAAAAGAATAACTGGTTTTTTTATATTAGATTTTTGCTTTTAATCGATTTTCAAATTTTAATAAGTTGATTGTGAAACCATCATCATTTAAAGGCCAAACATACGTATTTACAGGAATACTTTGTTGGTGCATACGATTGTATTTATCGGCAGCGATGAGTGTTGCAATGTCGTGATCTGGAATTGTATAGGCGTAAACAACATCTTTAGGGTATTTGGTGCGTGAATAAAACTCTTCTTCGGTTTCGCCTTCGTGCAGGGCAAAGATTCGCTCTATAGCGGGTAAGTAAACCCCATAACCTAACCATGAGTCTACACCTTGAGAGGCTTGAATTTCTGCCGTACCTTTCATGTTGGAAATGACTTTTCCTATAATGTCAGTTACGCCTTTTGAATTAAAATATTCAATGTACTGATTTTCTGTTTCTTGGAATTTTTCGAGCGTTGGTAGAAATTTATTAATCATTGTGTTGTCCCAATTTAAGAAATACTGCTTATATGGTGTATAACGACTAAAAAATAATACCATAATTTTTTTATGGGATTGTTTTATTCATTGAAATTATTTTTATGTTGATTCTTTTGTATGATTGATTGTACTTATAAAACAGTAGGCAATAAAAAAAGCCCTAAAAGGGCTTTTTTTATTATTATGGATTTAAAGCTTCTTTAAACATTGGTGTTAAGAGTTTATTGCCATATTCGCTTAAATGGTCTGCATCTCTATAGATAGGTCTATTTTTATAAATAGATATACATTCATTTTGGGGACATAAAATTGTTGTTGGATCTAAAACTTTTGCATCACAAGATTGTGCTGCATCAGCTATTAAAACTCTTGATTTAGATGCACGATATAAATATTCCTTATAAGACATGGTTGTTGGTATTGACTCATTAAAAAATAAGTTTTTAGCAACAGTTTTGGGTATGTTTGTCGAAAACTCAGGCACTGGATAAGTAATATAAACTGGATTGTGCTTGGAAACGCGACATAGTGTTTCAGTCAAATCTTTTGCTGTTAATTTATAAAGGTCATTTTTACTAAGCCTTTCATTTTTAGAAAAATATAAAAGTGCTTTTTTTTCTTCATTTTTTACACGTTCAACATCATTTTGCCCTTCAATATACACAGGAAGTCTTGATATTAAAATAATTGGGACATTTTTATATTTTTGAGACTCAATGAGTTGAAATCTTTTTTTATTGATATTTTGACAGTCATCATTATTATTAATATCTCTAACATTGGCATTGAGTAATAGTGGGCAACTAGCGGTAACAATAGATACAATACCCTCTTTATTTAAATCAAAAGCTGAAGCAACAGAGGTGGTTATTGAGTCTGCATGACTATCGCCAATTACGATTGCTTTAATATTATCTTGATTCCCAATTTTACATTCTTCAGCATCGCGATTTCTATGTCCAGAATCACATTCATAAGGATTTGTGCCTTTAAGTTCGTCTAATGCAACGATAATTTCTTTTGAATAGTGAAACTTCATTCCATCCGTTTCTTTTACTGCATATCCACAAGCTAGAATAATTAAGAAAATATAAAAAGGTTTAACTTTATATATTTCTTTCCATGATGAGTAGCGCGGGAAATTAATCTTTTCAATAAATTGGTAACTTAAGAAACCGAGTAAAATTGATAGTGGAATTCCATAGATCCACCAATTTTCAAATGCAAAATAGAAACCTAATACTACAAGTGGCCAATGCCACACATAGATAGAATATGACCATTTACCAATAGAATTAGAAATAGGGTTGTTTATTAAAAAGTTATTTTGATAGTTTGCAACGACTATTAAATATGCACCTAATACTGGTATTAGTGCCATGTATCCTGGCCAAGGCGTATCTTTTGATATTAAAAAATATGAGGCAATAATTAAGATAATACCTAAGCATTGAGTAATAACTTGATGTGACTTATTTTTTAATGACCATGGATATAGGAATGCTAAGCCACCAAGTAACATCTCCCAAGCACGGCTTGTAAGTAAAAAATATGCCGTTTTACTATCTTTGTAAGTTGCATAAATACAGTAAATGAAACTTACTAAAAATAAGCCTAAAACTACACGCTTTAAATTACTAAAGCTTAAGAATCTCTTTAGAGCAATAATTATTATTGGGAAGAAAATATAGAATTGCCACTCAACAGATAAAGACCAAGTATGAAGAAGCCATTTGGTATGTTCTGCGGTATCAAAATAACCACCACCTTTTGCGAACAATAAATTTGAAATAAATAGAGAGCTTTTTTCAATTTGGCGCCCTAAATCGCGATAGTCTGTAGGGAGTAGATAAAACCAACCAAATACAAGTAACACCACTGACATAGCGGCAAGAACAGGTATGATTCGATTTGCTCGAGCATTATAGAATTTGAATAAATTAAATGTATTTTTTTCTACGCCATTAAAAATAATGGAGGTCATTAAAAAACCAGAAATGACAAAAAAACATCTACCCCTGCAAATCCGCCTGGTAACAATTGTTGATTAAAATGAAATAATACAACTGCAAGAACTGCTATTGCACGAAGCCCATTAATATCTTGACGAAAATCCATTTAAGTAACTACTTAATTTTATTAAATAAGAATATATTAGTCGAAACTCACATTAAATAGAATTAAAAATTAAGGTTTTATAAATACTATTGTTATATGAATGGATAAGTGGTATTTATAAATCAACAGACATAAAAAAAGCCCTAAAAGGGCTTTTTTTACTGCAACAAATTAGTTAGCTAATGCTTTAACTTGTGCGTTTAAACGGCTCTTATGACGAGCAGCTTTGTTTTTATGGATGATACCTTTATCAGCCATACGGTCGATCACAGGTACAGCAGTTTTGTACGCTTCAGATGCAACAGCATAGTCGCCAGCAGCAATAGCAGCTACTGTACGTTTGATGTAAGTACGAACCATAGAACGCAAGCTTGCGTTGTGTTTACGTGCTTTAACGTTTTGACGAGCACGTTTTTTAGCTTGAGCAGAGTTTGCCACTCGTGCACTCCTTGAATTAGATTGGTCTGGGCGGGCTGAAATTGCATCTGAAAACCATCTCCAGAAGAATGATCACCAGCCCGTAAACAAGTGCCATATTTTGATTAAATAATGCAGTTAAGTCAAGTCTTGACTTGGTTTGAGTACATTTTAGATGAAGAAAAATGGCAAATAAAGCATTATATTAAGGAATATTAAATAGGTTTGCTTTTAAAATGATCAACTCTATAAAAAGTGCAATCGTCATAGGTGCAACAGGTTTGGTGGGAAAGCGTTTGCTTTATCTGCTCAATGAATCGAAAAGATGTGACAAAATAACAGCAATTGTTCGCAGTGAAAATGAAGAGCTAAAAAAATTAAAAAAAGTGCATCAAATTGTGTTGAACGACTTTTTTTTACTCAATAGAGCAAATATTGAAGAATATACACATGCATTTAGTTGTTTGGGTACCACAATTAAAAAGGTAGGTTCTAAAGATAACTTCTACCAAATTGATTACGAAATGAATGCACATTTTGCAAATTTATTTCAAAATACAGAAACTCACTATTTACTTATTAGTGCTTTGGGTGCAAATGCTCAATCAAAATTTTTCTATAACCAAGTGAAAGGTCAATTGGAGCAATATATTCAAAGTTTAGCGCTTTCAAAAGTTTCGATTATTCAGCCTTCGTTATTATTGGGTCATCGAGATGAACAGCGAACTTTGGAAGATTTCACTCAAAAGTTATATTTAAAATTTTCGCATTTAGTTCCAAATACTTTTAAATATAAACCTGTAACATCGGAACAGGTAGCTCATACTATGGTCGAGGCTGCGTGTTATCAAACCGAAAAATTAAAAATTTATGATAATTTAGCGATACATCAAATTAAATAAAAGGGTATCGCTGTGTCAAATGTAGCATTCGTAACTTGTGATTTATTGGATGATCATCCTGACTTAGACATTCAAGTGGTGATTCCATCTTTAGATGGTAAGTTTTTTAAAAGTTATGGTGCGCGAAAAACATTTGGTGGTGAAGTTGTCACAGCTAAATGTTTTGAAGATAACTCTCGTGTAAAAGAGTTGTTGGCAACAGATGGTACAGGAAAGGTTTTGGTTGTAGATGGTGGGGCATCTATGCGCTGTGCCTTAATGGGCGATATGATTGCAGAGTCTGCTGTAAAAAATCATTGGAATGGTGTGATTATTTACGGATGTGTGCGTGATGTAGATGCAATTGCTGAGCTTGATTTAGGTGTGCATGCATTGGCAGCTATTCCACAAAAGAGTAACCGTAAAGGTGCAGGTGAAGTTGATCTTGAAATTTCCTTTGGAAATGTTTGCTTTAATTCAGGTGACTTTGTGTATGCAGACAATAATGGCATTGTTGTATCTAAAACAAAGCTAGTTGATCTTTAAGTTAAAGGTTTAGATATCTGCTTAGTTATAATTAATTCAGAGTTTTAAATGGCGAACTTAAAGAGTTCGTCATTTTTTATGTCTATCAAGGAAGTAATAAAATAAGTCGCTTAAATGTATTTAGCGGAATAAGATATAAAGCAGTGTGCTGTATGAAGTTTGAGTTGAAATGCTAAATAAAATTGCCGATTTTTTCAAAAGTGATAAAGAAACACCTGAGCAGATTTTTTTAAAGGAAAATCATATTGAATATAATGCCGAGCAGGGCTTTACTATAGATGGTGTTATTATCAATGAATGGTCGGAACGCTTAGAGTATTTGTCGAATCGTAGGTTGAAAAAATTTGATGATTTAAAAGCACTTTATGATGCAGGAATGATTATTAATGAAAAGATAGACTTGGAAATTGCATCTCAAAATTTTGTTGCGCGTTTAGGAAATACACAAGAAAACTTAACTGAGCTTAAACAGATGGTTAAATTACTCAATGAATATTATCGAAACTTTTTAAGAGATAAAAAATAGAAAGGATTTAATAATGGGTGTAGCTGCTGGTGGATTTATTATTCCATTTGATGGAACGCTTGAAGATGCTTGTAATTTATTAATAAAAATAGAAAGTATTCCTTTATATAAACTACATGAAAACTATGTAGATACACGGAATAAAAATTACTTTTCATTGTCATTAATAAATGGCTATCTAGTTGTTTTTCATGCAGATTACTATTTCAAAGCATTTAATGACCCAGCAAGGTGGGGGGAGAAACTCCGACTATTTGGGCTGTTAGATCAGGTCATTATGTTTGGAATATTTGATAGTGGTGGGCATTACGGATACTCCATATATCAAAATGCAAAGTTAATTCGTAACATTTCACAAGATGCTACTGATGATTATCAGATAGTTCAATTTGGTGATGTTTTAGATGTGGAAAAGGTGTGGTTAAATGCCGATATTTGTTATGAGTATTCATATTTAGATGAAAATGATGAATGGCAAGAAAAATTAATTGATGGTAAAGATCTAGACATCTCTAGTTTGGAGGAGGGTGAGATTGATGATTATCTTAGATGTCGATACACAGGAACTATTGATAATTCGATAGCAGAACATAGTTTAGTTTCTACCTTATTTTCAGATTTATGCCTCGAAATAATAAAAATAGATTTTATCTGTGAAAATATCAATATACATATGTTATTGAGTACATCGGAGGGTATAAGCCAAATTAAACAAGAAAGCGAAGAGACTGTAACAAAAGCTAGTTTTTTCACGAAAATAAAGCAACTTTGGAAAAAGTAATTAAGTTATGCAAATAAAAATTCATCTAAAGCAAAAAAGCATCGTGTTAAGATACGCCTCACGTTGTTTAACTTAAAAAGTCAGATAAATGTTCCAACAAGAAATAGCTCAACTCAATTTGCAACGCCTTAAAACAGGTGAAAAACGCTGGATAGGTAATTTACAAGGTTCTGCGGCAGCATTACTTTTCAAAGAAATCAGCAAGCAAAATAAGCAACTATTTATTCTTGTCGCGCGTAATAATCAGCATTTGGGACAACTAGAAAGCGAGCTTGAGTTTTACGGCATAAAACCAACAATTTTCCCCGATTGGGAAATTTTGCCCTATGACCGATTATCTCCACATCAAGATATTGTATCAGAGCGATTATCTATTTTATCGAATATGCCTACGCAGGGCATTTTACTTATTTCAGCAACAACTTTAGCGCAACGTGTTGCACCAACCACATGGGTTTTAGGTGAACATTTTGATATTAAAATTGGGCAAAAGTTTGACTTAGAAAAACAAAAAGTAAGACTTATTCAAGCAGGTTATCACCTTGTAGATACTGTATATGATCATGGTGAATTTGCTGTTCGTGGAAGCATTATGGATATATATGCTTCAGGGCAAAATGCACCCATTCGTATAGATTTATTTGATGATGAAGTTGAAAGTCTAAAATTCTTTGATTCTGAAACACAGCGTACAACAGAAGCATTAAAAGAATTTGTAGTTTTACCTGCAAAAGAATTTCCGCTTAAAGAAGGTCGTTCAATATTTAGAGACCGTTATGCAGAGGCTTTCCCATCTGCTAACCCTAAACGAAACCCAATTTATCAAGATGCTTTAGACGGAATTGCATCGCCAGGTTTGGAATATTATTTCCCATTGTTTTTTGAACAAAAAGACATGGAAAGCCAAAGTACGCTGTTATCTTACTTGCCAAAGAATGGCATTGTCATTACAGATTCGCATTTAGATGATGAATTAACCAATTATTGGAAAGATATTTTTCGTCGTTATGAAGATCGTCGTCACAATGCAGATCAGCCAATTTTGCCACCTGACCAATTATTTTTACAGCCAAATCAGGTGTTAGAGCAAATTAATAGTTTTGGTCGTATTGTTGCATCGGAAGTAGCATTTGATGAAAAATCAGGCGTTACCAATTTAAATACAGAAATTCCACCTCGTTTAGCTGTAGATCCTAAACAAGAACAGCCTTTTGCTGCGGTAAAAAAATATGTAGATGATGCAACTTATCCTGTCTTAATTGTGGCGGAAAGTGCAGGTCGACGTGAAACGCTAAAAGATGCATTGCGTGCATCTTTGGGGGATATTCCAAATGTAGATACGTTTGAACAATTTCAGACATCGTTGCAGTCTATTGCAATTACAAGTGCACCTTTAGATCGTGGTTTGGTAATTTCAGGACAACTCAGCGTTATTTCTGAAAATCAATTGTATGAACATCGTGTTGTTCAACGTCGTCGTAAACGTCAGCAAGAGGTTTCTGAAGAGTTCTTGGTTCGAAGTTTAACTGAACTAAGTATTGGCGCACCTGTTGTTCATATTGATTATGGCGTGGGGCGTTATGCAGGTTTAATTACCTTAAGTATTGATGATCAAGATCATGAGTTTTTACAGCTCGATTATGCTGATGCTGCCAAAGTTTATGTGCCTGTAACTAATTTACATTTAATTAGTCGTTATAGTGGTGGTGACCCAGACTTAGCGCCTTTACATAAGTTAGGTACAGATGCATGGTCAAAAGCCAAACGTAAAGCTCTAGAACAAATTCATGATGTTGCTGCAGAGCTTTTACATATTCAAGCACGTCGTCAATCTAAACCTGGTTTTGGTTTTGAACGTGATGAAAAGCTTTATATGCAATTTGCCTCAGGCTTTGCCTATGAAGAAACGCTAGATCAAGCAAATGCGATTGAAGCGACGCTTTATGATATGCAACTTGCCAAGCCAATGGATCGATTGGTGTGTGGTGATGTTGGCTTTGGTAAAACAGAGGTGGCAATGCGTGCTGCTTTTGTCGCAGTTCAAAACAATAAGCAAGTTGCGGTGCTTGTTCCAACCACGTTACTAGCACAACAGCATTATGAATCTTTTAAAGATCGTTTTGCAGATTGGCCTGTACGCATAGAAGTGCTTTCACGTTTTGGTTCAACAAAAACACATAACAAAACCATTGAAGATTTAGCCGATGGCAAAGTTGATATTGTGATTGGTACGCACAAAATATTGCAGGAAAACATTCAATTTAAAAACTTAGGTTTAATGATTGTCGATGAGGAACATCGTTTTGGTGTACGTGATAAAGAACGTATTAAAGCCATGCGTGCCGATGTTGATATGCTGACTTTAACGGCTACACCAATTCCACGAACCTTAAATATGGCATTTAGTGGAATGCGTGATTTATCTATTATTGCAACGCCACCTGCGCGACGTTTGGCAGTAAAAACTTTTGTGCAAGAACATACAGGCGATTCTGTTAAGGAGGCCATTTTACGTGAATTATTACGTGGTGGTCAGGTGTATTTCTTACATAACGAAGTAGATACCATTGAACGTACAGCAGAAAATATTCGTGATTTAGTGCCAGAAGCACGTGTGGCTGTGGCGCATGGTCAAATGCGTGAACGAGAACTTGAGCAAGTGATGCAACAGTTTTATCACAAACAATATAACGTACTCGTTTGTTCAACCATTATTGAAACAGGAATTGATGTTCCAAGTGCCAATACCATTATTATTGAACGTGCAGATAAACTAGGTTTAGCACAGTTACATCAACTTCGTGGTCGTGTAGGGCGTTCGCATCATCAAGCTTATGCATATTTGCTAGTACCATCAATTAAAGGTCTTAAAGGTGATGCAGAGAAACGCTTAGACGCAATTCAGCGTGCATCAACCTTAGGTGCAGGCTTTATGCTTGCAACGGAAGATTTAGAAATTCGTGGTGCAGGTGAATTACTTGGTGAACAACAAAGTGGTTCTATGCAAGCGATTGGTTATAGCTTGTATATGGAAATGCTTGAAAAGGCGACTAAAGCCATTCAAAAAGGTAAAACGCCAAACTTTGATGCGCCATTGTCATTAACTGCTGAAATTAATCTGCATATGCCTGCTCTAATACCAGATGATTATTTGGGAGATGTGCATCAACGCTTGTTGTTCTATAAGCGCATTAGTAATACAGATACACAAGAAAAACTCGATAATATTCGTATGGAATTAATTGATCGCTTTGGTATTCCGCCACAATCGGTTAAGCAATTATTTGCTGTGCATCAAATACGTTTAAAAGCTGAAACTTTGGGTATTACAAAAGTAGATATTGGTGGTAATGGTGGACATATCGAATTTTCTCCAGACACACCTGTACAGGCTATGAGTATTATTCAAATGATGCAAAAGCAACCTACTTATTACAGAATGGATGGTGGGCAGCGTTTAAAAGTCATGGTAATGCTTGAAGATTACACAAAGCGCTTACAGTTTATAAATGATCTTTTGAATCATTTAATTGCTGGGCTAAAAGCATCTTAATACGTTAAAGATAAAAATGTCATCGGTCATAAAATTTGTATTATTTTCAATAGATACTTGTATTTTTAGAGATAAAATATTAAATATGAATATATGACCGAGTTCAAAACAAATGAACTGATATTTGTATTGAAACACGCTATATAGAATATTCACACCCATTGGGATGTGATAGTATTAACCATCATTCTAATTTGCATCATTAATAAAGATATGTTTAGTTTGCATCCACAACTTGCTCAAGACACTTTTTTTGTCGGCGACTTTCCGTTATCAACATGTCGTTTAATGAATGATATGCAATTTCCTTGGCTTATTTTGATTCCACGTGTGCCAGGGATTACTGAACTATACGAACTTAGTCAGGCAGATCAAGAACAATTTTTACGTGAATCTAGTTGGTTATCTAGTCAATTATCACGCGTATTTCGTGCGGACAAAATGAATGTTGCTGCACTTGGGAACGTTGTTCCTCAGTTGCATTTTCATCACGTTGTTCGTTACCAAAATGATGTGGCTTGGCCTAAACCAGTTTGGGGCTCACAAGCAGTTCCTTATAGCAATGAAGTGCTTGCGCATATGCGTCAGACATTAATGCTTGCTCTACGTGGTCAAGGTGAAATGCCATTTGACTGGAGAATGGACTGATCGATTCTATTAAGCCACGGGTAATGTCGTGGCTTTAATCCTTGGGGAGAAAGGATTTGTCATTAGACAGTTGGATGGATAGAGATCCAAAGCAATTTGAATATCTACATAGGATTGTGGGATATAGTAGTCTTGCACTAATTCTTGTTGTCTATCACTTTACTTATCCTGAGACAACATACCAGCTGTACATCCCGATTTTTTTAACGCTTCTTCTAATTTTTACCCCTAAATTAAGCCAATGGCTTGAATATAAATATAATAGTTCACGTGTAAGGCGTAATGTTTTTTTTCTAATTGATATCGCAATTGTTGCCGTTACACTTTCTGCAATTCATTTGAATATCGTGCTAACTTTTTTGGCTTTGGTTTCGCTTTTATATACAGTTATTAATGTAAAAATTCCATTTGTAATTATTGCGATATCTGGGCTTTTTGGCATAGTCATATTCTATTTATCTAATATCTTTTTATTTGGTTTTGGTCCTTATTTTCAACAAACCAGCAACGAATTAACCATTCTTGCATTTTTGTGTGTTATTGGTTTTTTTGGAATGGGATCAATTTATCAAATTCGCCGTGTAAAAATGGCAGTTGCAAAACAAGAATATTATTATTCTCAAATGCACCGTTATATGGAGTTTGCGAATCAGCTAAGTCGTTATGCGCCTTTACAGTTGTGGCAATCGATTATGAAAGGTGAGTCAGAAGCTAAAATTGAATATAAGCGTAAGAAAATGACCATTTTCTTTTCAGATATTCAAGGTTTTACGGAGCTTTCAGAAACACTAATTCCAGATGATTTAGCATTCGTTTTAAATGACTATTTGAGTCATATGACTGAAATTGCAAAGCATTATGAAGCTACTGTCGATAAGTTTATGGGAGATGCCATTCTTATCTTCTTTGGTGATCCAAACTCTCAAGGTGCAGAGCAGGATGCCAAAATATGCGTAGAAATGGCAATTGCAATGCGTCAGCAAATGAAATTATTACGTGAACGTTGGATTAAAATGGGCTATCCAGCGTTACATATTCGCATGGGTATTAGTACAGGATATTGTCACGTAGGTAATTATGGCGCTGCATACCGAATGGCTTATACCATTGTTGGGCGTGATGCTAACTTAGCTGCGCGTTTACAAAGTGCTGCCGAAGTAGATGAAATTTTAGTGTCGGAAAGTACATATAATTTGGTGAAAAGTAGCTATTTATGTGCACCAAGAGCTCCTATTTCATTAAAAGGTATTCAGGAGCCTGTGCAAACTTGGCAGATCATGGAAAAATATAAATCAGATCTTACCGAATATCAGCAATGGTTTGATTATGAATATAAAGGTTTCCATTTGTTATTAAACTTTGATGAAGTACAAAATTTTGAATATTCAAAACTTATTCAAGTTTTGGAAAAAATGATTAAACGTATTCAAGTTCAACAAGCTTTAACAAACTCACAAGGTATTGTGAAACTTCGTTTGGCAGATGAAGTAATTGTTGAAGAATAGAGTTTTAAACTTTATTTAGAAATAAAAAAACCACGCTTCTGCGTGGTTTTTTAATGAAAATTACTTAGTGATTTTCAGAAGCATGGTTGATTGTGTATTTAGGAATTTCAACTTCTAAATCTTCATCAACAACTTTAACTTGGCAAGATAAACGTGAATCGGGTTGTAAGCCCCAAGCACGATCTAGCAAGTCAGCTTCTACATCATTCATTTCTTCTAAGCCATCGAAGCCTTTGCGTACAACAACGTGGCAAGTTGTGCATGCTGCTGACATATCGCAAGCATGCTCAATTTTAATCCCATTTTTTAGCAAGCTTTCGCAAAGATTGGCATTTTCTTCAACTTCAAACTCAGCACCTTCTGGGCAAATTTGCGCATGAGGAAGAACTTTAATACGTGGCATATTCTTTACCTTAAATTAGTTTGAGTTTGACCAGTCATCAAGCTTAGTGCCTTTTAAAGCAGCATCAATATGTTGATTCATGCGGGCAGCAGCAAATGCATCACTATGTATTTTAAGCTGTTCAACCGAATCTTCAATAGCTTTAATTTCTGATGTTTCAAGTTGTGTTTCTAAATGCTGTTTTGCGACATTTAGTTGGTTAAGTTGTTCGCTTGTTAAAAGGTGAGCATCTACTTTTAAAGCTTGTTCAAGTGCTTCTAGTTCACGTTTTGCTTCAACTTTAGTTTCTTGTAGGTGGCGAAGATTTTTATCTTCTTCAGCAAACTTGAAACCATCTACAAGCAAGCGCTCCATATCTGTATCAGATAAACCATAAGATGGTTTGATATCAATTTGTGCTTGAACGCCTGAAGTTGTTTCTTTAGCAGATACACTCAACAAACCATCAGCATCAACTTGGTAAGTCACTTCAATGCGTGCTTGACCTGCAGTCATTGGTGGAATACCACGAAGTATGAAACGACCTAAACTACGGCAATGTTCAACCAAGTCACGTTCGCCTTGAACCACGTGAATCAACATGGCAGTTTGACCATCTTGATAGGTTGTAAACTCTTGACGACGTGCAACAGGAATAGCGGTATTACGTGAAATTAAACGTTCAACCAATCCGCCCATGGTTTCTAAACCAAGAGATAGTGGTGTTACATCTAAAAGCAAAGAGCCGTCTTTAGAGTTACCAATGAGTTGGTTTGCTGTAATTGATGCACCAATTGCGACAACTTCATCTGGATTGATGGTGCAAAGAGGTTCTTGATTAAAGACTTCACGAACTGCTTTTTGAACCGCATACGAGCGGGTAGAGCCACCCACTAATACAACATTCTGAATATCATCTAAATCAAGTTTTGCATCGCGCATTACACGTTTGCAAACGCTAATAGTTTTATCTAAAGCAACTTTAATAATTTCTTCAAATGTTGGGCGATCTAAAATTAACGCTTGATCGGCAAGTTCTAACTTTACAGATTCTTGATCTGTTAAAGCTTCTTTTGCTTTGCGTGCAGATACAATTGCATGTGCGTATTCAGAATCGTCTAAAGTTTCAATATTGAGCTGTTTTTTTGCCCATTTTACAATAAGGCGATCTAAGTCATCGCCACCGAGCGCTGTATGTCCGCCTGTAGCTAAAACTTCAAACACGCCTTGTGAGAAACGTAAAATTGAAACGTCAAATGTACCGCCACCTAAATCATAAATCACATAGTTTTGATTTTGTTCTAAGTTTGCTTCTTGGTCTAAGCCATAAGCAACCGCAGCAGCAGTAGGCTCATTTAATAAACGTAAAACATTTAAACCAGCAAGCTGTGCAGCATCGCGTGTTGCTTGGCGTTGAGCTTCATCAAAATAAGCAGGAACTGTAATTACAGCACCGTTAATTGGGTTACCTAAGCTAGATTCTGCACGGTCTTTCAGTTGTTTTAAAATTTCAGCTGAAATTTCAACAGGTGTTTTATGACCTTGAGCAGTTTCAAATGCAGGCATTTGATTGTCTTCACCCAAAAGTGTGTAAGGGTGTTGGAACTTAATATCTACTTTTGAACGACCCATAAAACGTTTTACAGATGTAATTGTATTTTTAGGATCTGTCGTTAAAAAGGGTTTTGCTTCATCGCCAAAATACGTTGTTTGATTCGCATAATGCACGATAGATGGAAGTAACACACGGCCTTGTTCATCGTTGAGCACTTTGGCTTTACCTGAAAGAACCGTTGCTACCAATGAATGTGTTGTACCTAAATCGATACCAATCGCAATTCGGTGTTCATGCGGTGCACTTGATTGACCTGGTTCTGCAATTTGCAAGAGAGCCATTGTGTTACATCCTTTGCACGTTAAAAGTTAAAAATTTGAATAATTAAAGCGGAAGTAAAAATCCTAAAAATTAAGGATTAAAACTCATCATCTAAGTCGAAGTCTTCATCATCTAAGAAGCGATCTTCAGCTTTGTTGATGTCTGCTAAAACTTTTTGAAAGAAGCGTAATTTACGAACAGTATCGCGTGCTTCAGCCCAATCTTCATCATCGTAGTCAATTTTAAACTCACGAACTAAGCCATCAATCCACTGTTGAACTTCTTTTTTTAGAGATTGAAGATCATCGGCAGAGTGGGCTTCATCAAGTTGTTCACGAATTTCTAAAGCAGACTGAAGAAACTCAAAATCACCAATAGATTGATCTAAATGATAATCTTGCTTTTTTAAGCTAAGTAAATAAGCAGCGCGGCTATCTACACTTAATAACGCTTTGTAAGCTTGGTTGATTTCGCTCGATTTAATCAGTGCTTGATCTTTATCTTCAGCTTTATCTGGATGATATTGTTGTTGAAGTTTTAAAAATTCAGCTTTTAAAACGTCTAAATTAATATCAAGAACAACTGGAAGATTGAACAACTCAAAATGATTCATGGGAAATTGTGTCCACGATAAATTTGAAAATCATATAGATTAAATACGATTAAAACAGTGTTGGACACTGTTTTAATACGTTAAAAAGCAACTAAATATTAAACTGTGAAAGATTCACCACAGCCACATTCGCCTTTCTTATTTGGGTTGTTGAATTCGAAACCTTCATTTAAGCCATTTTTAACATAGTCCATCTCCATACCATCAAGATAAACCAAGCTTTTCGGGTCAACGAATACATTTACGCCATGCTGAACAAACATTTGGTCATGTGTATCGACTTCATCTACAAACTCGAGTACATAAGCCAAACCTGAACAGCCTGAAGTTTTCACACCAACGCGAATGCCTTCACCTTTACCACGATTTTTCAGGTAATTGCTGATGTGAGCAGCCGCATTTTCAGTTAAATTGATCATGAAAACTCCGTGATACTTTATTCAATACGCAAAATAATTAAGCTTTTGCTTTTTTGCTACGGTAGTCTTCTACAGCAGCTTTAATTGCATCTTCAGCTAAAACAGAGCAGTGTACTTTCACTGGTGGTAAAGCAAGTTCAGTTGCAATATCAATGTTCTTAATTTCTTGAGCTTGGTCTAGTGTTTTACCTTTTAGCCACTCTGTTACAAGAGAGCTAGAAGCAATTGCAGAACCACAGCCATAAGTTTTGAAACGTGCTTCTTCAATTACACCGTTGTCATCAACTTGGATTTGTAAGCGCATTACGTCACCACAAGCTGGTGCACCAACCATACCAGTACCAACATTTTCAGCGTTTTTGTCTAAAACACCAACATTACGAGGGTTTTCGTAATGATCAATTACTTTTTCGCTATAAGCCATGACGCGTCTCCAAAACTCGGGGTCAGCCAAATATTTAATGGGGATGAAATTACGTTAATCAATGAGATAACTTAAAGTTAAGTTATCTCATTTGGGGTGAATTAATGCTCAGCCCATTCAACAGTTGAAAGATCGATACCATCTTTGTACATATCCCAAAGAGGTGAAAGATCACGTAGTTTTTGAACAGCAGCCTTAGTTACTTCAAGAACCTGATCAATGTCTTCTTCAGTAGTGTATTTACCAAAGCTAAAACGAATTGAGCTATGCGCTAGTTCGTCTGAAAGACCTAATGCACGAAGTACATAAGATGGTTCTAAAGTTGCCGATGTACATGCAGAGCCTGAAGATACAGCAGCATCTTTTAATGACATCATTAAAGATTCGCCTTCAACAAAATTGAAGCTCGCATTTAAATAGTTCGCAACGCTTTGAGTTGGGTGACCATTTAAGAACACTTGTTCTAAATCTTGGAAGCCATTCCAAAGTTTGTCACGTAAAACACGAATACGTGCTTGTTCAGATGCTAGGTTTTTACCAGCAAGTTCAAAAGCTTCACCCATACCAACAATTTGGTGAGTTGCTAAAGTACCAGAACGCATACCACGTTCATGACCGCCACCATGAATTTGAGCTTTAAGACGAACACGTGGGCTACGACGAACAAATAGTGCGCCAATACCTTTAGGTCCGTAAATTTTGTGAGCAGAGAAGCTCATTAAATCAATTTTCATTGTAGAAAGATCGATTTCTACCTTACCAGCAGCTTGAGCAGCATCTACGTGGAAGAAAATTTTCTTAGCACGTGTGATTTCACCAATTGCAGCAACATCAGTCACAGTACCAATTTCGTTGTTTACCATCATAAGAGAAACAAGAATTGTATCTGGACGAATAGCAGCTTCAACCATTTCAGGTGTAATTAAACCTGTTTTTGGTTGTGGCTCGATATAGGTAATTTCGAAGCCTTCTTCTTCTAACTCACGGCAAGTGTCTAAAATTGCTTTATGTTCAATTTTACTTGTAACGATATGTTTGCCTTTAGATGCATAGAACTGAGCAACACCTTTAAGTGCAAGGTTATCAGATTCAGTTGCACCTGAAGTCCAAACGATTTCACGTGGGTCTGCTTTAATTAGATTTGCAACTTGCTCACGTGCATATTCAATTTTTTCTTCTGCTTGCCAACCGTAGGCATGAGAACGAGAAGCCGCATTACCAAAAGTGCCATCAAAAGTTAGACACTCCATCATGCGCTCTGCAACTTGAGGGTCAACAGGAGTTGTTGCTGCGTAATCTAGATAAATTGGACGTTTCATGTCAAATACCTGTAACCGATAGTAGGTCTGAATCAAAAGAAGCTGAGTTTTGGCGAATTGCAACGGTTTGAACGTTGTCTCGAGCTACAAGATCAGCAAGCGTGATTTTTGCTAGATAATCGGCAATGTGATGGGAGAGTTCTTGCCATAAATCATGTGTTAAGCACATTGCACCATTTTGGCAGTTGCCTTTATGGTCACAACGAGTTGCATCAACAGCTTCGTTTACGGCTTCGATGATAGCTAACATAGTAATCTCATCAGCACTACGCGCAAGGTGGTAACCACCATTAGCACCGCGGATACTTGAAACTAAGCCGTGACGCTTTAATTTAGCGAACAATTGTTCAAGGTAAGCCACAGAAATAGATTGACGAGATGCAATTTCAGCAAGAGTGATCGTTTGTTCAGTTGGCTGCAAAGCTAAATCAAGAAGAGCAGTCACTGCGTAGCGACCGCGAGTGGTTAAGCGCATGATTCGATACACATGGTTAGACTAGATACGCTAATTTTATGAATCCTGACTAAAATAGTCAAGTTTTTTTAAGTTATTAAAATGATTAAAAGTAGGAGTGTTTTTTCTAATAATTATGTGAGTATATTATACACTAATAAAGTAGATAAAAGCACAATAATGGTAATAAATAATATATTTAATCTCTTTTGATTTTTTTGAATGCGACGCAAACGGTTTTTATGTTGTTTAATGTCAACTTGTAGACTATTAATTTTAGAGCGTTGCTGATCAATTTTATCTAAAAGAGGTGCAATTCTTTTCTTAGAAGTTTCAATATTTTGCTCTTCTATAGGTTCTTTTAGCCAGTTTTGCCAATCTGACAAGATTTTTGGTGCATTAAAAAGTAAAAGTAAATCTTTAAATTCATCTTTAAGGGTAACATCACCATCAATTCTCATGGCTTTAATGCTACGTTTATTGCCCAGTAAAAAGATTTTAATGAGATCCATTAATGATGTTCGAACATCTAGATCAACCGCTTGTGTAGGTGCTTTTAAGTCAAAAAGAATGCCGTGCTCATTAAATTGAACATAGATATCAAAAAAGGGGATATAGCTATTAATTTTAATAGAAACTTTATTCTCTACAAATTTTTTTGCTTGTAGTGCAATAACACGGTCATGTTTAAGTACCAGTGTAAATATAGTTTCCAAAATAATGAGAACTGTATTCAGCAACAAATGTGTTTCATTTGATCTTTGTTGCGATTCGCTCATGTAAATTATTCCCTTTAAAACAAGCATGCCCTATAAATTGATATGTTAAGGACATATTAAATAATACGTAGAATGTTGCTTTGTAAAACAGTTTTAGCAAAGGATCAAGCACTAATTTTGTTTCTATAGTTTAAATTTAAGATTGAGCTTAATATTTCGTCTCAAAGAGTTGAGTTAATTTTGAGATGAATTTAGTAAGTTTTAATTTTTAATCTAGTTTTAAAAGTAAAGAATAACAGGTGAAAAGTCTATTAAATTAAGGATGATAGGAAAGTCATAATTAGATATTAAGAAGAGCAAAATATAAATTTGATGATTAAAATTAAGTATTTTTCTAAGTCAAAACAAAGTGCAAAATGAGTTGTTTGACTCATGAGTATAATTTTATGAATAGCTTAAATGAAAAACTGCTTAAATTACAATATATAACGTTTATGAGGTTTATTTAGGTTAGAAAATTTGGTTTTAAAAATGAATGATAAAGTTGAAAAATTGCTCGACTAAAGTATAAATCGTGCTTTGAATAAATTTAGGCTAATTTCAATAAAAGATCTTCACCATTTGGGGGAAATCGTATTAGAATTAATCAACAAAGTGGATTCTTTGTTAGAAGAAAATAAGGAAATAAAAGAACACATCACGGAAAAATGAAATAGATCTAACTGTTTCACGCTTTTTTATCGTTTTTTTACAACTTATTTTGCATAAAACGGTGTATGAAGTATTGCTTTTACACTTAAACCATTGCTATAAAGGCATTACGGTAATTCAAATTAAACTTTTGTACCTTAAATAAACGAATTAAGAGGACTTAATCTTCATGAATAAATCAGAATTAATTGATGCGATTGCAGAAAAAGGGGGATTGTCTAAGACTGATGCAGGTAAAGCCTTAGACGCGACAATTGCTTCAATTTCAGAAGCTCTAAAAAAGGGTGACACTGTTACTCTAGTTGGTTTTGGTACTTTCGCTGTGAAAGAACGTGCTGCACGTACGGGCCGTAATCCACAAACTGGCGCTACTTTACAAATTAAAGCAAGCAAAGTGCCAAGCTTCAAAGCTGGTAAAGGTTTAAAAGATTCTGTTGCATAATCTTTTATAAATCTGAAAAAGCGCGCTACGGCGCGTTTTTTTATGATTCATTATAAATTACTACATGTATGCATTCATTCGTGATTGTTTTTCGGTTAAAATCGCGCATAAATAAAATTTGGAATACTTATGGAATCGTTTCGTAAAGTTATTAAAGGATGGTTGGGCAAAGTATTGCTCGTTTTGTTTTTGACCCCTTTAGCGCTTGTGGGTATTGAAGGATATTTTAGTGGTGGTGGTTCTAAAGATTCAGTTCAATCGATAAATGGTCAAGATATTTCTGAAAAAGAACTAGAAGCGCTGACGAAATCGTTTCAACAACAATACTTACAATATACTAATGGCGACGAAACGCTTTTAAATCAGTCTTTCATTAAAAATAAAGCCTTAGATATGCTTGTTGCTCGTACATTACTATTACAACAAGCTGAAAAATTAGGTATTGCTTTAAGTGATGTTCAAATTGAACAGATGATTGCGCAACAACCAAGTTTTCAAAAAGATGGTCAGTTTTCTGAAGAATTATTTGCAAACTATTTACGTTCGCAAGGTTTCCCAAACAGTCAGTCGTTTATTATGAATATTCGTCAAGACCATGCTTTGAAAAACTTAACAGCTTCAGTTTCTGATTATGCTTTAGTTAGTAAAGTAGATATTAAACAAATTGTAGATTTACAGACTGAAAAGCGCACTCTACATTTGGCGAGCATTAAATTAGATGATTACAAAAAGAATATCACTGTAACAGCGCAAGAAATTGAAGATTATTACAATAAAAACACGCAAAAATTTAAGCAAATTGCGAGTGTGGATGCAGATTATATTCTTGTAACACCAACAATGTTTGGTGAGAAAGAAGTTGTGATTAATGATGCGGATTTACAACAAGCTTATCAAAAATTTGCTGAAGCTGAAAAAGGCAAAGTTGAGCCTGTAATTAAACATATTTTAGTCACTACAGATGGTAAAACAGATGCAGAGGCGAAAAAGTTAATTGATGCTGCGTATGCAGAATTAAATAACGGTGCATCTTTTGCAGATGTTGCTAAAAAGTATTCTGATGATACAACCTCTAAAAACAGCGGTGGTCAATTAGCTGCCTACGATAAAGGCTTGTTTGGCGAAGAATTTGATAAAACAGTATCTACACTTAAAACAGGTGAAATTTCTAAACCAGTTAAAACACAATTTGGTTATGAAGTTATTCAAACACAATCACCAAGCATTGATATTCCAAGTTTTGAAAGCCAAAAAGAACGTTTAGCTGCTGAATTAAAAATTGCAAAAGCACAAAATTCATTTGCTGATGCTGTAAATGGTTTAAATGAAATGGTTGTGGGTAGCGACTCTTTAGATGTTGTTGCTCAAGAGGTAAAAACTGCAAAAGTTGAGTCTGTTAAGAACTTCACTTTAGGTTCGCAACATGCTGTATTTAGTGATCACAGTGTTAAATCTAAGTTATTTAATGACGAAGTAAAAAATGGTGATCGTAATGCAACAAGTAGTATTCAGCTTGCAAACGGTGATGTGGTTTGGGTAAAAGTACGTGATTATCACGCAAGTGGTGTTCAGGGCTTAAAAGATGCGACACCTCGTGTAAAAGCTAAATTAATTGAGCAAAAAGCATATGCTGCCGCAAAAGTTAAAATTCAAAAAGCATTAGATGATTTTAAAACTAAACCTGCTTCTGCTGTTGTAGCTGAAAGTGGTATTAAGTTTGAAAATGCTGTGACATTTGCGCGTGCAGATGGTTTGTTAAAACGTCCTATTGAACGTGCTGCTTTTAGTTTAACAGCACCTAAAGAAGGCATGTGGTCTGCAACTACAGCTCAATTACCAAATGAAATGGTGGTGGTTGCTGTATCTAAAGTTGAAGATCCATTAGCTACAGGATTACCTGCTGAACAAGTTCAAGAAGTATCTAAGCTGTATCAACAACTTCGCGCTCAGCAAGAGTTAGATGCTTATACGGCTTATTTAAAATCTAAAGCTAAAATTAAGTAATAAATAAATCTTGATGTAATAAAAAACTCGGGTCTAGTATCCGAGTTTTTTTATGTAAGAATAAAAAATTAGAAAAGTTTGATTGGAATATCTAAGAAGACACGCCATTCATCAATATTAGGCATGTAGTTGTCACGATATGCTGCATCTGCACGGTAAATGTAGTTTCGTGCTCTAAAGCTTACATCTTTTGCAAAACCAGACTGTACGGTGTATTTAATTTGGTTGAAAAATTCACTTTCTTTGGCGTTGTCTGTAATGAGTTGCGTGCGATCTGCATTGGCAACATCAATATCCCAGCCGTATGCATAGGCAGTTGTCCAAGTTAGCCCTGGAATATCTAAAGCACCAAAGTCGAAGCTATATTGAAGATTGACAGATTTTTCACCAGCACCCGCAAAGTCAGATAAATATGAGTTAGGTAATACAATGCTTCCGCCACCATCGGCATTGTTGTTGTAGTCGTAACCCGTATTTCCTGTATTTTGTTGATAAGCCAACATTACAGAGTGTGGACCTGTGTTGTAGGTTGTAGAAAATGCCCAAATAGAGTTCGAACGATTATTTTTATCGTTGGTTGTTTCTGAGTATGTATTACCTTCAGGGTCCCATTTTGTGTGATAAGCATTGAAATCGTAAACTAAAGAGCTATTTTCATTTAAAGGCTGTGTAAAGTTTGTATTTACATAATGTCGTTTTAGGCGATCTTTAATATCTAAGCCATAATAAGATGCATTTAGTTGATCATTAACTTTGTATTTTGCACCCCAAGTTATGGCTTTATCCAACTTGTTTGCATCGGAGTTGACCTGACTTGCGCGAACATTCTTTGTGTATTTACCTACTGTTAATTCGAGGTTTTCTATTTCGTGGCTTGTAATAGAAACGCCTTCATAATACTCAGGTGCAATGCGTCCTAAGTTACTGGCAAATACAGGTGAGTTGACGGTTTGCGTTCCATAGGTAAGCGTTGTGTTAGATATACGCGCTTTTACATATCCACCACCTCGAATCCAATGGTCACGAGGGGTAACATTACCAAATTGGTCTGTTGCACCATCGTTTTCCGCAGGAATCATATCTGTTCCTGCATGTGCATTGTCACCAATTTTAAAACCGCCATCGGCAAGAATACCCACACCAAAACCTATCGTTCCTTGAGTGAAGCCCGAATCTAATTTAAAGATTGCACTTTGACCTGAGGAATTCTGATCTGTTTTGCCATTTTTCTTGTCACGGGTGTTTAATCCTGTACGAAATAAAACTGAGCCTGTTGCATCTTCTACAAAACCTTTTGCATCACTTTGTTCGCTAGCATAAGTATTTGAAATGAGCAGGGTGGGAATAAGCGTTGCAAAAAGAATTTTGGTTGATTTTTGCATTAAAAGAACCTTTTAAATAGAGAAGACATTTGATTGATGCTTTCTAGGCAACATCCTGTTGCTTTGGAATTAGTTTTGAAACTATCGGCTTTAGAGCAGATGTAATATTTAATACATGATTCGAGATTTCTAATGTGTGTAGCTTTAATGGGTTTTTCGTGTAGATTCTTGTCCGTTGTATTGTGGGCTTGTATATTCGAGCTTTATTTTTAATGTGATTTTTTGATAATAATGCTGTAAATGTGGAGATAAATTTTTTCTAAGTTATTTTTTAAATTGAATAAAACATTCAATATGTAAAATCATAAAGTATTATTTTTGTTGTATTTATTTAAGTTGAAATCAAAATGCTAAATGTGATGTTTGTGTAACTAAGATTTATTCAAAATACATAAGTTTTATGTTTGTGAATAAATCTAAGCTTTAGAAAGATAAAAACCGACACATCTATAGTGATGCATCGGTTTAATTGTATTGAATTTAGTTTTATTCAGAGCGAACTTTTAGCTCATATCCTGTGTATTTACGAATATTAATAACACCTGTATCTAAAATTAAATATTGACCTTTAATGCCTTGAAGCTTGCCTCGAATAATTGGGGTTTTATCTAAGTTATGCGATTTAATTTTTTCAGGATAATAATCTACAGGGTAAATAAATTCACGAGGAAGTTCATCTTCTAGAATTTCAACATTTTCGTTGAAGTCTAAACTCATACTAAATTCATCACGAATTGTTTCAATTTGCGGTTCAAACTCAATTAAAAGTTCATCTCGTACCTGAATAAGGTCTAAAGGTTCTGCTTCACCTTTAAGAAGTTTGCGCCAATCTGTTTTGTCAGCGACCTGTGTACCAAACATGACTTCAAGCTGACCTGAGAGGCGACGTGAGCCAACTTTCATAATAGGAAGGGCTTGCGTAGCGCCTTGATCTAACCAACGTGTTGGCATTTGTCCTAAGCGTGTAATACCAATTTTGAGTGCGCTTGAATTTGCTAAATAAACAATATGTGGCTGAAAACAAACTTCTTGAGCAAAGCTTTCTTCACGGCAAGTTCCAAGATGATAATGACACGTTTCAGGCTTCATAATACACATATCGCAAGACGCTTTTGTTTTAAAGCATTTGAAGCAATGACCTTGTGAAAATGATTTAGATGTTTTAGTTCCGCAAGAAATACAGTAAATATTTCCTGTTGCTTCAATTTCAACTTCTTGACCCAAACTAAATGGAAGATCAAATTCTGTGCGATCTAAAATAAATTTATATTCAACATTTGCCTTGTGAGTCTGATGATCAGTTAAACTAACATCCTTGAGGCCAGCGTGCATTTTGTGGCAAATGCCTTGTAATTCCATGAAGATACTCACTTTAATAACAGGAAGCAGTTATGGCTGAACTTAACGTCATCACTTCAATGCTAGACGATTTATCTAAAGAACAGCCAGTTCATACTGCAATTTGTATTGGTCAAAATCTAGAGCAATACAATCTTAATCAATCAATTCAATGGTCTTATTTTAGCGTATCTGACTTTTTAAATCTGCCATTTACACAGCGTTATGATTTGGCATTTGTATTATTTAATACAGATGAAGCTTCAAATTTGGATGTACAGCAAAAATCTCAGTTAATTGTGAAACTTCGAGATTTAATGGCGAAAAGATTGGTGGTGGTGAGTAAATTACAGGATGAATCACTTTTAAGGGCTTTAGGTTTAACGCAACTGATAGATCAAAATATACATGATCGTGACTTTGCTTTATGGCAATTTAATATTTTAACGTATAAGCATGTGCCAGATTGGTTTAACTCTAAATTTTGGGCAAATCCTGAAAATTGGGATAAATTTCGTTGGTAAGTTGTTTATATTAAAGAGTTTGTAAATTTTAGCGAAGAAGGTAGGTGATTTTTCTATTTTCGAGGTATTCTAGATATGCACATATTATGGAATAACTAAAAATGACAAACTTAAACAACATTGTAGAAATTTTAGCGAAACAAGCACTTGGCGGTGGTCAACAGCAAAATCAAGAGAGTGGTTTTGGTGGTATTCTAGGTTCAGTACTTGGACAATTAGGTGGTCAATCTCAGCAATCTAATACAGGTGGCTTAGGTGGTATACTTGGTTCTGTTTTAGGTCAGTTTGGTGGTCAATCCCAAGGTTCTAATGCAGGTGGTGGTTCTCAGTTACTCATTGCTGTGCTTCCATTAGTTTTAGCTTGGGTTCAAAAGCAAGGTGGTTTGCAGGGGGCTTTAGATAGCTTAAAAGGACAGGGCTTAACAAGTCAGGTCGAAGATTGGGTGTCTACAGGTACAGGTGATAATGCAGCTGTAGATCCACAACAAATTCAAAGCTTATTTTCTGATGCTGAAATTGAGCAAGTTGCACAGCAAGCACAAGCGCCTAAGCAAGATGTACTCAGTGCGATTTCTACAGTTTTACCGCAAATTATTGATTCACTTACACCGCAAGGTGAGCAAACCAGTAGTACAGAAGCAAACTCAGATATTGCTAATGTGATGAATTTAGTTTCAGGTTTTCTGAAAAAATAATTTATATTCAAAATAAAAAAACACGCAATTGCGTGTTTTTTTATGGGTTTGGTTTTGACTTAGAAGTCGTAACGGAAACCTAAAGACAAACCAATAGAGTCTTCGCCTGCTACACCAGCAATATCTGTACTACGACCTTGCTGCCAAGGAGTCAACTTAGATTTATCATCATTCAGTACTGTCGCAAGGTTTGCATATACACGTACAGCAGAATCAAGTTTGTGTTCTACACCTACAGCAATAAGACTTGCATTCGCATTGCTAGTATCTACATCACGTAGTAGGTATTGACCACGTAAGGCAGTTTTTGATGAAAGTTTATATTCACCAGCTACGCCATATACTTGTACATCAGGGTTATCTATATCATTATCATGTTTAGAAAGTTGATATAAACCACCAAGTTTTAAATCACTTGTAATGTTGTATGCAGCTGCAACACGGAAACCATCGCGTTCACCACGACTATCAGCTTTCGATTGGTATTTTTCGTAAGCTGTAGCGATGTCGATAGGACCATTTTTATAAGTTACAGCAAGATCATAGGTTTTATTATCATTTTTACCTGTTCCATCTGTATCTTTAGAATCTACTTTACCATCATGTAGCGAAAGTGCAGCTAGTACGTTAAAGCCACTACCAATTTTAGGTGATTTATATTCAATCGTATTTGCATTACGCTCATCAAAACGCATATTATCGGCACGAGTTACATTTCGCATATCACCTAATTGATCACCAAAAAAGTTAATCGGGCTACGAGCAACTTTAAATGGACTGTCAAAACGACCTACACGTACTTGACCATAATTATTACTTTTAACACCTACGAAAGTATCGCGAGTTGCGAATTTAATACCATTATCATCATTGCTACCGCTAGCGAAGTTAATTTCCTGTTCAATTTGTGCGAAAACGTTTAAATCATCATTTACTTTTTGATTAACTTTAAAGCCTAAGCGTGAAGAGTTTGAAGACAAGTTTGCTTCGTTATAATCTTTACCATCATCTAGGTAATCTAAAGAAACATGAGCACGACCGTAAACTTGTACGTCTGCAGCTGCTGCCATTACTGGTGTTAAAATTGTTGCCCCAACTGCCAATGCGCAAAGTGTCTTTTTCATTTGTAACTCCAATACTATCTTTTTGTTAAGCCATCTTAAAATTCGTGAGTAGACGTAGTTTTATGTATCTACCGCCTTCCTTGGTGCTCAGTATCGAGGACAAATAAGTCAGTAAGATTAAGGATTTATTGCAAAAATATTAAAAGTGAAGAATTTTAGATTTGGATTTTTAATTTTTTAATTGGTTGAATAATCTATTAATATTAAATATTTAGGTATAAAAAAAGAGCTTTAAAAGCTCCTTTTTAAATTTATTAATGCTTAAAGTGCCGCTTTAATTTTTTCAGCAAGCACTTTAATTTTTTCTTGATCACCCATTTCAAGTGCATGTTTTCCAAGTTCATGAACAGAGCTTGGAATTAAATGAAAATGAACATGAGGAACAGTTTGACCTGCTGAAGCACCTGAAAGTTGCATCAGTACAATGCCTTTTGCATCTAAGCCTTTTTCAATTGCTTTCGCAATTTTTTGTACAACTTGAATGGTATAAGCTGCTACTTCCGGATCTAAATCTAACAAGGTTACTGCTGGTGATTTAGGAATAACCAGTGTATGACCATCTGCTTGAGGCATAATGTCCATAAATGCAAGAACCTGTTCATCTTCATAAACTTTAATGGCAGGTAATTCACCGCGAAGTATTCTTGCAAAAATATTTTGGTCATCGTAAGCCATGTGGACTCCTTGATTGAATATGGTGAATGTAATTATTTACAATTCAATTCTTTCTGACGATCCTTAATGGCGTCAAGCTTTCTTTGTTCTGCATCAGAAAATTTTGGCTTATCTGTATAACAATCGGCATTATTGTTAAAGCGTGTTTTAGCTTCTGGGTCTTTAAAGCAGAAACCTTTAGATGCATAAATTACATCAGAATCACTTTTCAGTTTTTTACATTCTTGTTCAGAAGCAAAAGCAGTATTTACTCCAATTAAAGTTGTAAGACTTGCAATTACAGCAATAGTTAACTTTTTCATAAGAGTATCCTTGGTTATTGCTTAAGTTAATACACATCAAAATAATACGTATGATGTGTATTAATCAATGGCAGGACTTTAGCTAATTGTAATTTTACTCCAAGATTCATACAGTTTTACAGCAGCAGAAAAGTCTGCATCTGCTTCAGCAGTTAAGTTCGCTGTTTGTATAAGATTTTGAGCTAAGCTCAAAATTGGAGTAGGTAATTTCACATCTTGGGCTAAATTTAAAGCAATACCTGTGTCTTTTGCAAGTAATGGTAGGGCAAAGGTTAAAGGGAAGCTTCTGTTTAAAATCCGCTGAGATAGTACATTTTCAGTCACGCCACTTTTGCCGCTAGATGCGTTAATACAATCTAAAGCTTCGGTTAAATCTACCCCATGTGCTTTAAGTGTTGTAAAACCCTCTGCGACAGACCATAAATTTACGGCAAGTAGCATATTGTTCACTGCTTTAACAGCAAAACCCGCACCCGATGCACCTACGTGTTTAATGAGTTTGCCAAATGCTTGTATTGCAGGTAATGCTTGATTAAATGCTGCTTCATCGCCACCGATCATAACAGTGAGTGTTGCATTTTCTGCACCAATGGTTTGTCCGCTAACAGGCGCATCTAAAAATGAAACCTGTTGTAGTTTTAATTGTTCTGCAAGTTGCTTGGCAGATTCAGGCACGCCACTTGTGCAATCTACCCAAATTGATCCTGCTTTTAATTCTAAACCTGCAATTAAGTTTTCAATATCTTTACTTGTAGGTAGGCATGAAAAAATAATATCGGCTTGAACCGCTTGTTTTAAATCTACAGCTTGAGTGCCATATTCAATTGAGTGTTGCTTGGCTTTTTCGAAGTTTCTATTCCAAACATAAACCGTGTCGAAATGCTTAGGAAGATGCGCCGCCATTCTGTAGCCCATAGCGCCTAAACCAATAAATGCAACGGATTGAATCATGATGTTTCCCTATAATTGTGTAGATCTAAGTGCGAGCCAATTGAACAGTATTGGCCAAAATTGTTCAGCACTTTTTTGACTAGACATTAACCCTAAATGCCCACCAGGAATAAGAGTAAACGTGACATCTTGACTATTTGTCAATTCAATTAAAGGCTTTGCTGCTCCTGCTGAAACAATTTGATCGTTGTCTCCTGCGCCAACAAAGACAGAGCAGTCTATATTTTTTAATTCGATGAACTTATTCTCTAATTGTATATATCCATTTTTGAGTGGATTTTTTAACCATAGATTTAAAATCATGTCTTTATTTACCCCACCAGGATAATCAATCATATGATTTAAAAATTCAGACATTGTGGCATGTTCATGCATAAACTGAGTGTTATCTAAGTTTTTAAAAAGTTGAACTTTACTGTCGAGCCAAGATTTGGGGTTAATGAGTTTAAATCCAACTGAATTAATAAAACCGGGTGTATGAATATACTTATTGGAAATTTTTTCTTTTGTGAATAGGTTTTGTAGTTTAGGTTTTTTATTTATAAATTGATGGCTAAGTTCAAAAAGTTTTCCAATTTTCCCAGATGCATGTGAATTTATAGGGCTTCCTAAAACAATTAAATTTTTAACAAATTTTGGCTGATGAAGCGCCGTATAAAGCGTGACAAATACACCACCCATACTCCATCCGTGTAGCGAAATTTGCTGAGAGTTTGCATGGGTTTGAATTTGTTTAATGCAATTTGGAATTAAATCATCAATAAAATATAAAAAATTAAATGCATGATGGCTGTAATTAAAGCGATCCCATTGTAATAGGTAAATATCGAAGCCCTGATTTTGGAAGTATTGAATTAATGATCTATAGGGATGTAAGTCATAAATTGCTGTATTGACGGCTAAAGGTGGAATAAAAACTAAAGGTTCTTGGTATTTTCTATTTTCAGCAGCGTAATAACGAATTTGAGTATTCTTATAAGCTGCAATAATTTCATAAGGTGTTTGTTCAGATTGAACTAAAGATTTCCGATTCAGCAGGCGAATAGAGAGATTCTTTAATTTTCCACTTTGATTTTCGAGAATTAATTTTAATGATTTCATAGAAGAATCTGTCTCAAGCGCTACCGATTTGAACGAAGACTAAACAATTTTTCAATATTATACCTTGACCATAAATACCTTAGACGCTCAAAATGTTGGCAATTGTTTACCAAGGCAGTCTACAGACTGAGTAATTGAAATGAGCCAACAAGACGACAGTCAATATCAATTAGAAACTTTAGCAATTCGCACAGGGCATAATCGTACTGCAGAAGGCGAGCATAGCGAACCAATTTTCTTAACGTCATCTTTTGTTTGCGACAGCGCAGCAGATGCTGCTGCTAAGTTTTCGGGTGAAATTGAAGGCAATACATATTCACGTTATACCAATCCAACAGTTCAGGCTTTTGAAAAGCGTTTGGCTGTTTTAGATGGTGCTGAAGCTGCTGTTGCAACAAGTTCTGGTATGGCTGGTGTGCATGCAGTTACTTTGGCGTATTTAAAGTCGGGTGATCATGTTATTTGTTCACGCGCTGTATTTGGTTCAATTCTTTCTCTATTTGAAAAATATGTCATTAAATTTGGCGTAGACGTTACCTTTGTAGATTTGGATGATTTAGATGCTTGGAAACAAGCAATCCGTCCAAATACACGGTTACTATTTATTGAAACACCATCAAATCCATTGGCTCAAGTGGGTGATTTACAAGCGATTGCAGATATTGCACATGCGCATGGTGCGTTGTTTGCTGTAGATAATACATTCTGTACACCTTTATTGCAGCGACCAATCAAATTTGGTGCTGACCTGGTAATTTACTCATCGACTAAATATATCGATGGTCAAGGTCGTGCATTAGGCGGTGCAGTTGTTGGTAGCGCTAAATTAATGGAAGAAATTACGGGTGTAATTCGTACACTAGGTAATTCTTTAAGTCCATTTAATGCATGGATTTTCTTAAAGGGTTTAGAAACGCTTAGCTTACGTATGAAAGCACACTGTGCAGGTGCACAAAAGCTTGCAGAGTGGTTAGACGCGCATCCTAAAGTAGAAAAAGTATATTATGCAGGTTTGCCAAACCATCCTGGTCATGAATTAGCCAAGAAACAGCAATCAGGTTTTGGTGGTGTTGTATCTTTTGTAGTTAAGGGTGAACGTGCAGGTGCATGGACAGTTATTGATAGCACACGCTTCTTATCAATCACGAGTAACCTAGGTGATACGAAATCTACAATTACCCATCCAGCAACAACTTCTCATGGCAGAATGTCTGCTGAAGCGAAAGTTGCAGCAGGAATTAGTGAAGGTTTAATTCGTGTATCTGTTGGTTTAGAAGATATTGATGATATTATTGGCGACATTAGTCGTGGTTTAGATTTAATTTAAGATTTGTTCGGAGTTTTTTATGAACGTAAATATGTTAATGCAGCAAGCACAACGCATGCAAAAAGAAGTCGCGAACAACATGAAAAAGGCAAAAGAAGAACTTGCCCAAACTGAAGTTCATGCAGAAGCTGGCGGTGGTTTAGTTAAAGTAACAATGACTTGCCGTAACGTAGTTAAGCGCATCGAGATTAATCCTGAACTTCTTCAAGATGATCCAGATATGATTGAAGACTTAATTGCTGCTGCAATGAATGATGCTGCACGTCAAGCAGAAGCTGTTTCTGAAGAAAAAATGAAAGCTGCGAATTCTGGTATGGGTTTACCACCAGGCTTAGCTGGCTTGTTCTAAGGAATAGCCTAAGTGTTTAGTGATCGTTTTGATCAACTTGTACAAGCACTACGTATTTTGCCAAGCGTTGGGCCAAAGTCGGCTCAACGTATGGCATTACACCTCATTATGAAAAATAAAGAGGGTGCAGTAGGTTTGGCACATGCATTAAATGAAGCAACAAGCTATATCCATGAATGCTCTATTTGTCATTCTTTAACGGAAGATGAAATCTGCAATATTTGTCTATCTCATGAAAGAGAAGAGCATTTATTGTGTGTTGTTGAATCTCCTGCAGATGTGATGGCAATTGAACAAAGCGGCAGTTTTAGAGGGAAATATCATGTTTTGGGGGGACATTTGTCGCCACTTGATGGTATCGGACCTGATGAAATTGGTATTCCATATTTAGTTCAAAGACTGAGTGATGGCAAAGTAAAAGAAGTAATTCTTGCGACCAATGCAACGGTTGAAGGTCAGGCAACAGCACATTATTTGGTAGAAGCGACAAAGCATTTACCCGTGCATATGACACGTATTGCACAAGGCGTACCGCAAGGTGGCGAACTTGAATATGTAGACAGTCATACACTGAGCCAAGCTGTTCATAATCGTATGCAAATGAAATAAGCTTTACGAAGTTTATTTCATTTATTAAGAAATATATTAATTGGTATAAAATAAGTTTTTATTAATATATTTAAGATATCAATCAAGTAATAAAACGTGAAAAATCACGGTAAATAACAATAAAAATACGATTATTCCCTAATATAAATATAGCTAAATTATATTTATTGTTTACAATACGATGAAGAGAATCTATAGCTAAATCTCGTCTTTATGTTCCAATTTATTCAACAACAAAAAGACTTTGAAAATGTTTTAACATTGATGAGTCAATGCAATATTTACGGACTTGATACCGAATTTATTAAAGTAGATACCTTGTGGCCAAAACTTGGTGTTTTTCAAATAAATGTAGATGGCAAAGTTTATTTACTAGATGGAACAGCATTAGAACTTTCCGATTTTTGGAATAAATTATTTAACGCAAAACAAAACATCTTCCATGCATGTAGTGAAGATATCGATTTAATTTATCACTATGCCCAAAACAAAAATTTAGATAATGTTTTTGATACTCAAGTGGGTATGTCATTCTTAGGGCATGGCTTACAAGTTAGTTATCAAAATGCATTAAAAACAGTTTTGGATATTGATATTGATAAAGGTCAAACACGTTCAGATTGGTTGGCAAGACCGCTAACCACAGAACAGTTGAACTATGCTGCGAATGATGTGCTTTATATTATGCGGCTTTCAGATAAAATTCAGGCAGAGCTTACATCTAAAGATATTCTTTCTTTTGCATTGGAAGATTGCCGTAATTTGACCAAAGAAATTGGTACGGATGTTCCGACAGAATTACTTTATGCGGAAATTGGTAATTACAGACATTCACGTCGACAGCTTATGCAATTACAGCATTTGGCTGTGTGGCGCGAACAAATTGCGAAAGCCTTAAATCAACCGCGTAGTTTCATTTTGAAAAATGCAACCATGATTGATTTGGTTGAAAATAATCCTAAAAATAACTTTTTGTTGTCGAATATTAAGCAAATTCGTCCGAATATTATTCGTGAGCATGGTAAAACAATCATCGATTTGTTGAACTTCTTACCGCCACAAGATGAGTGGCCATTGCGTATGGCGCGTCCAATTCGTCATTCATCTAAAGAAGTTTCAGATAAATTAGATGCCATAATTGATCGTGTATCTTTAGAAACAACAATTCCTAAAGAGGTTTTGTTGCGTAAGAAATGGTTTAATGCGCTGTATCAGCATATTGTGTTTAAAAATGATGAACAAGACCTCCCAAGTTATTTATTGGGATGGCGATATGATTTATTGACGAAGCCATTATTGAACGTGCTTCATAATGATGTCGATTATTTATCAACTCAAATGAAAGTTTCTGTATAAAACATACGCAAACTGTTCAAACTTATGTCATTTATACAAAATCTAGACTGATGCGTTAATAATCGTTAATGTATCGGTCTTTTTTTTGTTGTATGCTTTATTGTGCGTAAAAAGGGTATTAATTCGAATATGTTGTGTTCAATCTACAAATCTAGCAAAAAAGATGAAATGTATCTTTACATTGCTCGTCCTGAAGTAAGTGAAAACGAAGCTGAAGCTACAGATCCTTTAGAAGTTTTGCCAGAAGCAATGCGTGGCGCGTTTGGTCGTGCAACGTTTGTTATGGATTTAGAGTTGAGTGAATCTCGTAAGCTTGCACGCGTAAATGTTTTGCATGTGATCGATTCTATTGAAACGAAAGGTTTCTTTATTCAAGTGCCACCAGAAGGATTAATTAATCCAAATGCTGTCGCACCTGAAGGCTTACGTGGTGCTTAATTTAATTCAGGAGTTGTGTTATGGATAATTTTCTTTCTATGTTGGACGCAATTCCTGAGGATACTATTGCTATTACTGTGTATTTGCTTGGCAGTGCACTTGTTTTGGCATGCTGGTATGGAATTGCAATTAGATTACCTAAACTTTTAGGTGGTATAAGTTGGATTGTGGTGTTTGCTATTTTGCTAACACCAACAGCATCGGATGGTAATAACGCATCTATTGCACCTGCATTTTTCGGTATTGTGTTTGGGGTATTAACCAAAGATACGCCGTTGGTTTTATCAAATGCATCGCTTATTTTATTTGTAATTGGCTTGGGCGCTATTATTGGGTTCTTATGGACCAAATACACAGCAAACAAAGTCTCATTAGAAAATAGTAAAAAGAATTCGCCACTTTAAATTAAAAAAATAAGGTTTCGTCATGTCGGTTGATACGCAACAATTTTCGGGCACAGATCAATATATTGCTACAGATAGCTTAAAACTTGCTGTAAAAGCTGCACGTAGTTTGCAAAAGCCACTTTTAGTAAAAGGTGAGCCGGGAACAGGTAAAACTTTGCTTGCCGAGCAAGTTGCAGCAAGCCTTGGTTTAAAGCTCATGACTTGGCACATTAAGTCTACAACCAAAGCTCAGCAAGGTTTGTACGAATACGATGCTGTTTCACGTTTACGTGATAGTCAGTTGGGTGATGATCGTGTTTACGATATTAAAAACTACATTAAGCCGGGTAAACTTTGGGAAGCTTTTACCAGTGAAGAGCGCTGTGTTTTATTAATTGATGAAATTGATAAAGCGGATATTGAGTTCCCGAATGACTTGTTGCATGAACTAGATAAGATGTCTTTCTTTGTTTATGAAACAGGGGAAACGATTACTGCGACTCAGCGTCCAATTGTAATTATTACTTCAAATAATGAAAAAGAATTGCCAGATGCATTCTTACGCCGTTGTTTCTTTCACTATATTGAGTTTCCAAATGAGGAAACAATGCGTGAAATTATTGATGTGCATTTCAAGAATATTTCAGCGACATTGGTGAATGAAGCCTTACAAGTTTTCTTTCAATTACGTAAAGTTCCGGGGTTGAAGAAACCACCTTCAACTTCTGAGTTGATTGATTGGTTAAGTTTACTTATGGCAGATGATATGCCTGAAGATATTTTACGTAATGCAGATAAAACTAAGTCCATTCCGCCTTTATATGGCGCTTTAATTAAGAATGAGCAAGATGTTCAATTACTCGAACGCTTGGCTTTTATGTCTAGACGTTAATATTTTTAGTTGTGAAATAAACCCACGTTTAGCGTGGGTTTTTTGTGGTTTCTGTAATTGATGCAAAATGATTGACTGGTACTTGATTTGAAAGTAGGTTGCTCAAACGCTATGTAAGAGCAGCTGAAAATTGAGTTTATGTAAATTAGATAGAGTATTAGAAACGTATTTTGTTATTTATTCTGCGAAACAAAAATATAGGTTTTGAGCTCATTTTAAACATTACTATTTTTTTGTGTGAGCGATATCCATGATATAAATCAGTCTTTAGAAAGGTAAATTCACTATGTAGCAGGGCGTAGTTATTTTCCAAGTATGTTGAAAGTGCTTGAACACTCGACATGTATTCGGTTGTTAAGTCACGAGCTAATAGTCCTATAGATAGAAAAAAAATGCGCTCATCTAATCTTTATTGAATTTTGTAGGAAATATGCTTTCATGATTATCAGCTATAGATTTCTAAAAGATTTTTTTAAATAAGTACCAGAGGTAATATCCTTGCATTGATGAATTTCAAAATTTAGGCAACCTTTTACTCATGGGAAATAGGTGTAAAGCCTAATTCACGGAATGGTAAAGTTATTGATTAGTCGTCATTCCAAAGGTCAAGAAATGATTGTTATAGTTAGTGGTATGTTTTAATATTGCTATAGCTCTATGGTGTAGTGATCAAGTCAATTTTTTGGTTTAACTCATCAGTTTTTTTTAGATTAAAACAGTAATATTAATGAGTAAAATATGAAAAAAATATTAGTTTTTATTGCTTTATTGTTTAGTAATTCATTATATGCTCAAAATAACAATAGTGCAGAATCGGTTGATGAGGATAAGGTTCAAACATGTATGATTGTTGGATTGTATGCTGAAACTGCGATGAAAGGTAGACAAAATAATGTCGATAAATCCGAGTTTCTTAGCAAGATAGACAATGCAAAAAGTGTATCTGATGTAGGTAAATCCTTTTACAAAGGGATACTTAATAAAGCTTACGAATGGCCTATTAAAAATAATGAAGCAGAAAAAAAGAAATCAATTGATTCGTTTCGGCAGGAATTTTATGATGGTTGTGTAGCTGCATAGTTGTTTACTAATAATTACATTTGGAATGTTGAAAAACCACCTTTAGGTGGTTTTTTATTGTTTATTATAGTGAAAAATCTTAAATAGCTTTTACCAAGCTAAAAATACTATTTTTATCAGCTGGCTTATTCAATAATTTTATATTTTTCACCTCTTAATGAAGATATTTCAAATAAAGTTGAGGTGAAAAATCTGTAGTAAAAAGTTTATCGAATAAATTTACACCAATAAGTTGTAATTAATTTTAAAGACAATAAAAAGCCCCATGGTTAGGGGCTAGTCGTATATAAGATCGAGCTTATATACTGTAAGAGGCTCATCTCAAACTGAGCGTATTAGAACACAATATTAGAGAAAAAGCATTAAGCAGACATAGCATCTATGCTTAATTCTTTTGCGGTTGGTTTAGCTTTTTCAATATTGATGCCCAATTTTTCAAACAATAGCTTGTCTTTACCTTTACCCGCATTTGGTGTGGTTAAAAGTTTTTCACCAGAGAATAACGAGTTTGCACCTGCCATAAATGCCAAAGCTTGGTCAGAATCAGAAAGAGACTCACGACCTGCCGATAAGCGAATATAGCTTTTTGGCATAATAATACGCGCAACAGCAATACTACGAATCCATTCAGTCACATCTAACTTTTCAACATTTGCCAATGGTGTTCCTTCAATAGGAACAAGCATGTTAATAGGCACAGATTCTGGATGAATAGGTAAGGTAGCAAGTTCATGTAGTAAACCTACGCGGTCATTTTGATGCTCACCTAAACCTAGAATACCGCCACTACACACTTTCATACCCGAATTACGAACAAAATCGAGCGTGGTTAATCGGTCATCAAAAGTACGTGTACTAATAATATTTGAATAATATTCACGAGATGTATCTAAGTTATGATTGTAATAATCTAAGCCTGCATTTTTTAAACGCTCTGCTTGAGACTGATTTAGCATACCCAACGTCATACACGTTTCTAAACCTAAAGCTTTAACTTCTTGAACCATTTCTAAAACATAAGGCATATCACGTTCATGCGGATTGCGCCAAGCAGCACCCATGCAAAAACGAGTAGAACCTGCATCTAAAGCTTGTTTGGCTTCTTCAATAACCTTGCTTACAGCAATCCGTTTTTCAGCTTCTAATTTTGAATCATAATGTGCAGATTGAGAGCAATATTTACAATCTTCTGGGCATTTTCCTGTTTTTATGGAAAGTAATGTACTGACCTGAACAGTGTTTGCTGGAAAATTTTGGCGATGAATTTGCTGTGCATGAAAAACCAAATCTAAAAAAGGTTGGTTATATAATTCCTGTATTTCGTCGCGCGTCCAATCATTACGAATTGTCATCATAATTTCCATGATTATTTTATCTTCATTAATCATACAGAAAATAAAGTGAACGCAAAGGCATAAAATTTCAAAATTCTGCAAACATTACAGATTATAAAAGTACTTTTAAGATAAATATATGATCGTATATTTACTTGCAATCTTTGGTGTTTTATTGGTTAATTGGTCGCAAAGTTTTATTTTGTGTTTTTGTATATTGTGCTGAATGTGCAACTAAGATGATTCTATTTTGCAAATTTTGTAATGAATTGGAAATTAAAATTTGCAAGATAAAATCATTAGAATAAGTTAATAATTTAATCTTAATTCTGACATTTTTTGAGTTGTTCTTGAATTGCCCAATCAATATGGACTTGCACAATGTCATCATGTAGTAATTTATTTTGTTCCAAACTTTTGATAATTGCACTATTAAACGGAGCATTACCTAAGCCAATTGCAATATTTCGCATGAAGCTTTGATAGCCTGTTCTGCGTAGCGGACTACCTTCAGTTTTGGCTAAAAATGTTTCTTCGCTCCATTGCCATAAATCAAGGAGCGATGCTTGATCTAAATCATGTCGAGGGTGAAAGTCTTCAATTGGAGTTGTTTTGGCAAAGCCATTCCACGGACAAATAAGTTGGCAATCATCACACCCAAATACTCGGTTTCCTATACCACGACGCAATTCTTCAGGAATAATACCTTGAAACTCGATGGTGAGATAAGCAATACATTTACGTGCATCAAGCATATAAGGTTTAACAATTGCCTGAGTTGGGCAAATATCAATACATGCTGTACAAGAGCCACAGTGTTTAGTTGTCGGGCTATCGAAAGGAAGTTCGAGGGATGTAAATAATTCACCTAAAACAAAAAATGAACCTGATTTTTTATGAATAAGCAGGGTGTGTTTTCCTGTCCATCCCATGCCTGCATTTTCTGCTAAAGATTTCTCAAATACGGGCGCAGAATCTGCAAAAGGTCTAGATTCAAAATCGCCCACTTTTTCACGAATGCGAGAAGCTAAAGTTTTTAAACGACCACGCATGGTTTTATGATAATCACGTCCACGTGCATAACGCGCAATAATTGCAGTGTTTGGTTCATCTGGTACATAACGCGGTTTGGGTGATTCGACTAAATAGTTCATACGTACACAAATAATACTTTTGGTATTTGGAACTAAAAGTGTTGGATTGGCTCGTTTTTCTAAATTTTCTGCTAAAAAATGCATATCTGCATGATAACCACGGTCTAAATATTCTTGTAAACGTGGTAATTCCTCTTGAGCATCTGGACGTGCAATGACACAATCAGCAAAGCCTAATTCTAAAGCTTGAGCTTTAATCCATGCTTTAAGCGCTTCAGGATCCTGTTGATTGACAGGAATTTTTTGACTGAGTGTGGATGATGTCATAATGAAATAAGAGGGAATAACAATGCATCAGCAAGTTTATCATAGCTACGATATACAAGCATGGGAACAGCGTTGGTTTGCTCATCAAAATAGTTCGTATGGCTTAATGCAGCAGGTTGCTTGGTCAGTTTTACAACGTCTTATTGCTTTATTTAAAGAACATAATATTTCAACTATAGCGGTGTGTTGTGGGCAGGGAAATAATGCTGGTGATGGTTATTTGCTTGCAAAATATTTAAAGCAACATGGTTTTACTGTTGATATTTATGCTGCTGAATTAGGGACTTCACAAGATTTACAGAGTGCGCATAAAGAAGCACAAGCAGAAAATATAAAAATTGTTTCAGGTTTTAATTTTCAAAAAAAATATGACTGTGTTGTAGATGCATTATTTGGTATTGGATTAAACCGTGAATTAGATGAAAAGTGGCAAAATGTTATTTATAACATTAATGAACATAAGGCTTTAAAAGTCGCAATTGATATTCCAAGTGGTTTACAAGCAAATACAGGACAACCTTTACCGTGTGCAGTTAAAGCAGATTACACCTTTACTGTTTTAGCTTTAAAAGCGGGATTATTCACTGGAAAAGCAAAAGAATATACAGGTGTAATCGAAACTATTTCATTAATTCCAAAAGATTCAGAACTTCATGCAGTTGCACAATTAGCACCAACAAATATTACATTACCAACTCGAAAAGCTTTCGGTCATAAAGGTAGTTATGGTCATGTATTGGTCGTTGGTGGGCATGCAGAAATGGGTGGTGCTGTAATTATGGCGGCTGAATCTGCCTTTGCAGCAGGTGCAGGAAAAGTAACGGTTGTCTGTCATAAAAATCATCACGTGGCTATATTGTCACGTGCGCCCAATATTATGCTTAAAGATATAAATAGCCTAAGCATCAATGATATTCAAGAACTACTCAGCCAAATGGATGCTATTTGTTTTGGTATGGGCTTGGGTCGTGATGAATGGGCGAAAATGCAATATCAAGCTTGGTTTGATCTTATTTTAAATTCTAACTTGCACGTTGTATTAGATGCCGATGCTTTGTGGTTTTTAGCAGAAAATCCACAACAAATGAGTGATAAAGTTTTTTTAACGCCACACCCTGGAGAGGCTGCTAAGCTTTTAAATTGTCAGGTTGCTGATGTTGAAAATAATCGAATTAAAGCAATTCATTCATTAAAAGAAAAATACAGCGGGCAATGGCTATTGAAAGGTTCTGGTAGTTTAATTTTAGAAAATAATGAACTTTGGATTTGTACAGCAGGAAATGCAGGAATGGGAACAGGTGGAATGGGGGATATATTGTCAGGTTTAGCTGCAAGTTTGAAAGCGCAATTTGATGAAGAAATTGCGTTGCATGATGTTGTCATGTTACATGCGATTGCAGGTGATGAATTGGCTAAAGATGGAATGCATGGGTTACAGGCTTTTGAAATGTCTAAAGCCATATATAAAGTAATTAATAATTAAAAGTAATTTTAGTGTAATTACATTGTAATTAAATAATTAGAATTAGAGGCTAAAATGGATAAATATGTAATTGTTGCTGAGGTTGTGTTGATGTGTATTGCACTGGTTGTGTATACACAAAAGGATGACATTTCATCTAAAAACAAATCATTTAAGCAAATTATTCAAGATGCATTTCCAAAATTTTCGGTTATAGAAAGAAGTAGTGCTGTGATTATTTGTGAGGTGAATTATCGGAATGAATTTGAGGAATTAGTGTTTATTCGTATTGATCCAAATCAACAAAAAAATATGCGATTTAGCGGAAGAACATTAATCGCAACCTATTCTAAACAGCCATCATTACATGAAATGAAGAAAGATTTTGCACAACATTTAAATCTTTAATTTTTTCAGAAACCAGCGAATTTCTTTATTTAATACCTAATTTTTGTTTTTCTGCCTTTACAGAGCTTTTAAATGCTTCGAAAACTTCACCTAGTATACTTAAACTGCCTTTGCTTTTTATTCTAGATTCAGTTTCTCCATTGGCAGTACGTATTTTTAGTATTGCATCTTGAGCATTCATAATTCGTTCAAAAATGTCAAAGTTTGCATAGTGATTTTGCATACTTAATTTATTGGTTCCATCTAAATTTTCACTTAAAATTGTGCCATTTTCTGTATTTAAAATAATTTCTTGTCCATCTATAAGTATAGAAGCAGAACTAATATTGACATGTATTTGTGCAACATGACTTCTTAATTGAAGTTTTTTAGGTTCTACAGAATTCCATTTTGGTGTTACGACAACGCACATTTTTTGTGAACAAGCATCTTTTTTAGGTTCCATAAAGACAATAGTATTTACCCCGTATTTTATTGTTCTTGGTGCTTCATAATTTTGAAGATAAATTCCTGAAAAAGAATAATTTGAGAAAAGAAGTGTCCCGAAAAGAATGTAAAACTTCATTTTATATATCCTTATGTGCTTAATATTTTTTTTATGTTTGAGTGTTTATGCTATCAGTTTTTAATGTAAGTGAATTATTACTTTATTTTTCAATGATTTTTAGCCTTTAAATTTAAAAGAATAAAGGCTAATTATAACTTAAAACTATTATCTACGACGACTCGTACCTCGGCTACGTCCACGTGCCATACCTACACCAAGCGCATTTAAAACAGCAAGCTTACTCATGCTTCCCGATGCGTGTGCATGACAAATTGCAGCGGCTAAGGCATCGGCAGCATCTTGTTGAGGCTTAATGCTTAAATTTAGTAGTTTCATGACCATCATTTGGACTTGGTCTTTATCTGCTGCGCCATAACCAACGACAGATTGTTTAATTTGTCGTGCGGTATATTCTGCAACGTTTAAATCTAAATTGGTTAGTGCAGCAATTGCAGCACCTCGAGCTTGACCAAGCTTTAAAGCAGAATCTGGGTTTTGTGCCATAAATACTTGCTCTACAGCTGCTTCCGTGGGGCCGTGAAATTTCACAATGCGGTCAATTCCCGCAAAAATTCGTTTTAAGCGTTCAGGCATTTCTGCTGTTTCAGTACGAATAGTTCCTGCATCTACAAAACGAAGCTTTGAGCCTTCATGTTCAATAATGCCGTAGCCTGTAAGACGAGAACCTGGGTCAATACCAATAATTAATGCCATGAATTTATAAGAATTTCTTGAGGGTGTAAGATGAATATTATAATAAGGCAGGTGAATATGGTATGTATTTTGCTGAAAGCTTGTGATAAAGCTTAGACTTTGAACGAATTCTTCTATTATTTGGCTATATAGTTGGATATTCGATTTAATCGTGCTTATTTTTCATTTATATTCATATCCAGTTTTAAATCTATATTTTTAAAATAGACTTTGTTTTTAAATTTTTCAGCTATTTTTTTTAAACCCTTTAAAAATTATAGAATGCCCATATTGTTATAGAAACGCATCAAAAAGCTTGATAGTAGTTAAGCAGTTGGTCGGTAAACTTTATTTATTTTATTGAGATCAGATTAATTTTCATGAAATTATTTCTTATTGTATTAGCAGGCTTAATTCTAGAAGTTTTTGTATGGATTGGCGTAGGTGACCTTGTTGGAAGCATGTGGTATGTCTTCTTTTGGTATATTGCTGCATTCTTCATTGGTTTGAATATGATTCGTAAATATTCGGCTGGTGTTATGCCTCAAATGCAACAAATGCAAATGGGGCAGATGGGTGGTGATCCTGCTTTAACAGGAAACTTACCTAAAATTATTGCAGGATTTTTATTATTAATTCCTGGTCTAATTACCGATGTAATTGCAGTACTTATTCTAATACCTGGTGTTCAAAATATTTTTAAACAAGCTATGATGAACGCTATGATGAAACGTCAACAAGCCATGATGAATAAAATGATGGGTAGCATGATGGGCGATATGAATGGCATGGGCGGTGCTCAAGGTCAAAATCCATTTGCAGATATGATGCGTCAAATGCAAGACATGCAAAATCATCAAGGTGGTCGCGACTCTACGATTATTGATGGTGAAGCGCGTGAAATTACGCCTGATGCGAAAAAAATTGAAATGAAAGATGTTAATCCTAAGTAAAAGATTTTATCTTCTAAAAGCCGAGAAAAATGTCTCGGCTTTTTTTATGTTTTTGAGTTTGAATAGTAGCGTAAAAATATGTACCTAAAGGTATAATCGCTTAAATTTTAAAAATTAGTTTGATTTATGTCTTTGTTATTAACCATTTGTTTACTTCACTTTGTTGCTCAATTAAGCCCAGGACCTGATGTTTTGCTCATTGCAAAAAGTTCGGCATCTACAACGCGTACGAATACCTTAAAAATTATTTTAGGTATTTCTGTAGGTATTGTGGTTTGGGTGGTTTTAACACTACTTGGCTTTACAGTATTAACCCAACAATTTCCTTGGATTCAACAAGTTTTAATGTTTGTTGGGAGTCTATTTTTAGCCAAAATGGGCTGGGCAATGTTGAAAGGTGGTATTTCTGCTTTAAAGAGCAAGGTGCAAGCTGATGATGAAGTTGTTGTAGAAAAGACGAAAGAAAATTATTTTTTATTAGGTTTATTTACCAATCTTGCTAATCCTAAAACTTTAATTTATTTCAGTAGCGTATTTTCTTTAGCACTAAGTGCTAATGCAGGAGAATATCTAAAAACACAATTGGCTTTCATTATTCCAATACAAACTTTTATTACCTTTACATTGTTAATGATGATTGTATCTCAGCCAAAAATTAAAGATGCTTATCAACGCGCAGGCGCTTATATAGATGTGCTATCAGGCTCTTTATTTTTAATATTTGCAATTGTGTTGTGTTATGAAGCTTTTGTGATGTTCTAAATACTAGAGTTTTCTTCTGAAGATTGAACTTGATTTGAAGATGAGGGAGCAGTAGTTTCCTCTTTTTTTTGAGTATTTTCATAGGTATTGGGTTTTAATGTGGTTTCAGTATTTTCTGAACCTTGATATTTACGACTTCTGTTCGCTCTTTCTCTTAAACCGCCTTTCTTAATCAATTGAACCATTTTGTACTCCTTAAAAAATAGATTGTACACCTAAAGAATTATCAAAAATCTCTAAGTTATGATGTTAAATATAATAAATATGACTTGATGATGAAGAAATAATCAAATATTGTTAATGCATAAGCAGAATATTTAAATTGCGACATAAAAATAAAAAAGCGAAGAAAGGAGGTTCTTATGCTATCTACTCAATATCGCTGTAGTTGTTGTAATCAGGCAGTTATGGCATCAGAAAAAGATTGTCCAAATTGTGGTTCACACAATATCAAAAGCCCTTATGGTTTTTGGATTTTTTGCTCAATCACATGTTTAGCGCTTGTGGTTATTTTAAAAATGACACAATTATATTTTACAGACCATAGAGAAATACCTGTGACAGAGAGTTTTTTTAAGGTCATTAGCGATAAACAGAAATAAAGAGTTATAAAAAAAGCCTGCATAAATGCAGGCTTTTTTTATGGGTAATCTATATAGATTATAGACCAGCAGATGCTTTCAGTGCTTCAACTTTGTCTGTTTTTTCCCAAGTAAATGCAGTATCAGAACCTTCACGACCAAAGTGACCATATGCAGCAGTTTGTTGGTACATTGGTTGAATAAGATCAAGCATACGTGTAATACCATATGGACGTAAGTCGAAGTGTTCACGTACTAAAGCAATAATCAAATCTTCAGATACTTTTGCAGTATTAAAAGTGTTGATCGAAATAGAAGTAGGTTCTGCAACACCAATTGCATAAGACACTTGAATTTCACACTTGTCTGCAAGACCTGCAGCAACAATATTTTTTGCTACATAGCGACCAGCATAAGCGGCAGAGCGGTCAACTTTAGATGGATCTTTACCAGAGAAAGCACCACCACCGTGACGTGCCATACCACCGTAAGTATCTACAATAATTTTACGACCTGTTAAACCACAGTCACCTACAGGGCCGCCAATCACGAACTTACCTGTTGGGTTGATATGGAATTTAGTTCCAGCATGAAGCATTTCAGCAGGAATAACTTTTTTCACGATTTCTTCAATTACAGCTTCTTTTAATTGAGACTGAGTAATAGAAGGGTCGTGTTGAGTTGAAAGTACAACAGCATCTAAGCGAACAGGTTTACCATTTTCATAAGCAAACGTTACTTGGCTTTTAGCATCTGGGCGTAACCAAGCTAAAGTACCTTGCTTACGAAGTTGTGCTTGCTTTTCCATAAGACGATGCGCGTATGAAATTGGTGCTGGCATAAGTACGTCAGTTTCACGGCTTGCGTAACCAAACATTAAGCCTTGGTCACCAGCGCCTTGATCTTCAGGTTTTTGACGGTCAACACCCTGAGCAATTTCAGGAGATTGTTTACCAATCATATTAATTACGGCACAAGTAGAACCGTCGAAGCCAAGATCTGAATGGTGATAACCAATACCGTTCACAGTGTTGCGAACAATCGCTTCAAAGTCGATATTTGCTGTTGTTGTGATTTCACCAGCAAGTACAACAGCACCCGTTTTTACAAGCGTTTCACAAGCAACCCGTGCATATGGGTCTTCTTTTAAAATTGCATCCAGAATAGCATCACTGATTTGGTCAGCCATTTTATCAGGATGACCTTCGCTTACAGATTCTGAAGTAAATACAGCGTACTCGCGCATAAGTCCTAACACAGTTAAATTCTAAAGTTGCAATATAGTACAACTTCTTGGGATTATGGACTAGTTCAACTTATCGAAAAATATGGAAATAGTCCTATTTATCCATCAAATTAACTGATATTCTTATTTTTTTTACTAATATCAACTTGTTAAAAGGCTATTAATTTATTTAATCATTATTTTTATTCATATAAGAGCGTTAAATACATACTAAAAAAATATGAATATTCGGCTTCTATTTAAATAATGAGATAGATTTCTAATCTTTTGTGTATCTAATAGATAAATCTTGTCTATCGCACTTTACGCTAGGGTGTTTTTTTAAGACAATACACCTATCTTTGAATTTATATTCATCTAAATTTCTTTAAACGATTTATCTTGGACACTGACCTATGACAACCCCGCTTAATGAACGTCGTATTGCAAATGCAATTCGTGTATTGGCAATGGATGCTGTGCAAAAAGCAAATTCAGGACATCCTGGCGCTCCAATGGGGATGGCTGATATCGCTGATGTCGTTTGGCGTGAATTCTTAAGTCACAACCCAACAAACCCACAATGGGCAAACCGTGACCGTTTCGTATTGTCGAATGGTCATGGCTCAATGCTTCATTATGCATTGTTACATTTGACTGGTTATGATCTTTCTATTGACGATTTAAAATCTTTCCGTCAATTACATTCTAAAACACCGGGTCATCCAGAATTAGGTTATGCACCTGGTATTGAAACGACAACAGGTCCTTTAGGTCAGGGTATTGCAAATGCAATTGGTTTTGCACTTGCTGAAAAAACTTTAGCTGCGCAATTCAACAAAGATGACATTAAAGTTGTTGATCATTTCACTTACTGTTTCTTGGGTGATGGTTGCTTAATGGAAGGTGTTTCTCACGAAGCATGTTCATTAGCTGGTACTTTAGGTCTTGGTAAACTTATTGCTTACTACGATGACAACGGTATTTCAATTGATGGCGAAGTAGAAGGTTGGTTCTCTGACGATACAGAACAACGTTTCTTAGCTTACGGTTGGCAAGTGCTTAAAGTTGATGGTCACGATGCAGATGCATTACGTGCAGCAACTTTGGAAGCTAAAGCTGAAACGAACAAACCAACAATTATTATTTGTAAAACAATTATTGGTTTAGGTTCACCAAACAAACAAGGTAAAGAAGATTGCCACGGTGCACCTTTAGGTAATGATGAAATTGCATTAACGCGTCAAGCTTTAGGTTGGACAGATGAAGCATTTGTTATTCCTACTGATGTTTATAGCGCTTGGGATGCAAAAGAAAAAGGCACTCAAGCTGAAGCTGCTTGGAACGAAATTTTTGCTGCGTATGCTGCAAAATATCCAACAGAAGCTGCTGAGCTTAAACGTCGTCTTTCTGGCGATTTACCAGCAGACTTCGTTGCAAAAGCAGATGCTTATATTGCTGAAGTAAATGCAAAAGCTGAAACTATTGCTTCTCGTAAAGCGAGTCAAAATGCAATTCAAGCATTTGCTCCACAACTTCCAGAAATTTTAGGTGGCTCTGCTGACTTAGCAGGTTCAAACCTTACACTTTGGAAAGGTGCACAAGGCGTTCAAGATAATGCTGCGGGCAACTACGTACATTACGGTGTACGTGAATTTGGTATGACTGCAATTGCAAACGGTGTTGCGCTTCACGGTGGATTCATTCCTTACGTAGCTACATTCTTAATGTTCATGGAATATGCACGTAATGCGGTACGTATGTCTGCGCTTATGAAGCAACGTGTAATTCATGTTTATACACATGACTCAATTGGTCTTGGTGAAGATGGTCCTACACATCAACCTGTAGAACAAATTGCATCTTTACGTGGTACGCCTAACTTAAATACTTGGCGTCCATGTGACACTGTAGAAGCTTCTATTTCTTGGAAAGCTGCATTGTTACGTTCTGAAGGTCCAACAGCGTTAATTTTCTCTCGTCAAAACTTACCATTCCAAACACGTACAGATGCACAAATTGTTGATGTTGCGAAAGGTGGTTATATTCTTGCGAAAGAAAAAGGTGAATTGAAAGCAATTATTATTGCAACGGGTTCAGAAGTTTCACTTGCAATGGAAGCTTATGCACAACTTGAAGGTGTGCGTGTTGTTTCTATGCCATGTGCTGAAGAATTTGTTAAGCAAGATGCTGCATACCGTGAAGAAGTTCTTCCTGCTGCAATTCGTGCTCGTGTAGCTGTAGAAGCTGCGCACGTTGATTACTGGTGGAAGTTTGTAGGTTTAGATGGTCGTGTCATTGGTATGACAACTTACGGTGAATCTGCTCCTGCAAAAGACTTATACCAACACTTCGGCATTACAACTGAAGCTGTAGTTGCTGCTGTAAAAGAAATTACTGCTTAATTTTTTAAATTAACAGTCTTAAAAGACGCCCCAATATTGGGGCGTCTTTTATTTTTTTATTTTGACCTTATACTTCGTGGGTTAAAAGTAATTGTTCAATGCAAATAAAGTGAGATGAAAGATGAGTTTATATGAGCAAATCAGTGATGAAGTTACTTTGATGGATGCAGGTGAGCAAAAATGGATTGGCGAAGATCTACCACTTGAAGCAATGGTTGCAGTTGAATTACTGTTGCAAGATATGGATGAAGATAAAATTATTAAAGTACGTCGTAAAAACCGTGAAAAAACTTCAGGTTTAAAACAAATTGACCGTATTTTAGTAGAAAAGCTTTAATGATCTAGTAGTAAAAGCCTCTTTTTAGAGGCTTTATTTTTATTCGGTGACAGTAGCGTTTATCAATCATTCTTTACTCATGTTCGGGATTTAATAATAATAGTGATCAATGACAGAAAAAAGATCTTCTGAATTGATATAAATCTGCATTAAGTAAGAAGACAAGGAAAGAATCATCATGTTTGTACGACTGTTTTATACATTAAGAAAATATGGTGTTCCTGTATCTACACGAGAGCTGATTGACTTAAATAAAGCGGTAGCCGAAGGTTTAGTTTTTGCAGATCAAGAAGAATTTTACCAACTTGCAAAAATTGTAATGGTCAAAGATGAGCGATATTTCGATAAATTTGACCGCGCGATGAAAGATTATTTTGATGGTATTTCAACGTTTGACCTAGATGAACTTTTAAACCAAGTACATAAACTCCCAAAAGACTGGTTCGATTTAGAACTTATAGAAAAGCATTTAACACCAGAGCAACGCGAAGTACTAAAAAAAACAGGATCATTAGAAGAACTTATGAAAATGCTTGAAGAGCGTTTACGTGAGCAACATAAAAAGCATCAAGGTGGAAACCGTATGATTGGTACGGGTGGCACATCGCCATTTGGTGCTTATGGCGATCATCCGGAAGGTGTGCGTATTGGTGGGCCGGGGCGTAAACGCTCAGCAGTAAAAGTTTGGGAGCAGCGTCAATATCGCAATTTAGATGATGAGCAAATTTTAGGTAGTCGCCAAATGCAAATGGCGTTACGTCGTTTGCGTAAATTTGCACGTCAAGGTGCGGCTGAAGAACTTGATATTGATGGCACAATTCGCGAAACAGCCAAGCAAGGCATTTTAGATGTGCAACTTGTGCCTGAACGCCGTAACCGTATCAAAGTCTTAATGTTATTTGATATTGGTGGATCTATGGATGCCCATATCGCCCAATGTGAAAAGTTATTTAGCGCAGCCAAAACGGAATTTAAAACGCTCGAATATTTTTATTTCCACAACTGTTTATATGACTATGTTTGGAAAGATAATATTCGCCGATCATCATCTCGTATGAATACCTTAGATTTGTTTAATACTTATGGCAAAGATTATCGCGTTATTGTTGTAGGTGATGCGAGTATGGCACCTTATGAATTACAGTCTGTAGGTGGTTCGGTTGAATATATGAATGATGAAGCAGGTCATGTTTGGTTAAAGCGTTTACGTCAACACTTTGACAAAACTGCGTGGCTGAATCCTGAAGAAGAAAATTATTGGCAATATACGCATACCATTGGGCTTATTAAGCAAATATTTGAAGATAAAATGTACCCAATGACGCTTAAGGGTATTGAAGACTTAACGAAATATTTAGCACGTTAATTCCATTTATCTATAAATAACTTTAGTTATATTTATTAGAGATTTGAAAGAAAATATTCTAGTATAAATTTACTCATGATTAACGACTGCATATTTCAGGAAATACGATGAATCATCAAATTAATGGCATTGCTTTACCAAATGAAGACGGCTTTTTTGGTAATTATGGTGGTCAATTTATTCCGCCAGATTTAAAACAAGCCATGGATGATATTAATGTTGCTTATGAAGAAATTCGTAAGACACTTGAATTTCAAAATGAATTGAATGATTTATTCGCTCATTATGTTGGTCGTCCTAGCCCGTTATTTCATGCAAAGCGTCTATCTGAGAAACTAGGCGGTGCACAAATTTATTTAAAACGTGAAGATTTAAACCATACAGGCGCACATAAAATTAACCATTGTTTAGGTGAAGCATTGCTTGCTAAATATATGGGTAAAACCAAAGTGATTGCTGAAACAGGTGCGGGTCAACATGGGGTGGCTTTAGCAACGGCTTGTGCACTTGTTGGTCTTCCATGTGAAATTCATATGGGGCAGGTCGATATTGAAAAAGAACATCCAAACGTTGTGAAAATGAAGATTTTAGGTGCAAATCTAATTTCTGTAACGCGAGGAACAGCAACATTAAAAGATGCTGTAGATAGTGCATTTGAAGAATATTTGAAAAATCCAAAAGATTATATTTATGCAATTGGTTCGGTTGTAGGACCACATCCATTTCCAATGATGGTTCGTGATTTCCAAGCCATTATTGGTGATGAAATTAAAGTTCAAACCAATGAGCGTTTTGGTGCAAACCCTGACTATGTGGTTGCTTGTGTGGGTGGTGGTTCAAATGCATTAGGTGCATTTACAGCATTTTTAAATGAGCCAAATGTGAAGCTAGTTGGTGTTGAACCTGCAGGGTATGGTTTAGATACAGATATGCATTCTGCGACTTTAACTTTAGGTAAACCAAGTCAAATTCATGGTATGGCGTGTTATGTGCTTGAAGATGAAAATGGTGAGCCTTTACCTGTTCATTCAATTGCTTCAGGTTTAGATTATCCAGGAGTTGGACCTCAACACAGTTTATTGAAAGATTTGGGTCGTGTTGAATATACATCTGCAACTGACCAAGAATGTTTAGATGCATTTATGACACTTTCACGTGTAGAGGGTATTGTTCCTGCACTTGAAAGTTCTCACGCCGTGGCTTGGGCTTTGCGTGAAGCACCTAAAATGTCTAAAGATGTAAAAATTGTTGTTAACGTATCAGGTCGTGGGGATAAAGACTCAGATTATGTTGCAGAAAAATTAGGTTTAAATTAAGTTGTAGAATGAAAAGCCCTGAATAGTTCAGGGCTTTTTTTATAAATATTAGAATTAATTAATTAACTTTTAAGTAAGAGATGTCTGTTAGGTTTATCAACCTGAAATATATTGTTGTAACTGATCAATTAACTTGTTTTGATCTTCCATCGCAATTTTTACTAAGTCACCAATTGAAATAAAACCTAAAAGTTGCTCGTTTTCAACCACAGGCAAATGACGTAAATGCTTATCGGTCATTAATTTTAGACATTCTTTTACAGATGCTGTTGTAGGTACGGTTAAAACTTTAGCCGTCATAATTTCGCTAACAAGCGTATCTTTAGAAGTACGCTCCATAAGAACAACTTTACGCGTGTAATCACGCTCAGAAAGAATGCCTGCAACTTTATTATTTTCATCGGTAACTACAAGCGCACCAATACCTTTATCAGCCATTAATTTAATAGCATCAAGAACCGTTGAATTTGGCTTTACTGTATATATAGCAGTATTGCCTTTATCTTTTAAAACGTATGCTACATTGCTCATTCAAATTATCCTCTTTCATTGTTCTTCTGAGTTCTTTTTAAATTAACGTGAAATTTTATAAATACAAAGATATTTATGGTCATCTTTTGTGAATGTTCAGTACATCCTTGTACTTTGTTCTGTGTATTTAATATCTGTTAAGCAAGAAGTTTATTTGGCTTATTAAAGAAAAAATATTTCATTAATTGCGGGCTAAACTTAAATTTCTGGTGGCTTGAATTGTATAAGGTTGGTTTAACATTTAAACGGGTAAGGGTAGGTAATAAAGACTTTTGAAAATCTTCAGGGGTGATTTTACGCGCTGTGTAATTTGGCCATTTTTTTTGAGCATATTTCTGTGCTTGAGAACAGCTTAACCAAAAAGGAAAAATATGATGTTCTTGATCAGAAGTCATAGCCCAGCCCTCATGATACAAACCCCAAAGCACACCGCAGTACATCATCGATTTTAAAATTGTAATTTTAAGAAAGAAATCTTTGGGTAATGGGTGTAATTGATTCACCTGATACATAATCATTCTTAGTTGCTGATTTGATTTTATTGTACGGACTTATAATGACAGTATTGTTTAAACTTTGCGTAGAATCGTAAAATTATATGAAAAAGGTCGTAAAAAAACGCCACCTGAGTGACGTTTAATTATGCTTGCATGGTGGCTAGGTTTTGCCAAAATTGTGCTTTTAGTGAATCTCGTTCTACGCGAAAACCTTGATAATAAAGTTCTGCTAAAAACATTGCTGCTTTACCATGTCCAGCTCGTGCTGCACCTTCCAACTGTGAAACTGCTTCTGCAAAGTTCATTTCGTATTGGATTGTATTTACTGCATCTGCGTAAACATGTTCTAAGTCTTGTTGAGAGAATTGTTGAATCATATATAACTCCTTATTGTAATTATGTTCAAACTATAAAGACCAATCTTGAGTCTTTAGATATTTTTAACACTCTATTATTAAACTATTATTACAAATTGCTTGAAGTGTCAAACAAATCCACTTGATTGTCGTAATAAGTTGCGTTTAAATGATTAAATAATGATCTTATGCGTAAGGTTTGAACGAATTATTAAAAAAACATCAATCGATTATTAAAATAAGGGGAAATTAAATGTCAAAAACTATAGATGGATTTTCTTTAGATTTACCACCCAATAAAGCTCAAATTATAGGATTAGCTCAATTACATCGAAAGCAATTGGATGAAGCGATTTATCATAATGAATTAAGAATAGGTGATTTTTGCCTTGCACAAAAAAAGCGTGTTTATGATTACACACGTGAATTAAATGCAGAGCAGCGTGCAGAATTTTATCAAGCATACAATGGTGAGTTAGAGCGTTTGTCTGTTGATGAAAGTCCGCATCATCATGAAGAGGAAAATCAAACGCATGTAAAAATTATGTATGGTGTATTGGCTGTTATCGCAATAGTTTTATATTTTGTTTTTCTAGCGCCTGTTTTACATTAAATCTTAGCTTAAGCTCAATTTTGCTTATAAATATAGGCAGAATTGAGCTGAATATCTTGTGATTAATTTTAGACACCCATAAACTACCTTTAATCGAGGTAGGTCATGTACAGCAATATTCAAAAAATTAAGCAATTTTATGCTCAGTTAAAGCTTGAGCAAATTTATAATGCGTTCATTCTTTTTATTATTTCAATTATTTTGGTGATGTCTACAGTTGCGTTATATCGCCCAATTGATTCCGTCAAGTTTCAGCAAGTTAAAGTAATTGCTAATCAGCCTATATATCCTGAAAGCCAAGAAATGGCAGAAGTATTATTGCAACAGCACACTATTATGGTTGGGCAATATCTTCGCCTTATGCATGCACATCAAATTGAAATGAACAAAGCAACAGAACTTCCTGCTTTATCTATTGAAGATTGATTAGGCTTAATATTCGGACAAATCTATGTAAATCAATACAACGTAAAACGACGTGGTTTATGCTAGACTTTCACTTTTATTTTAATGCAGTATTTTCAGGGATTCGGCATGCAGCAACAATCTAATGGGCAGAATAAATTTTTAATTGATGCTGACATCGGTGATGACGATGTTACGTTACCGAATTTACCTTCAATTAATGTGCCTATTGTTGAAACAACACCAGCAGTAGAAAGCGTTTCGACAGAAGTTGCACAAGAAGAAACAAAGGCAAAAGGTGGTTTCTTTAGCCGAATGAAAAGCGGCTTAACGAAAACGCGTAAAAACCTTGCCGATGGTATGGTGAATATTCTGATCGGTGGTAAAGAAATTGATGATGAATTACTAGAAGAAGTTGAAGAGCAATTACTTGTTGCAGATATTGGTGTAGAAGCAACAAAAACAATTATTGCGAATTTAACGGAACGTACAAATCGTGGTGATTTAATTTACTCGCATTCTTTATATAAAGCATTGCAAGAAGAGCTTGTTGCTATTTTAGAACCACGTGTAAAACCAATGCATATTGATCCAAACAAATCGCCGTATGTGATTTTAGTTGTGGGTGTAAATGGTGTAGGTAAAACAACAACAATTGGTAAGTTAGCAAAACGTCTTCAAGGTGAAGGTAAAAAAGTAATGCTTGCAGCGGGTGATACATTCCGTGCAGCAGCAACTGAACAACTTCAAATTTGGGGCGAACGTAACGATATTGCTGTTGTCTCACAAGGTCATGGTGCAGACAGTGCTTCTGTTATTTTTGATGCTTTTGAAAGTGCGCGTGCTAAAGGTGTAGATGTACTTATTGCAGATACAGCAGGACGTTTGCACAATAAAGGGCATTTAATGCAAGAGTTAACGAAAGTTAAGCGCGTTATGCAAAAAAGTGATGCGACTGCACCACATGAAGTGATGTTGGTTGTAGATGCAGGCACAGGTCAAAATGCAATTAACCAAGTTGAAATGTTTGATGAAGCTGTTGGCTTAACGGGTATTACAATTACTAAACTTGATGGTACCGCTAAAGGTGGTGTGTTATTTAACATAGCAAGTCGCACACATGTGCCAATTCGTTTTATTGGCGTTGGTGAGCAAATTGATGATTTAAGACCATTCTCTGCAAAATCATTTGTTGCGGCATTATTTGAAACAGATAAATAATATCGCTCAAATTAAAATTGCTGATTAGGTCACATAAACTCCGCTAAATGCGGAGTTTATTTTTTTATGGGTAAGTGATTGATTTAAAAAGCATCAATAATGATTTTTATAGATAATTAATTAAAAATAAAATCATTACAATAAAGCTAGTATTCATGCCAATTTTTTGGGGAAAAGGTAATGGCATTATTAGATAAGATTGGTCATGTTTTGACATCTGATATCACAAAAGATTTTAAGTTAAAAAAGAAAAATGTCAGTGTGATTGAAGAGAGTACATTCATTGATCAGCTTAAAAAGCGAAGAAATATTAGTGAATTAGGCGATAAGCTTCGTTTTAGTCAAACTTATTTAACAGAGCTGATTCAAGAATCTGTGCGAAGTTGTCCATCTGCACATCATTCACAAAGTACACGCGTTGTTATTTTATATGGTAATTCACATCATAAATTTTGGAATATTGTGAAGGAGATGCAACGTAAAATTGTGCCTTTCAATATTTTTGCAGGAACAGCTGTGAAAATTGATCAGTGTTTAAAAGCCTATGGAACAGTTTTGTTTTATGAAGATCAAGCTGTTATTAAGCAATTACAAAAAAAACGTCCTTTTGATGCAGAAGAGTTTCCAATATGGTCTGAACAAACATCTGGTATGGCGCAATTTGCGGTATGGACTGCTTTAGCAGATTCAGACATTGGTGCTTCGTTGCAACACTACAATCCAATTATTGATGAAGAAATTGCAAAATCCTTTGATATTGATGAAAACTGGAAGCTACGTGCACAACTTGTATTCGGTTCTATTGAGCAAGAAATAGTTGAAAAACCATTTATAGATTACGAACAGCAATTTAAAGTTTTTCATTAAAATTGGTTATATTGTTCTGCGTGTATAGAAATTAAAAAATCTACACGTAGAATAAAGCCATTTTACGATCTATATTAATTGATTGTTCTATTAATAAAACACTATGTAATGAAATTGGGTATTTATCTAAAAATTAAAAATTATAAGATGTGTATAACGAATTAAGAGTGATCGTGAGATCAAAGAGGAATCCTAATGTCATTTTTAAAAAATATAGAAAAACGCCGTACAATTTATGCAATTGGTAAAAATGTAGAACTTGCAAATGCAGACATTGAAAAAACAATTCAACAAGCTGTGCGTTTAAGCCCATCATCATTTAACTCACAATCTTCACGTGTTGTGACTTTATTTGGTGAATCTCATGCTAAATTTTGGAATATTACGTTAGAAACATTACGTAAAATTGTGCCTGCAGAAGCATTTGCACCAACTGAAGCGAAAATTCAAAGTTTTGCAGCAGGTACAGGTACAGTATTATTTTATGAAGATCAATCTGTAATTAAAAACTTACAAGAAAACTTTGCTTTGTATGCAGATAACTTCCCAGTTTGGTCTGAGCATTCAACTGCAATTGCGCAATTTGCGGTATGGACTGCACTAGCAGAACAAAATATTGGCGCTTCATTGCAACATTACAATCCAATCGTAGACGCTGAAGTTGCAACAACATTTGATATTCCTGCAAATTGGAAACTACGCGCTCAACTAGTATTTGGTTCTATTGAAGCGCCTGCTGGCGAAAAAACATTTATAGATGATGCAGAACGTTTTAAATCATTTAATTAATGTTGTAATTAATATGAAGAAAGAGTGCTTAAGCACTCTTTTTTTATTTAAAACAAGTGAATTAATAGTTGTAATGAAAGTGTCATTAAGCTCATTCATAGTTCCGTCAAATGTAAAAATGATGAGATATGTATTAATGAATAAAAGATGGTCTTTTTTCGCTACTTTATTAATGATGAGTACACCTGCATTTGCCGTAATTACATTAACAACGCCAGAAGAAATAAAAATTGCGGCGATTAATGGACAAGAAGTAAATACAGGCTTGTTTAGTTCTAATAAAAAAGCACATCAATTAAAGACGGGCGAGAATGTAATCTCTGTTCGATATTCACAGTATTTTGAAGAAAATCGAAATATTGGAACACATGAAATTGTACGATCAAATATCGTAAATATTAAAACGCCATTATTGGATGATAATCAAACTTATTATTTATCTTTAATAGATACGCCAAAAAATGTAGATGCTGCGAGAGATTACGCAAAGCAACCTGTATTTGGTTTATATAATAGTAAAAATCAATTATTGGTTAAGCAGCAAGGTGCTAAAACCTCTGGTTTAGGTATTGTGAGTAATTTGTTTGTTGAGGGGGAGTCAATAAATAGAAATCAAGTAAATGTACAGCCATCACCAGAATATACGGCTCAAGCAAAGTTAAATCAGCCAAAAGAAGAAATATCAACAAATGTGAATGTTAAAGGTGGTCAAGATCAACGCCTTATTCAAATATGGAAAGGTGCATCTAAAGCTGAAAGACAGAAGTTTTTAACTTGGTTAGCAGAGCAGTAAAATTACTAGATTTAAAAAAGCCACGAATAACGTGGCTTTTTTTATAAATATTCGTTTAAATTTTGAGCGAATTGCGGTAAATTTAGCATTAATTTTTAAATTTTGTATGAAAAGTAAACATGTGTGCGTGAATTTGAGATTATTTAATAAAAAGGGGTTGCGCTTGCTAAGAAACTCTATAGAATACGCAGCACACCAACGCAATGAACGAAACGAAATGTGGGGTTTTAAGTGTTGATCTTAATGCTGATGAGGTATTAAG